>JAFZDT010000069.1 GCA_017561055.1 Erysipelotrichaceae bacterium
TATCGTTCACGTTTCAGCTAAAGATTTAGGTACAGGTAAAGTTCAAACAATTACAATTACTGGTAACTCAACTTTATCTGATGAAGAAATTGATCGTATGGTTAAAGAAGCTGAAGCAAATGCTGATGCTGATAAGGCTAAAAAAGAAGAAGCTGATTTAAGAAATGAATGTTCTCAATATATTTTCCAAATCCAATCATCAATTAAAGATTTAGGTGGAGATGTTACAGAACAAGAAAAACAAGATGTTGAAGCTGCTATTAAAGAATTAGAAGAAGCACTTCAAGGTAATGATTTAGAATTAATTAGAAATAAGAAAGATGCATTATTAACTGCTGCTCAAGGTGTAGCTACAAAAGCTTACCAAAAAGCACAAGGTGCAGGCAATCCAACTGATGCTGGTTCACAAAATGATGATGGCACAATTAATGCTGATTTTGAAGATATTTCTGACGACAAGAAATAATACTATTTAAATAGGAGGCTTTTTCTGTGGCTACAAAAAAAGATTATTATGAAATACTAGGTGTACAAAGAGATGCCTCACAAGAAGACATAAAGAAAGCATATCGAACTCTTGCAAAAAAATATCATCCAGACATTTGTAAAGAACCTAATGCGAACGAAAGATTTGCTGAAATTCAAGTTGCATATGACTGTTTAAGTGATCCTGATAAAAGAGCAAATTATGACCGTTTTGGTACAGAAGATGTTAATCAAGGATTTGGTGGTGGTCAAGGGTTTGATGGTTTCTCTGGATTTGGCGGATTTGAAGATATTTTTAGTAGTTTCTTCGGTGGTGGAAGTTCTAGAACAAAAAGTGGTCCTGCTAGAGGACGTGATATTGAACAAGAGGTTACACTTACTTTTGAAGAAGCTTGTTATGGGGTAAGAAAAGAAATTAAGTTTGCTCGTTTTGATACTTGTACTAAATGTGGTGGAACTGGTGCTTATTCTCGAAATGATATTTCAACATGTGGAAGATGTAGTGGTCGTGGTCGCGTGATGACAGTTCAAAATACTATTTTAGGACAAATGCGTTCTGAAAGTGAATGTCCTGAATGTCGTGGAACTGGTCAAAAAATCCTTAAAGCTTGTCCTGATTGTAATGGTCAAGGTCGTAGACGTGTTGCTAAGAATATTGAAGTTAATATCCCTGGTGGTATTGATAATGATCAAACAATTCGTGTCGCTGGTGAAGGTGAAGCAGGTACAAGAGGTGGATCTTATGGAGATTTATTTGTACATGTAACAGTTAGAAAACATGATTTCTTCGTAAGAGATGGAAATAATATTATTTTAGAATTACCGATTACTTTTAGTCAAGCTGCTTTAGGAGATAGTATTGATGTTAAAACAATTCATGGACCTGTTAAACTTACACTTAAACCAGGTACTCAAAACGGTGATAAATATCGTTTAGCTGATAAAGGGATTGATAACAAGATTACTAAAAAAGTTGGTCATCAAATTGTTGTGATTAAAGTTGTTACTCCAACAAATCTAACATCTAAACAAAAAGAATTATTTAAACAACTTTCTGAAACAGATGAAACTAGTGGAAATAGTATTTTTGATCGTATAAAAAAATTCTTTAAAAAATAATAATGGAACCACAAAAAAGTGGTTCCTTTTTTTCTTGAAAATTAAAATATTTTGTTGTATAATATTATAGAAAAAGCGAGGATTTAAAATGAAAAATATAACAAAAATACTTTTTATGTTTGTTGTTGTAACTTTATTAGTTATTATGACAAGTTGCGCAAAAAAATATTCAGTTAAATTTATGTCTGATGATGAAATTTATAAAGAAGTAGAAGTGAAAAAAGATGCTACTGTTGAAAATGTTACTATTTCAAAAGAAGGTTATGAATTTGCTGGATGGTTTTTAGGTGAAAATTTATTTGATTTTAATACAAAAATTACTGAAAATATCGAATTAACAGCAAAATGGGTGCTTGCTAAAGCAACTTTTGATATTAATGGGTCTTTATCATTTCCTCATAATGGTACTACTAAATTAACTATCAAATATTCTAAAACTGGTGAAAAACCTAAAAAAATTGATTGGTTAATTGAAGATGAAAATATTGCTGTTGTTGATGATAAAAATAATACAAGTTTGACTTTATTTGGTGTTAAACCAGGTTCAACTAATGTTACAGTTATTGCTAAATATGAAGATGGTAGTACAACTGAAAAAGTTATTAAAGTTGTAGTTGAAGGTCAAACATTTGATATTGAATATAAATTAAATGATAATGATAGTTTAATATTCCCTGATAATGCTCCAAAAGAATATAATACTGCAGAACTTCCACTTGAACTACCTAAATTAGAACGTGAATATTATACATTTGCTGGTTGGACAATTGAAGGTTATGAAGGTGTTTTCACTAGTATTTCTGAAGCAGATTTTATTGAAGGAAATTTAGTATTAACTCCTAAATGGATTTATCCTCATTTAGAATTAGATTATGAAAATGGAAATGTGACAGTAGCTGTTGAAGAAACAAATAAGCTTGTTGTTACAGGTGTAGATCTAAATAATAATGAACTTAGTGGTGGATATATTTATAGTAGTTTAAATGAAAAAGTTGCTACAATTTCTGCTGATGGTGTAATTACTGGTGTTAAGGCTGGTTATGCTGAAATCATTGTTAAAGTTAAAAACAATCAAAACATAAGTTCTTCAATTGGTATTACTGTTTTAGAACAAGGTGCTTCATTAAATGAAGTGTTAGATTATTTTGTTAGTGTTGCTAAGAGTAATAATATTGTAAAAAATATTAAAGTTACTGGTTGGCAAAGAATTTATCAATATGAATTAAAAACTAGTGTTATTGGTTATTTATTTGAAGATTTAGTTATTACTGAAAACATTGCACCTTTAGGTAATGGTGTTCGTCCTGGTACTGTTTTCAAAAAAGAATACATTTGTGTTCATGATACAGGTGATGTAGATTATTCTGCTAAAGACTGGAGTGATACAGTTTATAATAACTACAACTCCTCAGCTGGTAGTTCATACGGTGCAAGTTATCAATATGTTATCGATAATAAAGATTGTTATCACAATATTCCAGATAATGAAAGATCTTATCATGCGGGTGATGGTAATAGAACATATGAAGAAGTTCCTAGTGGTGTTTATGGCACAAATAAGTACCCTGAAATTACAATTACTGAAGATGGATATTACGCAATTGATGGTGTGAAATCAACTATTTTAGCGCCTACATATAATGGTAAAATCTTAAAAACTAGCGATATTAATGATAATGGTATCCGTTGTGTTATCAATAATGGACAATATTATTTAGGTAAAACTTGGTATAGTGAAACTTATCGTAAGATTAGTAACTATGGTGGAAATAACAATTCAATTGGTATTGAATCTTGCATTACTGAAGGTGAAGATGTTTATTATACATGGCAAAGACTTGCAAAACTTGTTGCTAAATTAATGGATGAAAATGATTTAACTATTGATGATGTTGTAACTCATCATTACTTTAGTGGTAAAAACTGTCCTCAAACAATGAGAGAAGCTGGTTTCTATATGCACTTTAAGGAATTAGTTCAAATTGAATATCAAATTTTACAATACATTAAAATGGGATACAAAATTAGTTTAGAATCTAATAATCCTGAATATGTTAATAACTCAGGTAGAGTGCTAAAAACAACACCAATTGCTAAGGTAGTTTCTTACCGTATTATTGTTGAAAAAGATGGTGTTCAAGATTCTGTAGTTCTTACTACAACTGTTCAAAATACACCTTTAATGTAATCTAAAACAACCATGCAATAGCAATAGCATGGTTGTTTTTTTGTATTTTATAGGAAATATTCAACAAATAAACTTTAAAAAAATGCAGCAAATAGCCTATTTAAGTGCTTTATTTTAAAAAATACTATGAAAACGCTTGTCAAAAAAATTGAAAAGTGTTATAATAAAGTGTAAAAAGTTCGAAAGGAAAAGGAGAATTTACATGAATCTTAGAAAAAGAATTTTCTTAGTTTTAGTGTCTCTACTTGTAATTTTAGGTATCGCTGCTTGTACAACAGCTGCTGATACTGTTAAAGTTGCTTTCGGAAGCGATAATTATACCGTTAAAGAAGGCCAAACTATAAGTTTAGACATTAATATTACTACTGGTTCTAACTACGATGCTAAACAAATTCAAAAAGAATTAGTTTACTCATCAAGTGATGAATCTGTTGCCAAATTTGTTAATGGTCAATTAATAGGTGTTGGCATTGGTGAAACTGAAATTAAAGTTGAATGGTCTCAAAAGGCCATCGTATTCGATAAGGCAAACGTTACTGTACTTTCAAGTGCATTACCTGAAATTGTCTTTGAAGATTACAGTCCTAACATGCTAAAAGGTGCAACTCAAACTATCGGTTATAAATTTAATCCTGTTTATACAGATGCACAAGTTAGATGGGAATCTGCTAATCCAGATGTAGCTGTAGTTGACGAAAATGGTCAAGTTACTGCAGTTGCTGTTGGTGATGCAACTATCATCGCTTATGCTACTGATGGTGTTGATGAAAAAGCATTTATCGCAAAAATTAGTGTTAGTGAAAGTGATTTCGCTATTGAATACGTATTAAATGGTGGTGTTAACTCTGATGCTAACCCTGCTGGTTATAATACTTTAAATACTCCACTTGAACTTGCTGCTCCAACAAAAGTTGGTTATGAATTCAAAGGCTGGTTTGCTGATGAAGAATTAACTGTTAAAGCTGGAACAATTGCTGAAGGTTCAACAGGTGATGTTAAAGTTTATGCTAAATGGCAAGTTGTTAGCTACAACATCAGTTATGATTTAGATGGTGGTGTAAATGCTGAAGGCAACCCTGCTGCTTATACTGTAGAAGATGAAGTTGTTTTAGCTGAACCTACTAAAGATAATCATTCATTCTTAGGATGGGTTGATGCTGAAGGCAACCCTGTTACAAAGATTGAAAAAGGTACTACTGGTGATGTTCAAGTTAAAGCTACTTGGAAATTAGACGTATTTAATATTAATTATGATCTAAATGGTGGATCATTCGTTACTGGTTATCCTTATGCATCTCATGCAGAAATCGTTGCTGATTTCGTTGTTGATTTCAACAAACATTCAGGAAAAACTGTTGCTGCTGATGGTTCAGACTTCTTCGCAAGAAGTTATATGGGTGATGGTTCAAGTGCTGGTTATAAATTCTTAACAAGTGCTGAATATGGTGCAAAATGGAGCTGGTTATTACAATTAATTAATGATGGACGTGTTGCTAGAGGTGCTGCTGTATTATCATCTTCTGATGGACAAGCTGAAGCTCGTGGTGAAGTTCATACATTCTTAAATTTAACTGGTACTGCTAATACTGCTGGTTATGGTACAGATCGTACTGGTTTAACATTCGATCAATATGCTGCTAAATATTTACCATGTGATCCAAGTGTTCCAGCTGTTGTATATCAATATGCAGTTGGTGTTGAAACATTATTACCATTAGCTCAAAAAGCTGATCATCAATTCCTAGGTTGGAGTGTTGCTAAAGAAGAAACAATTACTGCTTCTGCAAATTCTAACTTCTGGGGTAACTATGCTAACCATATCTTCTTATTCAAAGCTGGTTCTGTAACTAAAGCTTTATACTCATTCAGAGTATCTATTGATCGTCAAGAAGATGGCTCATTCGTAGTATCTAAGATTGGTGTTTCTGGTGACAGTGTATATGACTATACTGGTGATTATGTATTAATGATTTCTGATAGTTATAGCAATGTTGCTGCTACTCAAGCATTCAAAGATGCTGTTAAAGTTGGTGACATCGTTAACTTTGATGGAGATCCTGCAAGTGGAAATGCTACAATTAGCTTAGTTCAAATGTTTGATAAGATTTCTGCTGATCAAATTGGCGATTTAAGCTTCAAAGCTCTATATGCTCAATTAAGAGATGACTATGAATTAACATATGATGTTGATGGTGGTACTTTATCTGAAGGTGCTCCTAACCAATACTTATGTTCTACAGGCTTAAAACTTGAAATGACTGCTTCTAAACCTGGTTATAACTTCGTTGGTTGGAGTTTATCAGTTGGTGGTGCTATTATTACTGAAATCCCTGCTGGAACAAGAGATGCTGTTAAATTATATGCTAATTATGAACTTGCTACTTATAAGATTGAATATGACACTAATGGTGGTACATTCTCTGTTGATTCTGTAGCTTATATTTATGACAATTATGAAGCAATGGTTGCTGACTTCCTTGCTGATTATTCTGCTAAATATGGTTTAACTGGTTTAACTGCTCAAAACTTCAATTCTAAATCTGCTAACTATGGTTTAGCTGCATTCTGGAAAGATGCAGAACTTGCTGCTAAATGGTCATGGTTACAAGAATTTATGTTATCTTATAACACAAATTATTCTGGATTATCATATATGAAGAATGCTTCAAGTGCTGCTAATTATAACAAATATTGGCGTGCAAATATTGCTGCATTATTATTACAAGGTCAAGTATCTTCTCCACTTTCTATGGACTTTGCTGGCTTAGATACACCTGCATGGTGGGAAGCTAATGTTCCTACTAAAGTTGTTACTGTTGCTGCTAATCCTAAATATGAATATACAATCAACGATCTTCCATTCGTTATTGAAGTTCCAATGCGTGATGGTGTTGAATTTGTAGGTTGGTGTTTCAATGATAAATACCGTGATTCATTCTTAGAATTACCTGCTGGTACTCTAGGCGATATCAAATTATATGCTAAATGGTCTGATACTGAAGAAGTATACGAAACATTTGCTATTAACTATGAATTAGATTATGGTCGTTTTGAAAGCGAAGTTGTAAATACTTATGTTGAAACAATCGGTCTTGCTTCACTTCCTGCTCCTGTTAAAGTTGGTTATACATTCGTTGGTTGGACACTTGCTGCTGATTCAACTGAATATGTAACTTCAATTGGTACAGATGTAACTGGTGATGTTACTTTATATGCTCAATGGGCTGAAAAAGAATCATCAATGCCAAAAGTTATTAAAGTTGGTGCTGAAGAAGAATACAAGACATTAGCTGATGCTATTGCTGCTGCTTCTAAGGGTGATACAATCGTTCTTGCTGCTGGTGAATATGCTGGTGCAACTATCGACAAGCCTTTAACTATTAAAGGTCCTAATGCTGGTGTTAACCCTAACACAGATGTTCGTGGTGCTGAAGCTATTATTAATAGTGATTTAGTTATTGCTAATGACAATATCGTTATTGATGGTATTACATTAACAGGTGCTGGTAGAGTTAAGGCTTTAGCTAGCCAAAGTGCTGATTCTATTACTTTAACAAATATCATTGCTGATAAATGTACTGCAAACGTTGGTAATGTTAATAATACTGCTCCATTTGATTTAGCTGTTAATGGTTCAAATGTAGTTTCTAATGTTGTTATTTCAAATAATAAATTCTCTACAGATGAAACTGTTAAGAATGACCGTCCAATGATTTTCCATTCAACTAATGTTCATAACTTAACAATGGATAATAACGTATTCGTTGGTAGATCTGTTAACTATAACGATGCTGTTAAACTTGGTAATGGTGCTTCAGTTGGTATTACAGGTGAATTAATCGTTACTAATAACCATTTTGAAAATTATGGCCAATACTTATTATGGTTACAAAAATTTGGTGCTGTTAATGTATTAGTTGAAAACAATACATTCTTAAATAATGGTCAAACTGCTGGTTCTCACGGTGTTATCAGATTCCAAGCATTTACTGGTGCTGCTACTGATGAAGTTAACTGTGAAATGTACTACAATACAGTTGATAATTCTTATATGTTATTAAGAGTTGATGCTGCTCCTGCTGGTGCTAAGTTTGTATGTAATTATAATACTGTTCAAAATAGTAAAGATACTCTTATTGTTAAGAATGCTACTTCTGCTACTGTAACTTGTGACAGCAACTACTGGGCATTTGATTCTGTAACTGATGCAATGTTCAAGGGTGCTACTCATACTAATGATTTAACTGATGCTGAATCTATTCCTTCAAAAGAAGAAGCTTGGTTAGAAGGTAAATTAATCGTTGGTGCTGATGCTGCTTATAAGACTATTGCTGAAGCTTTAGCTGCTGCTAAAGAAGGCGATGAAATCTATTTAACAGCTGGTACTTATGATGAAGCTGTAACAATTAGTGTTGCTAACTTAACAATCTATGGTCCTAACCATGGTGTTGCTGGTACTGCTGAAAGAAAAGAAGAAGCTGTTCTTGCTCAACCTTTAACAGTTGAAGCTGCAGGATTTACAGTTGATGGTGTTCAATTTGGTGCTGGATGTAACGTAGTTGTTAAAGCTAATGATGCTACAATTACTAACGTTCATAGTGTATCTACTAAGTTTGCAAAAGCTGGTGGAACTAACCGTACTGCTGTTGTAACAACATCTGGTAAGGTTGCTAACTTTGAATTATCTAACTCATTCTTCAATACAGGTGCATCTACTTACTTAAAAGGTGTATTTGCTAATGATGAAGCTGTAACTAATGCACTATTCAAGAATAACTTCTTTACTCATGAAGGTACTGATAACTCTTCACTTTCAGACTGTATCGCAATGTATAACTCTGCTGGTGTTATTGAATTTATCGGTAATACATTTGAATGGGTAACTGATGACTGGTGTATTATGTTAGGTTCTACTGGTTGTGCTGCTGATGTTATTAACGTAATTGATAATAACTTCATTGGTAAAACAGTTGATGGAACTGAACTTTATACTTGTGGTATTATGCTACGTTGTGCTCCTGCTGGTTCTAAAGTTAATGTAATCCATAACTATTTTGGTACATTATCTGGTACTATCATTTCTGGTAGAAACTCAAAAGCTGGTGCTGAATATAATATTAAATACAATGTATTTGATAACATGACTTATCGTCAAGATTCATCTAACATTGGTTCTGCTACATTCAATTATGAAGGTAACTATTATGGTAAAGCTGTTCATTCAAGTGCTACATACTGTACTGACTATGGTAAAGTAACTGATAAAGCTACTTGTGATGAATTATATGCTGCTTGGAAAGTTGTTCAAGAAATTGGTACTCCTGAAGTTTATTCAAGCTTAAGTTATGAATTAAATGGTGGTACAATCGAAGCTGGTTATGACGTTAAATATTTAGAAGGACAAAAAGTTGCTCTTTATGCTGCTGCTAAAGAAGGCTTCAAGTTCTTAGGTTGGTCATTAGATGCTGAAGGTACAAAAGTTTATAAAGAAATCCAAAAAGATTGGACAGGCGATATCAAACTTTATGCTCAATTTGCTGAAATCTTTGATATTGAATACGATCTAGATGGTGGTGCTGCTGAAGGTTTAGTTACATCTGCTGTTGATGGAACAAAAGTTGATCTTCCTGCTGCTGAAAAATATGGTAACATCTTCCTAGGATGGACTTTAGAAAAAGGTTCTGAAGATTATATTAAGAGTATTGTTGTTACTGCTGATACTAAACTATATGCTAATTGGTTAGAAGCTACATTCTTCTATGTAGATTATGAACTAAATGGTGGTAGTATCCTATATGCTTCAAGAGATGCATTAATCGCTGATTGGCTAGTTGACTACAACCTAGTATTAGGTAAGAACTATGCTTCTACAGCTGATATCGCTACTGGTAACTTTGCTGATATCGATTATCATACATTCTTAGATGCAAAAACTGAACTTAACAATGGTCAAACTCCAAGAGAAAAATGGTTATGGTTAGCTGAATACTTATATGAATTATCTGTAAGAGATGTTGCTTCTAATAACTGTAACGTTCTTGGTTTAAGAGCTTTAATTAATCAAGCTACTTATTCTGGTGATATGATTTATGGTATCTCTTATGCATTCCGTGCATTCTTATTAGGTAGAACAATTAGACCAGGTTCATCATACACATCTGTTGACCACAGTGTTTATGAAAATGCTAATGGATTCTGGGCTAAATTAAGTGCTGCTGAACCTAAACATTATGGTTACTATGAAGAAACAGTATTACCTGTTGCTAACTTAGAAAACTATAAGTTTGATGGTTGGTATAAAGATGCTGAATTCACTGGTGAACCTGTAACTACAGTTTCTCATGCTGATGATGGTATTAAACTTTATGCTAAATTCGTTGAAGCTACTCCTGTAACTTCTGTAACATTAGATAATAAGATTGCTGAAATCAAGAGATTTGAAACTCATCAATTAACTTGGACAGTTAATCCTGCTGATGCTAGCATCCAACAAGTTGCATTCGCATCAAGCAATCCTAATGTAGCTACTGTTGATGACAAAGGTTTAATTACTGCTGTTGCTGATGGTAAAACTACTATTACAATTACTACTAAATCTGCTTCTGGTGTAAGCGATTCATTCGAATTAGTTGTTTACTCTCCAGATCATTTCGAAATTTCATATGAAACTGAAAGTTATGTTGCAATCGATGGTTCAATTAACTTACTTGCTGAATACATCAAACGTGATGGTTCTAAAGAAGCTCTTACTTGGACTGCTGTAACTCCTGAAATTGCTACTGTTGATGCTAATGGTAAAGTAACTGGTGTTAATGCTGGTGTTGCTACTATTCGTGTTGCTGTTGCAAGCAATCCTGAAGTTTACCAAGACTTCGTTGTAACTGTTCTTGAAGCTGAAATTTCTGAAGCTGTTCAACATGCTATTGATGCTCATGAAAGTAATGTCTTTACAAGATACGATTTAGGTATTGGTGCTGGTTCTGCTCCTGCTTACTATGCTGATATCTTCGGTAGCTTAAGTAAGATTCTTTATAATGATCCACTAGTAATTGATGAACAATACAAAGCTGCTGGTGATGCTACTGGTAACTATTATGTAAATGAAGGTATCGAATTCGTTACTGTTCACTACACTGGTAATATGGCTCCTGGTTCAACTGCTAAAGCAAATGCTAGCTACTTCGTTCAAGCATCAAGTGGTGTTTCTATCCACTATGTAACTGGTAACGATGGTGTTTATAGCTGCTTAAGCCACGATAAAGGTGCATGGCATGCTGGTGACTCTGGTGCTTACTCAACTGTTGGTGCATTCAAGTGGATGCCTACAGGTGTTAAATATGATGATTGTGATTTACTAGAAGTTGAATTTACTGCTTCTGATGACTTCTATTATGAAATTAATGGTAAGAAAACTACTATTAAACTTCCAGATACATGGAATCATAAAGAAAGAAATACAGACCACATCTACAATGCTGATGGTACAATCACTTCTAAAGATTCATACACTGGTACTAAGTTCAAAAATAGAACTCCTGAAAGTTTCTTCAATGATCAAGACTTCCCTATCACTGTAGTTGATGGTGAATACTACATGGGTACTACTTGGTGGAGTTATGGTCAAGTTCATGAAGGTCGTATCTGTGGTTCTGGTGGTAACAGAAACTCAATCGGTATTGAATCTGCTGTTAACCCTGAATCAGACTTATGGTTAACATGGCAAATGACAGCACAATTAGTTGCTAAACTTTGCGTAGACTATAACTTAGGTCTTGAAAGAATTAAAGGTCACCACTTCTTTGATGGTAAAGATTGTCCTCAACCATTACTTGAAAATGACCTAGAAATTTGGTGGGAATTCATCGAATTAGTAAGATATGAAATGGCTCTATTAACTACATTTAAAGATGCTCAATTCAAACTTGCTGTTGATGAAGCTTATACTTCATTCGTTGCTGAAAACGGACGTATTGAATCTCAACCAGAATTTGCTCAAGTTATCAAATATTCTGTAGAAATTACAGTTGGTGACAAAGTTGAAACTGTTACTCTAGCTTCTGCTGTTAACGGTGTTTATAGCAAATAATAAATTATAATTAAATGGCTAACGTTTTACGTTAGCCATTTTCTTTATTTTGTTAGTTAAAAGTGATATAATATATTAGTGTTGAGGTGAATAAAATGAATGTAGCTTATGATAAAATAAAAGATAGATTATTGGAATACAAAAAGAAAAATATTATTGTTCCAACACCTAAAATGATTAAAACAAAAGAACAAATAGAGGGAATTAGAACTGCAGGTGTAATTAATACAGCAATTTTAGATATGGTCGGATCTAAAATTAAAGCAGGTATGTCAACTGATGAAATAAATACTTTAGTTCATAATTTTACTATTGAACATGGTGCAATTCCAGCACCTTTAAATTATGAAGGCTTTCCAAAAAGTGTTTGTGTATCAGTAAATGATGCTGTTTGTCATGGTATTCCATCAAAACGAGAAATATTAAAAAATGGTGATATTGTAAATGTTGATGTAACGACAATTTATAATGGTTATTTTGCAGATGCATCACGTATGTATATTATTGGTGAAGCTAAACCTAATGCGATTAAATTGGTTAATGTAACTAAAGAATGCTTAGAATTAGCACTTAAAGCTATTAAACCTTGGGAAACTAGACTAGGTGATATTGGCGAAATTATTTCTGCACATGCTCATAAAAATGGTTATACAGTAGTAAGAGAAATTGGTGGTCACGGAGTAGGACTAGCAATGCATGAAGATCCCTATGTAGCTCATATCGGAAAAAAAGGGACAGGGATGTTACTTGTACCAGGAATGGTTTTTACAATTGAACCAATGATCAATGAAGGTGGAAGAAGTATTTTCCAAGATAGTAGAAATGGTTGGACAATATATACTATGGATGGAAAACTATCTGCTCAATGGGAGCATACTATTGTTATTACTGAAGACGGATGTGAAATATTAACTCATTAAAATAAGAGGTGATAATTTATGAAAGAAATTTTTCAAACATTTAAGCGACTTAAATGGTTTTTTAAAAAAAATATATTAAGTTATCTTTGTTGTGCTCTTGCTCTATTATTTGTTTCGGTAATGCCTGTTATTCCTACTAAGGTGTTAGGTATTGCAATAGATGATATTGTTATGGGAAATGTTAACTCAACTAGAATATTTTTCTATGTTATTGGAATATTTATAATACCTATTTTTATTTATTTTGTAAATATTTATTACCATTATACAATGAACAAATTAGGTCAAAATTTATCTTTTTTGTTACGCGAAAAATACCTAGCACATTTATTTGAATTAGATTCAAGTGTATATGAGAAATATACTAAAGGTGATTTGATTGCACGTATTACTAATGATTTAACTGCTGTCTCTGGACTTGCAACATCTTTTTTGCAAAATGTAATTTTTTATGCAGTAACAATTGTTGCGGCTATTTCTGTAATGTTAAGTATAAATCCTGTATTATGTATATGTGCTGTTGCATTTATGCCATTTGCTATTTTCTTATTAAATAATGCTAGAAAGAAAAAGCGAGAATACTACAAAAAACATCATGAAATTTACGGAGAAATGACTGAAAGTGTTCTTGAATCTATAGAGAGCGTTAAAACCGTAAGGGCATACGGAATGGAAGAAGAAGATTATTGTAAAACTAAAAAAGCAATAGATAACGATACTAATTCTTGGTGGTATATTCAAATGTTTGAATCATTATTTGTTCCAATGTTTGAATTAGTTTATGCTGTTTCTTATTTTATTGCTATTGGCTTAGGAAGTTATATGGTAATAAAATCTATAATTTCACCTGGTGATTTAGTTAGCTTCTTATTATATGTTGGAATGTTATATGGTCCGTTAATCGGTCTTAGTAATGTTTTAAATACAATTAGTAGCATTAATATAGCATCAGTTAGATTCTTTGAAATAATGGATCAAAAAACAAGTGTGGAAGATATTGAAAATCCCAAACATATTCTTAAATTTAATCAAATTGAATTTAAAAATGTATCATTCAAATATCCATTTGATAATTTTCATGTTTTAAAGAAAATTAATTTTTCTATCAAAAGTGGTGAAACAATTGGGATTGTAGGTCCTACTGGAAGCGGTAAATCTACTTTAATTCGTCAATTATTAAGAGAATTCAATGTCACAGAAGGTGAAATTTTAATTGATAATGAGTCAATCGAAAAATATAGCATCGATGATATCAGAAAATTAGTAGGTTATGTTCCTCAAGAACACATTCTATTTAGGCGAAGTGTTGACGATAATATCTTAATTGGTAATCCACAAGCAACACATGAACAAATTGATTCTGCAATGGTTGTTGCAGATTTTAAGAAAGATTTGAAGGAATTATCTGCAGGTGAGCATACTTTAGTTAGCGAATTAGGTGGCTCATTATCTGGTGGTCAACGTCAAAGATTATCTATAGCGAGAGCTCTAGTAAAAGATCCTGAAATTTTAATTTTAGATGATTCTTTAAGTGCAGTTGATGCATTAACAGAAACTAATATTATTAAACAATTAAAAGAAACAAGAGTTGGAAAAACTAATATAATTGTTGCACATTGCTTTAGTTCAATTGCCTTAGCAGATAAAATTATCGTTTTACAAGATGGCCAAATTACTGATATTGGCACACATAAAGAATTGTTAAAATATGATAACTGGTATAAAATGCAATATTTAATTCAAATAAAAGGTGATAACCATGAAGAATTATAAGCGTTTATTTAGTTTAATTAAGTGTAAGTTACATTGGTTCTTTATAAGTTTATTAATGGTGCTTTTGATTCAGG
The DNA here is from genome assembly GCA_017561055.1 of Erysipelotrichaceae bacterium. Lineage (GTDB taxonomy): Bacteria > Bacillota_I > Bacilli_A > Erysipelotrichales > Erysipelotrichaceae > RGIG4607. The sequence goes on from JAFZDT010000069.1 coordinate 14,647, forward strand.
GATTAGCATTTATTTCACCATTACTTGTAAAAGTTGTTTTAGATGATTATATTTTGGGAATTGAATATGAATGGAATGAAGTTGTAGATTTTGACGACTTTACTGTAAAATATAATGATAAAAATTATAAACAAGTTAGATATTTAGATGATAACGATATCGTTATAGGTAAAGCTAGTATTATTCTATATAAAGATGGCTTTTATTTTGTTGATGATTTTGTAGAAAGCTCTAGTAAAGAAATAAATGAAAAAGATGGAAAATATTATATTACTTCATCAGATCCAACATCTGGTCAAATGTATTACGAATGTTTCAAATTAAATAAAGAACAAGTGTTTGATTTTTATGAACCAGTTGTACCTTATTTAATACAGTTTATTGTTATTATCTTTGTTAAAACTCTAGTAACTATTTTGTGTGGTTTTATTCAAGCATTTTCGATTAATAAGGTTATAAATTATATCGCTAATGAAGGTAGAACTAGAGCTTTTACTAATATTGAATTTATGCCTATTAAATATTTTGAAGAAGAACCAGCAGGTAAAATGGCAACACGTATCACAAAAGATGTGGATGGTATGATAATAATGTATCGTCAGTTATTGCTGTTGTTTGCAGCAGCTATTCTAAGCTTTATACTTGCTTATGTAGGCATGTTTATATTGAATGTTAAATTAGCTTTAATTACCTTCCTAGTTTATCCATTTATATATTTTTGGATTAGATTCTTTATTATAAAATTGAAGAAGATTGCCGAAAGAGTAAATGAGTCACGTAGTATGTTAACTGCTAAAATAAATGAAGTAATTAATGGTATTCAAATATTACAAATATTTAACTTCAAAAAGCAAACTGTTGATGAGTTTAATGAAATAAACACAGAATATACTAAAGAACAATTAAAAGATGTTAAATTAAGTACAACATTAGGTTGGAATATGATTAATATTTTGAAAGCAGCAATTACAACATTAATAGTGGTATATTTTAGCATTCAATACTTAAGTGTAGCAGATATTATTATTACAGCTGGATTAATTTATGCTTATAATGATTATTTATCTAGAATTGTTGAACCTGTAAATATTATTTTTAATCAAATTAGTGCATTTGAGCATTCTCATGTTCAAGTAGATAGAATTCATAAATTAATTGAGGCACCTTTAGAAGATAGTACTAAATATGAAATTAATCGTTTTAAAGGGGACATTAAGTTTGATAATGTATGGTTCAGTTATGTAAACAATGATTATGTACTTAAAGGCGTATCTATGGAGATTCAAAGTGGTCAATTAATTGGTCTTGTAGGTCATACTGGAAGTGGTAAGAGTTCAATGATGAATTTACTTTTAAGATTTTATGATATTACAGATCCTTTATCAGGAAGTATCTATGTTGATGGAATAGATATTAATAGTTTACCAAAGCGTGCTTATCGACAAAATATTGGTATTGTATTACAAGAACCAATTATGTTAAAAGGTGATATTGCTTCAAATATAAGATTCGGTAAAGAAGATATTAGTGATGAAGAAATTACGCGTGTCTTAAAAGATATGGGTGGAGACAAATTAATTAAGAAATTTCCTGACGGCATTCATCAAGAACTGTCAAGAAAAGGTGTAAATATGAGTGCTGGAGAAAAGCAAATTATTAGTCTTGCAAGAGCAATAATTCATAATCCTGCTATTTTAATTATGGATGAAGCTACTTCTCACATTGATACAGAAACGGAAAATATTATAAAGCAATCTTTAGCTTATGCATGTAAAGGAAGAACTGTTATTGTTATCGCACATCGTCTTTCAACTATATTTAATGCTGACAAGATCTTTGTTCTTGATCATGGTTTAAAAGTTGAAGAAGGGACTCATGATGAACTAGTAAAACAAAACGGTGTTTATGCAAATATTTATCGTTCTCAAGTTGCAAATATCAAAGATCTAAAAAAAATATAATTTATTATAGTTGAAAAAAAACACTGTAGGGTGTAAAATATAATAAATATATCAAAAGGAGAATTAAATGTTTAAATTTTTAACTGCCGTAGAAGGCACTGGAGAAACAACTCAAATTATTGATCAAGAGAAACTTAGTGCAATTGAAAGAATTTTTGATTTTGATTTTGGTTTACCACCTCAATTACAAACATTTGTAAATAAATGCATTGAAGTTGTAGCGGTATTTATTGTATTACTAATTTTATGTAAAATCGTTGATTTAGTTACAAATTCAATTCGTAAACGTTTAACAAAACGTGGTGTTGAAAAGACAATTGTTCAAGTTGTTTATTATTTATCAAATAAAATTGTAAAATTCCTATTATTTTTAATGGCTATTGGTATTTTAGGAATTGATACTTCAAGTTTAGTAGGTTTAATTACTGCTGCTGGGTTAGGTGTAAGCTTAGCAGTTCAAGGAACTTTATCTAACTTTGCTGGTGGTATTTTAATTTTATTCTTAAGACCATTTAAAGTTGATGATTATATTGAATGTCAAGGGACAGGCGGAACAGTCGAAGATATTAGAATTTTCTATACACATCTTAGAACACCTGACAATAAAGTAGTTTTAATTCCAAATGGTGCATTAATTGGTGGTAATGTAGTTAATTATAGTACTAAACCAACTCGTCGTGTTGATTTAACATTTGATATTGACTATGCAGAAGACTTTAAGAAATCTGAAGCCTTAATTTTAGATATTTGTTCTAAACATGAATTAATTTTAAAAGATCCTACTCCTACATGTCGCATTGCTGCATGGAAAGAATCTTCAATTCAATTATCATGTAAAGTTTGGGTTAAAAATGCTGATTATTGGACAGTTACATTTGATTTATTAGAAACTGTTTATGATGAAATGAATAAAGCAGGTATTAAGATTCCTTATAATCAAGTTGAAATTTCATATCGCAATGCTTTAATTCAAAAAGAACAAGAAACTGGCAAGCAATAAAAAACTAAAGCTCAAAGAAATTTGAGCTTTTTTTAAAAGAAGGATTAAATATGAAAGAAAATAAAATTGCTGTAATTGGATTAAGTGGAGAATCTATTTTTATGAAGATGGATCACTTTAATCAAGAAGGAGAAACTGTAGTAGCTGATACATATCA
>JAFZDT010000070.1 GCA_017561055.1 Erysipelotrichaceae bacterium
GTTACAAGCAACAGCTACTGTATTACATCCTAATTCATTAGCATATTCTAATGCACCAATTACATATGGAGTTCTTCCAGAAGCAGCTAAACCGATAACTACGTCTTTATTACAGCAGTTAACGTTCTTTAAGTCTTCAACACCTAATTCGCGTTTGTCTTCAGCACCTTCAACAGCTTTAATGAATGCTCTTTCACCACCAGCTAATAAGCCGATAACTTTTTCAAATGATACACCGAATGTTGGTGGACATTCAACAGCATCTAATAAACCTAAACGACCACTTGTACCAGCACCGATATAAATGATACGTCCACCTTGAGCTAATGCTTCAGCAGCCCAAGTAATTGCTTGTGCGATTTCAGGTAATACTTCTTCAACGCCTTTAACTACATTATTATCTTCTGAGTTCATGACTGTAGCGATTTCTAGAGCTGAGAATGTATCTAATTCCATAGTTCTAGGATTACGTCTTTCAGTCGTTAATTTTGATAAATCAACCATTATAAATTTTCCTCCGTTTATCTTAAATTTATTATAACATATTCTTAATTTTTTCATATATATTATGTATAATTATTACATGAGGTGATAGCGTGAAACTGATTATGTTAGACTTGGATGGAACCTTGTTAACATCGGATAAAAAAATAACAGAACATAATATTGATGCTTTACGTTATGCTAAATCAAAAGGGATGTATGTTGGTATAGCGACAGGCCGCGCGTCATTTATGATGGATAAATTTATTAAAGAATTTAACCTTGATAATTTGATTGATTTTGTCGTTGGATATAATGGTGTTGAAGTGAAAGACTATCAAAATCATACTTTAGAAGTAAGTGATATGATGACTGGTGAAATGACACGTGAATTAGCGATAAAATCTCGTAATATGCCTTGGAATCTTGTGGCGTATGATGAACATTGTCGTTATGCGAAAGTAGCGGATTCGCATATTGTGGGATATGCACAAGCAACAGGTCATCCATATGCAGTATATGATTTTGAAACTGGTGATAGAGAGTGGGCAAAGGTATCATTTTATACCTTTGATAATGCAATATTTACTGAAGAAGAATATGAGATGATGTATCCATTAATGACAGATCGTTATCATGGTTTTCGAACATCTCCATATACATTTGAAGTTGTAAATGCAAATGTTTCGAAAGTAAAAGGAATTCTAAAAGTATGTGATAAATTAGGTATTACTATTGATGAAGTGATGGCTTTTGGTGATAGTAGTAATGATGTAGAAATGATTAAAGCAGTAGGGCTAGGTGTAGTGATGGCCAATGGTACTTCGGATGCGAAAGCAGTTGCGAATGATGTTACATTAAGCAATGATGAAGATGGTGTGGCTTACTACTTAAATACATATTTAAAAAGAGGAGAATAACAAGTATGAAAATAGCATATTCAACAATTTGTATCAATCCAAATGGACCTTTTAAACAAGCAGGGTTCTTATTACAAGTTAATCCAATTTATAATTTCCATGATGATTTACATGCTCGTATCATTGCTTTTGAAGATGATGAAAAGATTTTGTATCATTTATCATGTGATGCTTTAGGTTGGCCAATTAATGTACAAGAAGCGATTGAAGAACAAGCGCAAAAATTAACAGATAAAAAAGTATATGTAACTGTTAGTGCTACACATACACATTTTGGTGCGAATGTTCGTGATATTCGTTATCAAGGTGAATTTGTGGAAAAAGTATTGCATGCGATTCCATATTTGCAATTTGAAGAATATGACGATGTAGCTGTTTCTTATCAATGTGTTCCATTTGAAAAGGTTGGTACAAGTCGTATTTCAAATCATAAAGCTAATGTTTTACTACAATTATTTACCATTTATGCAAATAAGAAACCATTATTACAAATGATGGTGCATAATTGTCATCCAACCATTCATAGTGGTACTACACCATATTTCACTAGTGAATATCCAGGTTATGTAATTAGTGAATTGAATCGTAAGTATCCAGATATGTATTTCACATTTATGCAAGGGGCTGCTGGGGATGTAAGTACACGTTTTACTCGTCCTTCTCAAGATTATGCGGCTGTTAGAGCATTGGGTGATGAAATGGTTAAAGAAGTAGAACGTTTAATGGCTAATGAAGTGGAAGTTGTACCTTTTGATAAGATTGTATATGCTTCTGAAGTATTACCATTGGAACATGAATTTAATCCAATTGATTTATCTAATATTCCAGCGAATTTAACTCCACGTGAATTAGAAACAATTCAACAAGGGGTTATTATGCGTGAGAATTTATCTAAGAAATTAGAAAATTTAGTAAAACAAGTGAAATTGTCTAAAATGGATTTTGGACCTTATACAATTGTATTCTGTCCAAATGAAGCTTTCTCTAGTTATATTGATTGTGTAGATACAAAACGCAGTGCATTAGCTGCTTATTCTAATGGTTATTCTCCATATTTAACTGGTGTTGCGGATAACTTTATTACGTATGAAAAATTTACGGATACTGTGACTGTGGATGCTAAGAATAAATATATGGATATTTTAAGAAAATTTGGAAAATAAAGGGTTCTATAAGGATATCGTTTTTGTGCGGTATCCTTTTTATAAAGAAGGAGAGAAAAATATGATTATACATTCAACGAAAATTTATTTAGAAGATGGTTGTAAAAGTGGTTTTTTAGAAATTGAAGATCGCAAGATTGTGAAATTTTATCCTGAAGGAAGTGATGTGAAAGCAGATATTGATTATGGCAATAATCGAATTATTCCTGGTATTTTTGATACACATAATCATGGTGGTTTTGGTTATGATTTAATTAATCAAACAACTACAGAGGATATTTTGAAGTATTTAAAATGCCAAGCATCTTTTGGAGTGGTAAATGTTTTAACTTCTACTTCTGGTTTAATTAATATTGATTTATTAGCCAATGAAGCGGGTAAAGATCAAGATGGTGCTCGTATTTTAGGCATTCATGCGGAAGGTCCTTGGGGTGCTCGTGTTGGTGAAAAAGGTGTAAATACGGGATATGCGAAAGTGGATATGGAATATGCGAAAAAGATGGTTGAAGATGGTAAAGGGTATCTTAAACTAGCGGATGTTGCACCTGAAGTTGAGGGTGGTTTGGATGCAATTCGTTATTTTGTATCACAAGGTGTTTATGCGGGTATGTATCATACCAATGCGAATTATGAACAAGCTTGTGCGGGTATTGATGCGGGTGCTACTAATGCGACGCATTTAGGTAATGTTATGACAGGTATTCATCATCGTGATGTTGGTACTTTGGGTGCTTGTTTGTTGCGTGATGAAGTGGATTGTGAAATGATTTGTGATGGCTTGCATATTTCTTTACCTATGATTCAATTGTATTTGAAAGCCAAAAATCATGATCAATTATTTATGATTTCTGATAATGTTGCGTATGCTGGAATTCCAACAGGTAGATATCGTGGTGCTTTTGATGCGAAAGGGGATAGAGCTTTTATTAATGTAACAGATGAAGGTTTTGTATTAAGTGATACAGGACGTTTATCTGGTAGTGCAAAACCAGTATTGTATGGAATTTATAACTTAGTTGAAAAGTTGGGTGTTCCAATGGAAGAGTGTTGTAAATTCTTTAGTTATAATCCTATTCGTAAGTATTCTGATCCTAGTTGTAAAGGTAGTTTAAAAGAAGGTAAGGATGCGGATTTTGTAGTTATCTCTGATGATTATCAAGCGATTGCGACTTATAGTGAAGGTAGAAAAGTATACGATAGAGATATTGATGTTATTGTGTGTAAACAAGAATTCTTGGATAAAATTAAATTATAATATGATCATCCCTGTTTATTCGGGGATGATTTCTTATGAATATAGACTATAAGCAAAGAATAAAATATGTTAAAATTACTTTATAAGAATCGGAAGGTGAAATTATGTATCGTGTTTTAGAATTAAACCCTCAATTAATGCCTTTTAAAGGTGATATTGATTTACGTATGGATTTATATCATTCAACAAAGAAACGTTTGTTAGCTGATGGAAAAACATTGGATGCGTTTAGTAATGCGCATGAGTATTTTGGTATTCATCATGTTGAAGGTGGATGGTATTATCGTGAGTGGGCTCCTAGTGCATATCAATTGTATTTGACTGGTGAGTTTAATGATTGGAATTTAACTTCTCATCCATTAAAGAGATTAGATAATGGATGTTGGGAATTATATTTAGAAGGTGATACAGCTTTATGGGAAGGTTGTAAAGTAAAAACAGTTGTGGATGCGAATTTAACGCGTACAGAACATATTCCTGTATATGCTAGACGTGTTGTACAAGATCCTAAGACCATTACTTTCTGTTGTGAAGTAGTGGATGATTGGAAACAATATCCTTGGAGTGATCAAGATTTTAAAGCTGAAGATGATTTATATATTTATGAAGCGCATGTAGGTATGGCTCAAGAAGAAGGTAAAGTGGGAACATATCGTGAGTTTGCGGATCATGTATTACCTCGTATTAAAACGGCTGGTTATAATACGATTCAATTGATGGCGATTATGGAACATCCTTACTATGGAAGTTTTGGTTATCAAGTAAGTAATTTTTATGCGGCTTCTAGTTGGTTTGGTAAACCAGAGGATTTGAAATATTTAGTGGATACTGCACATAAGATGGGTATTCGTGTGCTATTAGATTTAGTACATTCTCATGCAGTTAAAAATACGGCTGAAGGTATTAATATGTTTGATGGTACAACTTGGCAATTCTTCCATGATGGAGCAAAGGGTGATCATCCAACATGGGGTACTAAGTGTTTTAACTATGGTAAAGATGAAGTATTACATTTCTTATTATCTAACTTAAAATTCTGGATGAAAGAATATCATTTTGATGGTTTCCGTTTTGATGGTGTAACTTCTATGTTGTATCATGATCATGGTTTAGGTACTGATTTTGATGATAATAGTAAGTATTTCTCTTACAATACACATACAGAAGCTATCACTTACTTACAATTAGCAAATGAATTAATTCATGAAATCAATCCAAATGCCATTACTGTTGCGGAAGATATGTCTGGTATGCCTGGTATGTGTTTACCAATTGAAGATGGTGGCTGTGGCTTTGATTATCGTTTGGCTATGGGTCTTCCTGATATGTGGATTAAGACAGTTAAAGAAAAACGTGATGAAGATTGGGAAATTGGCCAAATGTGGGGTAGCATGTGCTTGCGTCGTCCTGGTGAAAAGACTGTTGCCTATGTAGAAAGTCATGACCAAGCATTGGTTGGTGATAAGACAATGATCTTTAGATTGGCTGATGCGAATATGTATACAGATATGGATAAGGCTTGTCATAATCCAGTGATTGATCGTGCGATTGCTTTACATAAAATGATTCGTTTGTTTACGATTGCTGGTGGAGGAGAAGCGTATTTGAACTTCATGGGTAATGAATTTGGTCATCCAGAGTGGATTGATTTCCCTCGTGAAGGCAATGGTTGGAGTTTCCATTATTGTCGTAGACAATGGAGTTTGTTAGATAATGGTTACTTAAAATATCAATGGTTAGGTGAATTTGATCGTGATGTTGTGAATTTGGTGAAATCTAAAGATATCTTTAAACAACATATGCCGGATTGTATGTTATTAAAAGACCCTGAAAAGGTTATTGTATTCTATCGTCATGGATTGTTGTTTGCGTTTAACTTTAATACATCACAATCTTTAACAAACGTATTAGTTCCTGTTCATCAAAAGACGGACTATGAAATGAAGTTATGTAGTGAAGATGTAGTTTATGGTGGTCATGGTTTAGTTGAACATATGACATATCCTGTAAAAGAATTTGATGGTAAGTATTATGTTGAATTGTATTTGCCTGCTCGTACAGCAATGATTTTAGAAGAAAAACCGGTTGTTGAAAAACCAAAAAGAACTCGTAAAACAACTACAAAGAAAGCAACTACAAAAACAACGACAAAAAGAACGAAGAAAGTAAAGGTTGAAGAATAATGAAGAAAGTAATTATTAGTTTATTTGTAATTTTATTGTTAGTGGGTTGTGGTTCTAATGATGGCGCGTTTGCTAATTTAAGTGAATCACAATTAGCAGCACTTCAAGAAGCGGGTATAACTGAAGAATCATTTGCGGCGATGTCTAAGGAAAAGCAAGAAGCATTAATGGATGAATTAGGCATGATTACAGGAGATAATGGGCAAGTTAATAAACCTAAACCTGAAAAAGAAACAATTGATAATGTGAGTCAAGGTGGGAATTATGTAGTTACTGTTGGTGACAGTATGCTATGGAATTATGTAGAGCTTCATTATCAAGATGGTAAGTTAGTAAAGATTTATATGTCTTTCCAAAAGAATGATGAAGAACCTGCAGAGGAATATACATTTGTAGGTGATGAAGCTATCAATTGTACATTCTTCAATATTGATTATTCTCAAGATCCAAAAGATGTTGTGAATGATTTATTGAATTATGGATATACGAACGTATATATTGAAAAAGTGTAAGCTGTCATTTTGACAGCTTTTCTTGTAAAATGAAGTAGGGAAGTGGTGAAAATATGGATGTACAAATGATATTAGAACAAATTAAAACTAGATATTTATATATATTGGGTGATAAATTAGTGGGTATTTATGTACATGGTTCTATTGCTTTTCAATGTTTTCACTATGATACTAGTGATATTGATTTTTTAGTAGTTGTGAAATCAAGTTTAACAGTTGAAGAAAAGACAATGTTAATATCGGTAATACTTGATTTGGATGATTATTGTCCTACTAAAGGATTGGAAATGAGTGTTGTATTGGCTAGTGTATGTAATCCTTTTGTGTATCCTACACCATATGAGTTACATTATTCGAATGCGTATAAACGTGATTATAAAATTGATTTAGTGGGTACTTGTTTGGATATGATGGGTACGGATAAAGATTTGGCTGCTCATGTTCAAGTAATTCATACTTGTGGTATTTGTTTGTATGGAAAAGGTATAGATGAAGTGTTTGGTGAAGTGGATGCGAAGTATATGATTGATAGTATTCGAGAAGATTTGTGTGATGTATTAGAACAAGCGAAAGATAATCCTGTATATTGTATATTAAATGCATGTAGAGCTTGTGCGTTTATTTTAGAAAGAAAAGTATTATCCAAAGAAGAGGGGATTGAATGGGCGTATATTCATTTTCCTGAACAATTTCATTTAGTGTTATCTATGGCAAAAGAATGTTATCAAACGGGTAAGCCTTTTACTCGTGAGTATGCATCTATTGTGGAAGTGTTACAGTATGCAATGAATATCATTGACACTAATGTAATAAAATATCAGAAAACAGATATGATTACAGATTTAAATTTACCTTATAGTTTACATGATCAACGTATTGTACGTTATGAAATAGAAAAAGATTGTTTGCGTTTGTATTTTGAACGGGGATTGTTTGCGGTAGAGAATTTACAGTATGTAGATGGGTATTTGGAATTTGAGGGTATTGATTGGAATTTTTGTAATATGTATCTAATGGATGTTGAGAATGAAGGGCCATTTAATGGATATAAATACAATTTACAAGATTTTATAGCAAAAGGAAGTGAACCATTGGAAATAATTGATGAAGTATATGGATATCATCGTTGTAAATACAGTGGTGTATATTATGAAGATAATCGTTTTAAGGAATTTTTGATGGAAATTTATTATCAAAAAGCTAATTATGTGGTGAAAGCAAAATAAAAAGGCTTTCGCCTTTTTTATTCCATATATAATTTTACTCCCAAAATACCAGGTACTTCATCCATTAGTAAGGCTTCAACACCTTCAGCTAAAGTGACATCTAATGACATACAACCAGCACAAGCACCTAACATTTTTACATATACGTAAAAATCTTCTACTTTTACAAATTCAATATCGCCACCATCATATTGTAAATAAGGGCGAATTTTATTGATTGTTTGTTTTACTAACTCAATATCGATTTCGTTCATATGTATCCTCCTAAATAACAGCTAAAATATAAATTATATATGCTGTCGCAATTCCTAAAATGCATCCACCAAATACTTCACGCCATTTATGACCTAATACTTCTTTAACTTTTGTGAAATAAATTGGATCATCTAATTTTAATCCTGCTAAGTATTGTAAGTCTTTGATTAACTTTTGTGTAATTTGGATGTTTTGTCCTGCATAATAACGTACATTAGCAGCATCATATCCCACAACTAATGATAAGACTAATGTGATGACGAATAATGTTGAATCAAATCCTTCTGTTAATCCAACAGAAAGGGCTAAGGCTGTTACCATGGCTGTATGTGAACTAGGGAAACCACCACTTGAAAAGCATAGTAAAGGTACCCATTCTCTTTTGACTGCATAATAGAAAAATGGTTTTAATGCTTGCGCAACAATTAAAGCAATAAATGAACAAGATAATGGATATAAGTGATTTAGCATTTTTCTCACCTCGTTGTCTTATTATAACACTATTCCTACAATTTGTGCTATAATAATCTACATTAGCGAGGAGGTTTCTTATGCAATATCAAGTTGGACAAATTGTTACCGGTGTTGTGACGGGTATTCAACCATATGGTGCGTTTGTTTATATCGATGAACAGCATTCGGGTTTGATTCATATATCTGAGATTTCTGAAGACTTTGTACGTGATGTTCGCTACTTTGTAAAAGTAGGAGAAACCTTACGTTTGAAGGTAGTAGATATTGATCAAGTAACAGGTCAATTACGCTTGTCTTTAAAAGCATTAAATAGCAATCATGCTCGTAAATTTAAAAAATATCAACGTAAAGATAAATTACCTGAAATGGTGATTGGGTTCCGTTCTTTGGAATCGCATATGGATGAGTGGATTGCTCAAAAGTTGGAAAAAATGTCTAAAGATTAAGTCCTAGTAAGGACTTTTTTTATTTATTTATATATTTTTGTGAATATATTCACTTTATAGTGGAAAGTTTTGTTAAATTTATGTAAAATTATACATAAGTGGATAGTGAGGGATTTACTTATGAATTTTGAAATTATTCTTTCCTTAATGGGAGGATTAGCCTTATTCTTATATGGTATGCATATGATGAGCTCTGGTTTGGAAGAAACAGCTGGGGACAAAATGAAATTAATTTTGGAAAAATTAACGAGTAATCGTTTTTTAGGTATTATTGTTGGGGCTTTAATTACTGCTGTTATGCAAAGTAGTAGTGCGACAACGGTTATGGTTGTCGGGTTTGTTAACTCTAAGTTGATGACATTACAACAAGCTGTATGGATTATTATGGGTGCTAACATTGGTACAACGATTACTGGACAATTGGTTGCTTTAAATGTTACAAAATTGGCTCCATTTTTTGCGATTATTGGTGTTGTATTAATTACATTTATAAAAAATAAAAAGGCAAATAGCGTTGGTAAAATGATTGCTGGTGTGGGGGTATTGTTCATCGGTATGAGTATGATGTCTAGTGCTATGTCTCCTTTACGCAGTGAACCTGCGTTTATTGATTTTATGACAAAAATTTCGAATCCAGTAGTTGGTGTATTGTTTGGTGCAGCGTTTACGGCATTGATTCAAAGTTCTGCGGCTTCTATTGGTATTTTACAAACTTTAGCTAATGGAGGGTTAATTGGCTTAAGTAGTTCTATTTATATTATTTTTGGTCAAAACATTGGTACATGTATTACTGCGGCTTTAGCTTCTTTAGGTGCAAGTCGTAATGCGAAGCGTACAACAGTGGTGCATTTATCATTTAATATTATAGGTACAATTGGATTTATGTTATTTGCGGCATTATTCCCATTTGTAGAATGGATGGAAGCTGTTACTTCTAATCCTGCAGCACAAATTGCGAATACACATACAATCTTCAATATTGCGACAACTATCTTATTGATTCCATTTGGTACAATTTTAGCGAAGATTCCGCAATGGGTAATTCCTGTGTTAGATTCTGAAAAAGATGATGAAACGATTACATTGAAATTCCTTAATAAGAATAATATTGGTAATGTTCCATTGGCGATGAGTAATTTGCGTAAAGAAGCTCAAGCTATGTTAACATTATCATATGAAAACTTAATTACAGCGATTCGTGGGTTATATGGTAATGAGTTTGATTATGAACAAATTGATAAGCGTGAAGATCATATTAACTTAATTAACTTTGAAGTGACTAAGTATATGTCTGAAGTATCTTTATTACCTATGAATCAACGTGAAACAAATATTTGTAATGCGTTGTATAAGACGTTTGCGGATATTGAACGTATTGGTGACCATGCA
>JAFZDT010000071.1 GCA_017561055.1 Erysipelotrichaceae bacterium
AAAGGATTAGGACATCAATTCTTACGTCATATTGAAAGATGTCGTGTTATTATGCACGTAGTTGATATGGGTGCTGTTGATGGAAGAGATCCTTTACAAGATTTTGAAGTTATTAATAATGAATTAGAGTCTTATCATTATCGTTTGATGGAACGTCCTCAAGTGGTAATTGCTAATAAGATGGATATGGATGAAGCAGAAGAGAATTTGAAGCGTTTCAAGGAAGTGTATCCTGATGTGGAAGTGTTCCCAGCGTGTACGTTAATTAATGAAGGTTTACAATTAGCATTATATAAAGTGGCTGATTTATTAGCGGTTACTCCAGAATTCCCAATGCAAGAAGAGGAAGAACAAGGTGTATTGTATACATTCACACCTAAGGAAGAAGATTTCTCAGTTATTAATAATGGTAATGGTCGTTGGACATTAATTGGTCCTAAGATTGATAAATTCTTTGAAATGACTGATTTTGAAAAAGAAGAATCTGTTCGTAAGTTTGGTTCGCTTTTAACTGAAATTGGTGTTGATGAGGCATTACGTCAAAAAGGATGTATGGATGGCGATTTAGTAGCTATTCATGATTTTGAATTCGTATTTGAAGAATAGAAGATACCTTTGTATCTTCTATTTTTTTGTTATAGAATGATTCTAGGGTGGTGTTTAAGATGAATGAAGTTATTCAACAATTGTTTAATCGTAAATCTGTAAGAGTATTTACAGAACAAGAAATTTCTAGTGAGTGTAAAAATATTATTTTAGAGTCTGCGGCTCAAGCTCCTACAGCAGGAAATCAACAATTGTATACAATCATTGATGTAACAAGCCAGGATTTGAAAAATACTTTGGCAGAAACTTGTGATCATCAACCATTTATTGCAGAAGCAAAAATGGTGCTTATTTTCTGTGCGGATTATCAAAAGTGGTATGATGCGTTTGTCCAAACGGGTTGTGATCCTCGTATTCCTGGTGCTGGTGATTTAATGTTGGCTGTTAATGATGCAGTAATTGCGGCGCAAAATGCAGTTGTTGCGGCTGAAAGTTTGGGTATTGGTTCTTGTTATATTGGAGATATCATGGAAAATTGTGAAGTGCATAGAGAATTATTGCATTTACCTGAATATGTTTTTCCAACTGCGATGTTAGTGTTTGGTTATCCAACTGAACAGCAAAAAGAGCGTAAGAAACCGTTGCGTGTAGATATGAAGCATATTGTGCATGAAAATAGTTATCGTAGAATGGATGAATCTGAACTTGAAGAGATGTTTAGTAAGAATATTAATGGAAGAAGTTATGTTGAGTTTATGCAAATGTATGGTAAGCGTAAATATAATTCTGATTTTGCTAGGGAAATGTCTCGTTCTGTTTGGGAGTATCTTAAAAATTATAAATAGGATTTAGGGCGTAAAGCTCTTTTTCTATGGTATAATAATCTGCGAGGTGTATTTTATGATAGCTTTTGTTAAGGGTACAGTATATTCTTTTGGATTGGATCATGTCATTATTGAGACGGTTTCTGGAATTGGATATAAAGTGTATTATAATCATTCTCAACCGTTAACGTTGGGACAAAATATATTATTATTTACGTATCAACAAATTCGTGAGGATGCTCATGTATTGTTTGGCTTTGTGCGTAAAGAAGAGCTAGAATTGTTTGAAAAGTTAATTTCGGTTAAAGGATTGGGGCCTAAGACGGCGTTAGGGATTTTGACGGCTGCTAGTTACTCTCAAGTGGTGAATGCGATTGAACAAGGAGAAGTTGCTTTCCTTAAGAAAATGCCTGGTATTGGGGCTAAAACGGCTTCTCAAATCATTTTGGATTTGAAAGGTAAGTTAGTTTCTACTGAAGAAAGTAAACCAGTTGTGAATAGCAAAATTATGGATGCTATGGAAGCGCTGAAAGCATTAGGATATAAAAATGCGGAAATTCAAGCTATTAGTAAACAAATGCAAGAACAAGATTTGGCTACGGCTGAAGCGTATGTCAAATTAGGTTTACAATTGTTATTAAAGCGTAAAGGAGGATGAGTATGAGTGAAAGAATGATGTCTGCCAATGAATTATTGACGGATGAAGAAGAAAATCTTAGACCTTCGCGTATTGATGAATATGTTGGACAACAGGTTTTAAAAGAAAACCTTAAAGTCTTTATTCAAGCGGCATTGGCTCGTAATGAAGCTTTAGATCATGTTTTACTTTATGGTCCTCCTGGATTAGGGAAAACAACTATGGCATATATTCTTGCGAATGAAATGCATGGTAAAGTTCGTACTGCAAGTGGACCTGCAATTGAAAGAAGTGGGGATTTGGCTAGTATTTTGTCTTCTTTGGAACCTGGTGATATTTTATTTATTGATGAGATTCATCGTATACCTAGGGTTGTAGAAGAAGTTTTATATTCAGCTATGGAAGATTATTGTATTGATATTGTAGTTGGTAAAGATTCAGCGGTTCGTTCGATGCGTTTGGATTTACCTCCATTTACATTAGTTGGTGCTACAACTCGTGCTGGAGATTTAACGGCTCCTTTGCGTGATCGTTTTGGTATTGTTTCTAAATTAGAGTATTATACAATTGAAGAATTAAGTAGTATTGTAAAACGTACAGCAAGAGTTATGGATACTATGATTGATGATAAAGCAGTTGTTGAAATTGCTAGACGTTCTCGTGGTACACCACGTATTGCGAATCGTTTATTTAGACGTGTGCGTGATTTTGCGCAAGTTATGAATGATGGTGTAATTGATGAAGAAGTGGCACAATTTGCTTTAAATCGTTTAAAAGTGGATAAGATTGGATTAGACGATGTCGATCAAAGATATTTGCGTGGTATTATTGAACGTTTCCATGGTGGTCCTGTAGGATTAGAAGCGATTGCTAGTAGTATTGGCGAAGAACCAATGACTTTGGAAGATGTTTATGAACCATATTTATTACAAATTGGTTTTATCAATCGTACAGCTAGAGGTCGTGTTGTGACTAAAAAAGCGTATGAACATTTAGGTATTTATCAATTTACCCTTGATTTCCATCAGCTTGGAAGCCAGCATCTTCATGGCTACTTCCCGGTTCTGGTGCTGGCTGCGTTCTACCTGGCAGGCCACCAC
>JAFZDT010000072.1 GCA_017561055.1 Erysipelotrichaceae bacterium
TGGTGGTGTATTCCATGTGCCTCATGGTCGTGCAAATGCAATCTTAATGCCTTATGTAATTGAATATAATGGTGTTCGTCCAAGAAAGACAGCAACATGGCCTAAGTATAACTACTATAAGGCAGATGAAAAATATCAAGAGATTGCTAGAATGTTAGGATTGCCAGCTTCTACACCAGAAGAAGCGGTTCATAGCTATGCGAAAGCTTGTTATGAATTAGGAAGAAAAGTTGGAATTAAGATGAGTTTCAAAGAACAAGGCATTGATGCGCAACAGTGGAATGATAACATTGCGAAGATTGCTTTATTAGCATATGAAGATCAATGTTCTCCAGCAAATCCTAAACTACCTTTAGTAGATGATATGATGAAGATTTTACAAGATACATATGAAGCGAATAAATTCGCAAGTGAATATAAAGACGAGAACTAGCATTTTCGCCTCCTCAGTAAACAAGACCCTGCAGCTAGGGTCTTGTTTTATTTTGTCTAGTTTGTGCTAGCTAAACGTGTACTTGAAAATGATTCAAGTACAAGAGATAATTTTAGTGTAATAAAGATGAGTTTTATGGATTGGATTTTGTATGGAATAGTATAAATGAAGGTTATAAAATTCATCTTTTTTTACTAGAAACGAGGAAAAGAAGATGAATGATGTAGTGGTTTTTAAGGATGGAGAATTTAGTTTGGAGGTGGAAGTTAATAAAGAGCAAGAAACGGTTTGGTTAACGAGTAAAGAAATTTCAATTTTGTTCGATAAAGATGTTAATACAATTAATGAACATATTCAAAATATCTTTATGGAACAAGAACTAGACCAAGAAACTTCTACCGGTTTTTCCGGTAAAAGTACAGGTGGAAGAAAACCTAAAGTGTACAATTTAGATGTAATTATTTCAGTTGGTTACCGTGTGAAGTCAAAAAGAGGTATTTTGTTTAGAAAATGGGCTACTTCTGTATTGAAGGAATATATGGTTCAAGGTGTTGTGATTAATCAAAGGCGATTAGAGGCTTTGAATCCTACGGTTGAAATTCAATCGAGTATGTTAGCTTCTGCTTTGGATGTGGATTCTGAAGGTGTGTATATGGTTGTTAAAGCGTATACGGATGCTTTGGAGTTGTTGGATAATTATGATCATCAATGCGTTTCTAGACCTAAAGGGAATAAAAGTGTTTATGTACTTAGTTATAAGGAGTGTAGAAACTTGATAGATAGTATGAAATTTAATGATGTTTCTAGTGTGTTTGGTGTTGAAAAGGAAGTTGGGAAGTTAGATGGTATTTTAAAAAGTATTTATCAAAATATTTTTGGTAGGGAAGTGTATCCTACATTGGAAGAAAAGGCTGCGAATTTGTTGTATTTTCTAATTAAAGATCATCCTTTTGTGGATGGATGTAAACGTATTGGTGCTTCTATCTTTTTGGAGTTTTTATATAAGAATGAAGTGTTGTTTGTGAATGGTAAACAATTATTGTCGAATAGTGCATTGGTTGCGATTACTTTGATGATTGCACAGTCTAAACCAGAAGAGAAGGAGATTATGATTGATTTAGTGATGAATTTTCTGACTATTAAAAACTAGCCCTAATGGGCTAGTTTGCGGTTGGGAATTTATCTTGCATAATTCCAATGATTTGACCTGATAAGATTACAGTAATCAAAGAATAGAAAATTCTTGTGAATGGAATATAGGTTAGTGATAATAATAGAACGGTTAAATCACTTACTAGATAAATATTTTGAATTTTTAAATTAAAGATTTTAGATAAACTCATTGCGATTGCATCATCACTTGAAGTGGCGCCTCCAGCTAGTATGCATAATCCTGCACCGATTCCTATGCATAATGCACCGCTTATAGCCGCAATAAATGGGTGTTGCGCGATATTTGGGAATAATGGTGGGAATTGCTCGATAATAGCATAAAATGCTGAGAATCCGGCGGTAGAGATTAGTGAATACAATACAAAGTGTTTACCTAATATTTTAGCTCCTAATGAATAACAAACGACATTTAGTACAAAGGTGGTTATCGCTGGAGATATTGCGAACCAATATTGTAATAATAGGGATAATCCTAAACCTCCACCTTCGGTTACGAAGCTTTGTGAGTGGATGTGATAAATCCCAAATGCTTGAATGGCACTGCCTAATAAGGCAATGCCAACCAATTTCCAATGTAATTTCATTATTTCTTTTTCTTTCTTGGATTTTGATATCCTTGTTTTTTATTGCTAGAGAAAGATTTTGGTCGTAATAATGCGTTTTGTTTCATGGATACTAAATCTAAGCGACCAGCTTTGCGTAATGCTGAATATACCAAATCGTAGTTTTGTGGATAGGTGAATTGCATTAGTGCTCTTTGCATCGCTTTTTCTTTATAATCTTTAGCTACATACACTGGTTTAAGTGTTCTAGGGTCTAGTTCTGTATAATACATACAGGTTGCTAGTGTTCCTGGTGTAGGATAGAAGTCTTGTACTTGTTTTGGGGTATGATGAATACCTTTTAAGTATTGAGCTAATTCAATTGCTGAATCTAAATCACAACCAGGATGTGAACTCATTAAGTATGGTACAAGATATTGGTCTTTGCCATACTCTTCATTTAGTTGTTGATATTTTTTAACGAATTCTAAATATACTTTTTTATGTGGTTTTCCCATCTTATCCAATACTTTTGGACTAATGTGTTCTGGGGCAACTTTTAGTTGTCCTGAAATATGGTGTTGTACCAATTCTCTGAAGAATTCATCATTTTTATCTGCCATTACATAATCATAACGGATACCTGAACGAACAAATACTTTTTTAACTTTAGGTAATTGACGTACTGTTTTTAAAATGTGTGTATATTCACTGTGGTCTGCATCAATGTTTGGACATGGTGAAGGGAAAAGACATTCTCTGTGTTTACATGTACCGTGTGTTAATTGTTTTTTGCAGCTTGGATGGTGGAAGTTTGCACTTGGTCCTCCAATGTCGTGAATATAGCCTTTAAAGTTTGGCATTTGTGTAATTTTAATAGCTTCTTCTACAATGCTTTGTTCACTTCTAGAAGAAATGGTTCTTCCTTGGTGATGGGTAATTGCACAGAATGCACAAGATCCAAAGCATCCGCGATTGCTGGTAATACTAAATTGTACTTCTTCAATTGCAGGAATATAGTGATAACTTGGATGGAATGTACGTTCAAAATGTAATCCATATGTAAAGTCCATTTCTTCTCTTGATAATGGTAAAGCTGGTGTATTTTGTACAACGTACCAACCATCATATGGTTCAATTAACATTTTTGCAGTAATGGCATCAATGTTATCGTGTTGTGCTTTAAAACTTTTTGCATATTTGTATTTATCATTTTTAATCTCTTCAAATGATGGTAATAAAATATAGTCATCTAATAAAGAAATATCTTTTGTTTTATAACATGAACCTTTGATAAATGTGATGTCTTTAGCTGCAATGCCGGCATTTAATGAATCGGCAGTTTCTACGATGGTACGTTCTCCCATACCATATAATAATAAATCAGCTTGTGAATCAATTAAGATAGAACGTCTTACTTTATCATCCCAATAGTCATAGTGTCCTAAACGACGAAGACTTGCTTCTACTCCACCAATAATAATTGGAACATTAGGGAATAGTTTTCTTAATTTTTGTGTATAGACAATTGTTGCTCTATCAGGGCGTTTTCCCATCACGCCATCATCTGTATAGTAATCTTTATCTCTTCTACGTTTATTAACGGAATAGTGATTTACCATAGAGTCGATATTACCAGCTGAAACTAAAAATCCTAAACGTGGAGTACCAAATTGTAGGAATGGTTCTTCTTTGTTCCAATCTGGTTGTGGTAAGATGGCAACTGTATATCCATGGGCTTCTAAGGTTCTTGAAATAATTGCAGGACCAAAAGAAGGATGGTCTACATATGCATCTCCGATAACGTATATAAAATCCGGTTGTTCCCAACCATATTCTTCCATTTCTTTGCGATTAATTGGTAAAAATGCCATAATTAACCTCCTTTAATACTTTTTACTTCCCTATTATAGCATAACGCATGTTAGAAAATGTAGAGAATTCTAGTGGAACTAGTTTGTTGGATTGTGTTATGATGAAAGTGGTGATAAATATGAAAGTTAGAACAATTGGCGTTCCTTTACAAGAAGGCTGTGAAATAGAAGGGTCTCGTTTTGCGTGTAAAGCATTGCAAATGAAGGGCGTCTTTTTTGATGATATTGTAGATGTAAAGCGTGATTTGGATACACGTTCTTTAGTTGCGGATGTTTGTAGTCAAATTAAAGAATTATCATTGGATGCTCATGATCATGGAGAGTTTCCTTTGGTTATTGGTGGTGACCATGCTTTAGCAATCGGTTCTATTGCTTCTACTATGCAAGTACAAATGTTAAAGGTGTTATGGGTAGATGCGCATACGGATATCAATACACCAGAGGCAAGTATTACTAAGCGTATTCATGGTATGCCTGTAGCTGCTGTTATGGGTGAAGGTTATCCAGAATTAGTAGAATTAATGGAAGAAGAACGTCTAGGTGTTGAAGATATTGCAATGTTGGGTATTCGTTCTATGGATCCATTTGAAGAACAAATGGTTAAAGATGCAAACATTTGTATGTATACTTATGACCAAATTGAAGAACAAGGTTTGGTTAATGTATTAGAAGATTTAGATGAAATGATGGATTTACCGGTGCATTTATCTTTAGATTTGGACGCAATGTCTCCTAGTGTTTGTAAAGGCGTAAATACTCCAGTAGAAGGTGGATTTGATTTTGAGGATATTATGTTCTTATTAGAATATGTATTTGATGAATATGATGTAGTATCTATGGATGTAGTTGAATATAATCCTTTGCATGATCAAGATGGTAAAACAGCGGATATGGTTGTTGAAATTGTTGATTATGTTAAGGAGCGATTGATGAAAAAGAAGCGTGAAATTTAATTTGTTTAATTTCACGTTTTTTTCACAAATAGGTAGTATACTATTAAATGTAAAAAAGTGTGAAAAAAGTAACATTTGTTGTTTACTTTTTTTTATTTTATGGTAATATAATGAGGACAGGAGGATGTTTAAAATGAAAAAATTATTAGCTGTATTATTATTAGCTTTAGTTTTAGTTGCATGTGGTGGTGAAAAATCAGTAACAGTTACTGGTTCATTCGAAACTCCACACAACGAAGGTGAAGCATATCAAACTGCTACTGTAACATTAGTAGACGGTAAATTTACTGAAGTAACAATCGATGAATACTACCCAGCAAAAGCTGCATTCAAAAAAGCTTTAGGTGCTGACTACGGTATGGTTGTTGCATCTCCAATCGGAAAAGAATGGTTCGAACAAGCTGAAGCTTTAGAACAATGGATGATTGGTAAAACTGTTGATGAAGTATTAGCTATGCCATTATATGCTAAAGATGAATCTCACACAGCTTGTGCAGACGTTGAAGAATTAAAATCAACATGTACAATGAACGTTGGTGGATACTTAGAAGCTGTTAAAGGCGCTGCTGCTGCTGCTAAATAGTTATCTATTTACTTAAAACAGAATGCGAAAGAGTGGTTTGTAAATCACTCTTTTCTTTTTGTCTTTTTTTGTGTATGATTAATTTGTTTGAATGATACACATACATCTAGTGATGTGATTATGTATAAAGAAGGAGTGTTAGGATATATGAAATATGTTTATGTACCAAAAGGTGTTTGTTCTAAGAAGTATGAATTTGAAATGAATGGAACTAAGATTGAAAGTGTTGTAATTACTGGAGGTTGTAGCGGTAATTTACGCGGGATTAGTCGTATTATTGCTGGTAAAGAAATCGATGAAGTAATTGAAGCGTTTGAAGGCGTACAATGCGGTCCTAGACCTACTTCTTGCCCTGATCAAATTGCGCAAGCTTTAATTGCATATCGTGCAACTTTATAATTTGCTAGAATTGTAACTAACAAATTAAAATAACCGAAAGTAAAAGAGTATCTATGTATGCTCTTTTTGTGTATTTGGAGGTTTATATGAAACAGTTTAAATTTGTTTGGGATTTAATGGAGAAGGTACGTATAAAACAAATCTTAATCTTTTTTGTAGTTGTTTTATATGTATTAACCAATTTAGTTTCTCCTTTATTGTTTAGTTTTTTAATTGATAATGTTGTAAATAATGAGCCAATTACGAATCCATTCTTTATTACATTTGTGAAAATGTTTGGATCCGTTGAGTATTTACGTCAAAATCTTTGGATTGGGGCATTATTTGTGATTGGTATTAATGTATTAATGGGAATTGTTATCTTTATTCGTGGTAAATGGAATTCTGAGATTTCTGAAACAGTAGCTCGTAATTTGCGTGATAAGATTTATTCTCATTTGCAATTATTGCCTTATAGTTATCATGTAAAGGCGAAGACTGGGGATTTGTTACAAAGATGTACATCGGATGTGGAAACGATTCGTAGATTTTTTGCGGGTCAATTAGCGGAAATGGTATATTCCATTTTGACTGCGGTGATTGCAATTATTGTGTTGTTCTCGATTAATCAAAAGATGGCGATTATTTCTTGTGCTATTTTACCGATTATTGTATTGATTGCGTTTTTCTTTTTTAGACGTATGCAAACGACGTTTAGAAAAGCGGATGAAGCAGAGGGAGATATGTCTACAACTTTACAAGAGAACTTGTCTGCTTTGCGTGTAGTGCGTGCATTTAATCAAGAGCGTTATGAGATTTCAAAATTTGATGAAAAATTGGTTGAATTTAGAGATTTAACTTTACAAGTTTGTCGTAACTTAGCTTTTTATTGGGGTGGTTCTGACTTTATTTGTTTAACACAAATTTTGGTAGTTATTATCTTTGGTATTTTGGAAGCGCAAGCTGGTAATTTATCCATTGGGAATTTCTTTGTCTTTGTATCATATGAAGGTATGATTTTATGGCCAATGCGTAATTTTGGACGTATTTTATCAGATATGGGTAAAATGACGGTTTCTATTGGTCGTATTCAAGAGATTTTGGATGTTGAAGTGGAA
>JAFZDT010000073.1 GCA_017561055.1 Erysipelotrichaceae bacterium
AAACGTATTCAAAAATACTATTTAAATTTAACGAACAAACAACATTCTTATGCGATTGCATAAGAAAAGATGCCTTACATAATGGTAAGGCATCCAATATCTTTATTTATTTCCACTGTCTACTTGACGGGGAGCTGATCATAGCGTCATTCTTTTTTATTCGATAATTACTTGTTCATCTTGATCAAAATATTTTACTAAAGAAGTTTTAATTATATCATTTGTTAAAACATGAAATACATATTTATCTTTTTCATCTTTAACAACTTCCTTCCACATAAGAATATGTCCAAGCAATAATTTTAGTTTATTCGCATCTTTATATCCAATATGAGCAGGAATATAAATATGAATAGAACCATTAATCCACTTCATCCATTCATATTCACTATAAATTAAAGGATATACCCATTCATCATTTTTACGAATTTCTTTGAAGATATTTTTATTCTTCTTACTTTCGGATTCGGTATATGGATAATCTTGAACTTTAGTATGTAATGCAGAAATTTTTAATAAATTAACATCTTCTTCAAATTTCAATACATCCACTACTTTGTTATTCATAGCAGCCGACCAAATATCAATACCAATTTCCTTTGCTTTTTCTAAAATTTGGCAAGTGATTGTACTTCCGTTTTCATCATCTAAATACATATAACTTTCCATATTTACTGGAACATTCATACCAAATTCCGATAAATAGATTGGATGATTAAAGAAAAGTACATCTTGAATATATAAACAATTCAATTGTTCTGGTAATTCACCATCACTAGTTAAATTACAAATAGCTTCAGATAATTCTGCTTTTGTGCTATATCCATTTTCTTGTTGATATTGTCTCCACATTTGATCAAAACTCATTGTACGGTTTTTAACGTATTTACCATACCCTACAATTCCTTTTTCGTTTCCTTTTTGTCCATTTATAGTTTTTGTTAAAAAGAAAATCATATCTCCTGGGTGAAAATTTCTAATTTTCTTTTGAGACATTGGTCTCCAAAAGTTTAATGACTGATTACCATTTAATCTATGAAACTCAATCATATTTTTATCAGTCACATATACAATAGATGCCATATCTTCACCTCCGACAATTGTTTCACGTGAAACACTATAATTATTATACAAAATAAATTCACAAATCTCATCATTTTATGAATTAATATTTACAGAATTATATACTTTTTGAGCCCACAATAAATCAATTTCAAAGTCATTAAATTGATTTATTACACCTTCATATTCTTTTTCCAAACGTGTATATTCCATTTCATCAAAAGATATTGCTCTTACATTATCAATAACATCTTTTTCAAATAAAACAAATACACACTCAGCACTACCATCTACATTTACAAAAATAATATCATCTAAATTATTCAATTCTTTATCATAACCATTTACGATAAATTCGTATTTATATAATTCAATAATACGATCATCTAAATTTCTATCAAAGATTCTAACCTTCTCTTTTAATCGTTCATATTCATTCACAATGCGATATTTATAAGATAATTCTTTAAAATTTGATTTTAATTCATTATTAATTGTATTTACAAACGTATTAAACTCTTCCTTTTGTTTATCTACATTTTCATTATTGGTATAACGAATCATATAATGAACATCCATGTCGTTATAAGTAAATGGATAAGATAAATAGAAAATCTTGCCACATTTAGGACATGATAACACAAACAATTCATCATTAATTACTTTATCTTTCAAAATTGGATTCAAAGTTACATTAACAGAATCAAATACATCATATTCCATTATTTCATTACATTGATTACAAGTTACATTTCTATAAATTTGACTTTTCATATATTTACTCCTTTTATTAATAAAAAGATAGAATTATTGTTTAATTCTACCTTCCATTGCTTTAATTAAAGTTAATTCATCCGCATAATCCAAATTAGCACCCATAGGTAATCCGTGTGCTAATCTTGTTACTTCAACATTTCTTTCTTTTAACGTCTTCGATAAATATAAAGCTGTTGTTTCACCATCCAATGTTGGATTTGTCGCAATAATTACTTCACGAATACCTTCTAATCTTTCATATAAAGATTTGATATTGATATCATCAGGTAAAATTCCTTTAGTTGTTGAAATAGCACCATTTAATACATGGTAATATCCACTATACCCTGTTTTTTCTATCGCAAAGATATCTTTAGGATGTTGTACAACACAAATATACTCTTTTTTTCTATTTTCATTTGCACAAATATCACAAATATTACCTTCAGTAATATTTCCACAAATACTACAGGTTTTAATGTTACTTTTTACTTTTAATAAACTTGATGCAAAATCTTCTACATCTTCAATAGATTGATCTAAAATACACAAAGCATATCTCTCTGCGGTTTTAGCACCAACACCAGGTAAAGATTTAAATGCATCAATTAAATTTTGTAATGATTTAGGATACATATTAATCCTCCTTAATAATTACATTTCCTTGTCCAAATAATTGAAATACTTTTTCTTCTACACTAAGATTTTTAGGTGTTTCAATTTTTTGTTCCACTTTTTCTTTTATATAACTTTTAGAAGATGGTAAAGTACCATTACTTCTTCTTACCTTAAACAATTCAATTAATTTTGAACGTTCTTCTGCAATTAAAGCAACTACACAACGATCATTACCTAATACTTTTACTAATAATTCTTGTAATTCATCAGTATCACTAAAATTATTAATTTCATTAGCTATTGATTTATTCGTTACTGCTAAGATAAGACTATCTTCGCTAGCTGCAACAATTTCAGCAGATTTTAATAAGTTTGCATATTTAGCATATTGAATATCAAATTGATATTTGCTAAATAAGTTCCATGAACTTAAATCTTTTTCTTTTTGTGTTTTGTTAGCTTCTACTAGCATTTCTAATAACATTTCATAATCAATTTCAACATCTTCTGGAGTTTTAATATTTTCTACTACTTCTTTTTTAACTTCTTCAAATGTTTCACGTGAAACATCAATAGACATTTCTTTTAATTTATTTTTTAAATCATCAACATTACGAACAATATTTACAGGTTCTGTTTTTTCAACAACTACTTTAACTTCTTCTTTTTTATTAAATAAGTCTGTAGCTTTAATTAACATAACCTCAAAATATGAATTTACATTTGTAGAGAAACGATACTTTTCAATAGTTTCTAATAATAAATCAATTAAAGAAACTAACTCCTTAGCACGATAATCATACAAGATAGATTCTACTTCCTTTTTATTCAATTTATTCAACAATTCTACATTTTCAACATATGAGTAAATTAAAATTTCTTTAGAAATTTCCATTAAATCTGCAGTTAAACGTTTAATGTCTACCCCTCTATCAAAATATTGTTTAGCTAATGATAATAATTGATCTACATCTTTATTATGAATAAGTCTTAACATAGTTATTAATTCTTCACTAGAAACTAAGCCATAAATTTCAGATACATCTTCAATACGAATACCATCAATAGCATAAGATACACATTGATCTAAGATACTTAATGCATCACGCATTCCTCCATCAGCTAATCTAGCGATTAATTGTAATGCATCATCACTGCAAATAATATCAGCGTCTTCGCAAACAATGCGTAAGCGATTTACAATATCTTTATCAGCTACTTTACCAAAATCATATCTTTGACAACGTGATAAGATTGTTGGAAGAACTTTATGAGGTTCTGTTGTAGCTAAAATGAAAATAACATGTGCAGGTGGTTCTTCCAATGTTTTTAATAAAGCATTAAAAGCACCTTGAGTTAACATATGAACCTCATCAATAATATAAACTTTATATTTAGATTGTAGAGGTGCATACTTTACTTTTTCAATTAAATCACGAATTTCATCAACACCATTATTACTAGCTGCATCAATTTCTACAACATCTGGATGTGTTCCTTCAATAATAGCTAAACAATTATCACATAAGTTACATGGTTCTTCGTTATAATCAGCACAATTTACCGCTCTAGCAAAAATTTTAGCTAAAGTAGTTTTTCCTGTTCCTCTAGGACCACAAAATAAATATGCATGTGCAATATGATCTTTTTTAATTGAATTTCTTAGTGTTTGAATAATATATTTTTGCCCAACAACCTCATTAAAAGCTAATGGACGATATGTACGATATAGTGCTTTATATGCCATAGAATAACCTCTCTTACAACATATTTATTATATAATAAAAAAAGCGATAAGACTATCGCTTTTACTTTTGACGTTTCTTTTTAAAGTACTCTTTCAATAAATTTGAACACTCTTCTTCTAATACCCCACCCTTATATTCAGGATAGTGATTAAAACCATTATGATCATACATATGTAAACAACTTTCTACACATCCACCTTTTGGATCATATGCACCATATACAACTCTTTTCATTCTAGATAAAATCATAGATCCTGCACACATAGGACAAGGTTCTAATGTTACATATAATGTACAACCATCTAATCTCCAACTATTTAGTTTTCTACATGCTTTTTGTATCGCTAAAATTTCAGCATGTGCTATTGCATCTTTTAATTTTTCACGTTTATTATATGCTCTAGCAATAATTACTCCATCTTTAACAATCACAGCACCAATTGGCACATCATCAATTAATTCCGCTTTTTTAGCTTGCTTAATTGCCTCTTTCATAAATAGAATATCATCATTCATACTTACACCTCTTTTAGATACAAAAAACGGTACACACACAAACCGACTCTTATGGCTGCTTCCTTCCGGACCTGACCCGATTCAAGCGATTCATGTTGTACCGCTAGTATTATACTATAAACCTAATATCGAAACAACCTTTTTTTATTCAATATCAAATTGGAACACCATCTTCTTAGGTTTACTCTTTTTATCAACTAATTCTTTAATCTTATCAATTTCAATACCAGATAAGTCATTATCCTTCAAATAAGAAGATAAAAATCCAACTATAGACCCATCATATATAGCATTAATAATTTCACTAGATTCACTATTTTGATAATTTTCTTTAGATATTAATGATTTTACAAATGTATCTTCATTTACTAGGATTCCTTTTTCATGCAATCTTTTAATAAATGTATATGTAGTAGATTTTTTCCAATTAAATTGTTCATTACATAATTTAACTAATTGAGTAGAACAAATTGGTTCATGTTTCCATACCAAATTCATAAATTTAATTTCTGTAATAGTTAATCTCATAAAAATACCACCTTTGTTACTACTATATTATACAATTAGTTTACAAATGTAAATTATTTCATAAAATAAAAAAAGAGTTCAATGAACTCTTTTACTATTTTTTAGGAGTAATAATTGTTTTTCCACCCATATATGGACGTAATGCTTCAGGAATTAATACTGAACCATCTTCTTGTAAATTATTTTCTAAAAAAGCAATTAACATTCTAGGAGGAGCTACACAAGTATTATTCAATGTATGAGCGAAATATTTACCATTTTCACCATTTACACGAATACCTAAACGACGTGCTTGTGCATCACCTAAATTAGAACAACTACCTACTTCAAAGTATTTTTGTTGTCTTGGAGACCAAGCTTCAACATCAATTGATTTAACTTTTAAATCTGCTAAATCACCTGAACAACATTCTAATGAACGAACAGGAACATCCAATGTACGGAAGAAATCAATTGTATTCATATATAATGTTTCAAACCATTTTGGACTATCTTCTGGTTTACATACAACAATCATTTCTTGTTTTTCAAATTGGTGAATACGATAAACACCACGTTCTTCAATACCATGAGCACCTTTTTCTTTTCTAAAACATGGAGAATAACTTGTTAATGTATAAGGTAATTCTTTTTCTTCTAAAATAGAATCAATGAATTTACCAATCATAGAGTGTTCACTTGTACCAATTAAGTATAAATCTTCACCTTCGATTTTATACATCATATTTTCCATTTCAGCAAAGCTCATAACACCAGTAACAACTTCACTACGAATCATATATGGTGGAATTACATAAGTGAAACCACGATCAATCATGAAGTCTCTAGCATAAGAAATAATAGCTGAATGTAATCTAGCAACATCTCCCATTAAATAATAGAAACCATTACCAGCAACTTTACGAGCACTATCTAAATCAATACCTGCTAATTTTTCCATAATTTCAGTATGATATGGAACATCAAAAGGTTTTAATGCAGGTTCACCATATTTTTGTAATTCAACGTTTTCACTATCATCTTTTCCAATAGGAACTGTTGGATCAATAATATTAGGAATAATCATTTGAATTTGTTTTACTTTAACTTGTAATTCATCTTCTAATTTTTCAATAGCTGCCATTTCATCGCCTAATGCTTTTACTTGAGCTTTTACTTCTTCAGCTTCTTCCTTTTTCTTTTGCCCCATTAATACACCAATTTGTTTACTTAATGCATTTCTTTGAGCACGTAAATTATCTGCCTTTGTTTTACAACCACGATATTGAGCATCTAACTCAATTAATTCATCAACCATAGCTACTTTATGATCTTGGAATTTTTTACGGCAATTTTCTTTTACTAGTTCCGCATTTTCACGGATAAATTTCATATCTAGCATTTCTATTTCCTCCTTAAATAAATAAAAAAAGACATCACCCACAAAGGGACGATATCTCGCGTTGCCACCCTTCTTATAGATAATAAAAATTATCTATCACTCAATTAGATAACGGCTAATACCGGAAGTGAATACTTAATTTCCTCACTTCACTCCGAGGTTGATTTCCATATATTTTTACATCAGTTTACACCAACCACTGATTCTCTTTGCTAAAAGATATATGTACTTATCCTCATCAACGAGTTAACAGTATTATACACAAAATAAATCAAATTATGCAATAAAATAACAAGAAAACAATCAAAATAAGCCATTTTTACCACAAAATTAACAACTCTATACTTACATTAGAGTATAAAAAAGGATGAAATTATTAAATTTCATCCTCAAAACTCTATTCAGATACTACTTCTTCAATAGTTTCTTCACTGTTTTCATCCAATTCTTCCTTCATTAAAACTGTACAAGAAGAAACAGCACAATCTTCATCTACATTAATTAAACGAACACCTTGTGTATTTCTACCATAAATAGCAACATTTTCTAATGAAATACGAATCACAATACCAGCATCAGTCACAATTAATAAATCTTCATCGCCATTTACAGCACGTAAACAACATAACTTACCATTACGATCTGTAATATTAATTGTACTTACACCTTTTGCTCCACGAGAAGTTAAACGATATTCAGTAATTAAAGTTTTCTTACCATAACCTTTTTCCGTTACAGCTAAGATATATTCACCTTCAGCATTAGTTGCCATACCAACAACTTCGCTATCATCTACATTAATACCCTTAACACCAGAAGCATTTCTTCCCATTGGACGAACATCATTTTCATTGAAGCGAACAGCCTTACCATTAGAAGCACCAATGATAATTTCATCATTACCACTTGTACCCTTAACATCAACCAATTCATCATCAATTAATGTAATTGCAATCTTACCATTTTGACGAATAGATTCAAATTCACTAATTGCAGTACGTTTTACAATACCCTTCTTAGTTACAAAGAATAAGTATTTAGATTCATCTTCTAAATTATAAGGAACTAAAGCTTGTACCTTATCATCTTTATCAATGTTCAATAAGTTAATGATAGGAATACCTTTACTAATACGACTACCAGCAGGTAATTGGAATCCTCTCATTCTAAAGACTTTACCTCTGTTTGTGAAAACTAATAAATAATCATGAGTAGACATATTGATAGCACGATCAATTACATCATTTTCATTCATATTCATACCCTTAACACCTTTACCACCACGATTTTGTGTACGATATGTATCAATAGGTAAACGTTTAATATAACCAGTCTTAGTTAAAGTAACAACAATCTTTTCTTCTGGAATTAAAGATTCATCATCAAGATATTCAATATCAGTTAAATTAATTTCTGTACGACGTTCATCCGCATACTTCGCTTTAATTTCTAATAATTCATCTTTAATCACTTTAAGAATATTTGCTTCACTAGATAAAATTGTACGTAAACTATCTACTAATGTAAATAATTCTTGTAATTCATTTTCAATTTTATCTCTTTCTAAACCTGTTAAACGTTTCAAACGCATATCTAAAATAGCATTTGCTTGAATATCAGATAAATCAAAACTTGTCATTAAACGATTTCTAGCTTCATCATCATTTTTAGAAGAACGAATAATATGAATTACTTCATCAATATTATCCAATGCTTTCTTTAAACCTTCTAAAATATGAACACGTTTTAATGCAACATCTAAATCATAACGAGTTCTACGTTCAATAATTTCTTTTTGATAATCAACATATTTACGTATAATATCAATTAAACCTAAAGTCTTAGGAACACCTTTATCCAACATCAATAGAATAATTCCATAAGATGTTTGGAATGAAGTATGCTTATATAATTGATTTAAAATAACTTGAGCATTCGCATCACGTTTTAAAGTAATTGTAATCTTAATACCATTCTTTAAATCTGAATGATAATCCGCAATACCTTCAATTGTTTTATTATGAACTAACTCAGCTACTTTATTCTTTAATTCAGACGTATTTACGCCATAAGGAACTTCATCAATAATAATGACTTGTCTACCCTTTTCCTCTTCAATACGCGCCTTAGAACGAACGGTAATCACTCCACGACCCGTTTCATAAGCCTTACGAATACCACTATTACCTAAAATAGTAGCTCCAGTAGGAAAATCAGGTCCTTTAATATATTGCATCATTTCACTCAATGTAATGTCATTGTTATCAATATATGCAACACAACCATCAATCACTTCACCTAAATTATGAGGAGGAATATTTGTAGCCATACCAACCGCAATACCTGTTGTACCATTTACTAAAATATTAGGAAAACGAGAAGGTAAAACTACAGGTTCTTTTTCACTCTCATCAAAGTTAGGTAAAAAATCAACTGTATTTTTATTAATATTTCTTAATAATTCTAAAGAAATCTTAGATAAACGAGACTCTGTATAACGCATAGCCGCAGCCCCATAACCCTCGATATTACCAAAGTTACCATGACCATCAACTAACATATAACGATACGAGAAATCCTGTGCCATACGCACCATCGCATCATAAATACTTGAATCTCCATGAGGATGGTATTTCCCCATAACATCCCCAACAATTCTTGCACTCTTTTTATGAGGTTTATCAGGACTATAACCAGATTCATACATAGAATATAAAATACGTCTATGAACAGGTTTTAAACCATCACGCAAATCTGGTAAAGCACGTGAAACAATAACACTCATTGAATATTCAAGAAAGGAATCTTTGACTTCTTTTACAATGTTATTTTTTTCTAAACGATCCATCAAATCATTCTCCTTTCTAGAAATCTAAATTTTGTACATATGTAGCATTTGTTTCAATAAATTGTCTTCTAGGTTCAACCTCTTCACCCATCAACATAGAGAATACTAAATCAGCTTCCATTGCATCATCAACTGTAATTTGACGCAAAATACGCTTATTAATATCCATAGTTGTTTCATTTAATTCTTCCGCATCCATTTCACCTAAACCCTTCATACGATTAATTTCGTATTTTGTATTAGGAGACAATGTAGCTAAATATTCATCACGTTCCGCTTCATTTAAAACATATTTAATCTTTTTACCATGTTTAATAACAAACAATGGAGGTTGAGCCGCATATACATGACCAGCTTCCACAATCGGTTTAAAGAAACGATAGAACAATGTTAATAACAATACACGAATATGACTACCATCAACATCGGCATCAGTCATAATAATAATTTTATTGTAACGAAGTTTTGATAAATCAAAATCCTCACCAATACCAGTACCAAAAGCCGTAATAATTGTACGAATTTCTTCATTAGATAAAGCACGATCCAAACGAGCCTTCTCAACATTCAAAATCTTACCACGTAAAGGTAAAATAGCCTGTGTCATACTATCTCTACCTTTAATAGCACTACCACCAGCAGAATCCCCTTCGACTAAGAAAATTTCAGATACAGAAGAATCTTTACTCTTACAATCAGATAACTTACCATAGAAATTTGTAATATCTAAATCACCTTTTCTACGAGTTAATTCACGAGCCTTTTTAGCAGCTAAACGAGCCTTACTAGCCAAAATTGTTTTATCAACAATAGTACGAGCCACACTAGGATTTTCTAATAAGAAACGTTCCAATTGTTTACCAAAAATATTAGAAACAATCTTACGAACTTCAGAGTTACCTAATTTTGTCTTTGTTTGTCCTTCATATTGAGGATCTGGATGTTTAACAGAAATAATAGCCGTTAAACCTTCTCTAACATCATCACTACTCAAAGATTCATCATTTTTAATCATTTTGTTATCTTTTGCATAGTTATTAATAATACGAGTTAAAGCTAAACGGAAACCTTCTTCATGAGTTCCACCTTCACCAGTATTAATGTTATTACAGAAAGAATAAATATTTGAAACATAACCAGAATTGTATTGCATAGAAATTTCACATACAATACCATCTTCTTCACCTTCACAATAAACAACTTCATCATGAATAGGATCTTTACTCTTATTCAAATATTGAACATATTCTTTAATACCACCACTATACAAGTATTCAACTTTCTTATCTTCAGGTTCAAATTCAAATACTAATTTAATTCCCTTATTCAAGAAAGCTAACTGACGAATTCTTTGTTTTAATGTTTCATAATCATATTTTGTTGTTTCTTGGAAAATTTCACCATCCGCTTTAAAAGTAACTAAAGAACCATGCTTACTAACATCACAATCCCCAACAACCTTTAAAGGTTCTTCAATATTTCCACCATTACTAAACTTAACAAAATATTCCTTACCTTCATTAAAAACAGAAACTGTTAACCATTCACTTAATGCATTAACTACAGAAGCACCAACACCATGTAAACCACCAGAAACTTTATAAGCTCCTCCACCAAATTTACCACCAGCATGTAATACTGTAAAAATAGTTTCTACTGCACTAATCCCAGTTTTTGTATTAATACCAACAGGCATACCACGTCCATTATCTTCAATAGATACGATATGATTTTTATCAACACGAATATGAATTTCACTTGCATATCCAGCTAACGCTTCATCAATTGAGTTATCGACAATTTCCCATACTAAATGATGTAAACCTCTTTGTGATGTAGAACCAATATACATACCCGGTCTTTTACGAACCGCTTCTAATCCTTCTAAAACTTGAATATCATCCGCTTCATACGAATGTTCAACTTTAGTTTCTAAATCATAGATTTGTTTTTCATCCATTGATTAGCACTTCCTTTCTCAATTTTATAAATCACTGCCTGATTCACTATTGAATCCAATAAATCCTCAGGGTCTGTCGTTGTAATAATTGTTTGTACCTTTTTAGGTAAAATTTGAATCAAACGATTCTTTTTATGATTATCTAATTCAGATAACACATCATCTAACAATAAAATTGGATATTCATTTGTATATTCACGAATAATTGCGACTAAAGATAATTTTAATGCAATAATAATCATTCTCTTTTGACCTTGAGAAGCCATAGCTAATACATCAAAATCATTGATAGTAAAAACAATATCTTCCCTATGAATACCAATATTTGTTTGTCTTAATAATAAATCTCTATCCCTTGTTGTTTCATACTTAGAAATTAAATCATGTTTAATTACTTCATCATCAATATCATAATTAACTACACTATCGTATTTAATTTTGATAACATCATCAGACTCCGTCATTAATTGATAAAATTTCGTAATATATCCATTCAATTTATCAACAAACAATTGTCTTTTCTTAATAATTGAAACTTGAGGTAAAATCATTTGTTCAGTAATTGCATCAAACAAAATACGATCAACATTATCTTGCTTTAAATACGCATTTCTTTCCTTTAACAAACGATTATATGTATTTAATTGATTAATATATACATTTGACATTTTACCCAACTCAACGTCTAAAAAATGACGACGATACTTAGGAGAAGCATCAAATAAATTCATATCTGTAGGAGAAAATAAAACTGCATTAATTTTCCCAATAAATTCACTAACTTTTTTAACAGATTGATTACGAATACTTAGATTTTTCCCTTTTTTATGAATTACAGCAGAAAACCATAATTTTTGATCTTCATAACAAGCATGACAATCAATACAAGAAAATTCTTCATTCAATTTAATCAATTGAACATCTTCAATATTACGATGAGACTTTGTTGTGGACATAAAATAAATGGATTCAAGTAAATTAGTCTTACCCTGACCATTTTTCCCAATGAAAATATTAATACCAGGAGTTAATGTAATAGCACATTGATCATAATTGCGAAATGATTTCAAACGTAATTGATCAATATACATTATTCAACCTCATATTCTTTATTTTCAATTTGGATTTTATCATTAGGATATAATTTTCTTCCACGACGATCTTCTTTTTCACCATTCACTTTGATATTCAAAGTCTTAACAGCAACCTTAGCTTCACCACCAGAAGAAATCCAATCAGTGATCTTCAACAACTGTCCAAGTGTGATAAATTCAGTTGTAATTTTTACCTTCATTTACATCCCTCTTTTCCATTTTTCCACCATTATATTTTACCATAAAAAAGCCCTTTTTATAAGGGCTTTTTACTAAGAAAATGTACGAACAGGAAGAACTAATTGAAGCGTTGTTTCATCCTCTAAAGAAGTAAGAATAAATGGTTTCATTTCCCCACAAAATTGAATTTTAACCTTCTCACCATTTAACCCTTTTAAGGCATCAGAAACATATTTTCCACTAAAAGATAACTCCAATGGTTTACCTTCGTAACTGTCATAATATAAGTTTTCTTTTGATGAACCAATTTCTTGAGAACGAGAAGAAATAACAATTTCATTTTCATTCATACTTAATTTTAAAATACAGAATAAATCATTTTCATTTTTAATAAATGATTGTCTATCAATCGCATGAACTAAATCTTTAATATTCATAACTAAAGAATAATCATAGTTATTAGGAATAAAACGAGAAGTATCAGGATAAGAACCATCAATTAAACGAGTTTGAATAATTGTATTATTACAAATAAATTGAGCTTTCTTATCTGTAATAGCAACTTCTACATCTTCTTCTTTATCCAATAATCTAGCAACTTCTAATAAACTCTTTGCAGGAATTGTAATATTAAATTTCAAGTCATTATTAATTTCTACTACCTTACGAGATAAACGATAACTATCAGTCGCAATACATGTCATTGAAGAACCATCACAGCTGAAGTTAATACCTGTTAATGCAGGTCTAGTTTCTTGAGATGAAGTAGCGAAATATGTTTGGTTTATAATATTTTTTAATAAAGTAGATGAAATTGTAAAAGATTTAGTAGGTTTATTAAAATCAATTAATGGATATTCATTAGATTTAATACCATTGATTTTAAATTCAGAAGTATTACCACTAATCTTAGTTAAAGAACCATCAATAATTTCAAGTTCAACTACATCACTATCAATCTTACGAATAATATCATTAATATAGTTT
>JAFZDT010000074.1 GCA_017561055.1 Erysipelotrichaceae bacterium
AATATTTTTAGAAATACGCCTGTATTGATGGCTTTGATTGTTGCCTTGGGTTTAATTCTTAATAAAAAACGTTTTGATGAAGTGCTTAAGGGTGCTTTTCTTGCTGCGATTGGTATGACCATTATTAATTTAGCGGTTGATATTTTGATTGGTGCGGTTGTTCCTGATGCATCTTTAACAGGCATTGCGACTTCTGGAGATGGTCAAACAACTAGTGATGCGGCATTTTTATCGAATTATGGTGGATTAGTCGGTTTATCGATGTTTTTTGGAATGGTTTTGCATTTATTGATTGCGAAATTTACTCCTATTAAAACCGTCTTTTTAACAGGTCATATGCTATTCTGGTTCCCATTCTTGTTTGTGGCTGCTGGTGTTGAGTCTGGTTTAAGTGATGGAATGACAATTGCGACTGCTGCGATTTATTCTGCATTGTATTGGTCAATCATGCCATGGATTTTAAGAAAGTATGTATTTAAAGTTATTGGTGATGATTCATTTACTTTAGGTCATCCTTCTGGTATTTTGGCGTTGATTGCTGGATTTGTTGCTAGTAAGTTTGGTGATACTTCTAAGTCTACAGAAGATTTGAAATTGTCTAAGAGATTCTCATTCTTCCGTGAAATTGCAATTACAGGATCTATTGTAATTTTTGTTGTATATTTAATTGTTGGATTTGTATTTAAAGATGCACTTTATGCTTCTGGTGGAAGTATTATTTTCTATGCACTTGAAAAAGGATTTATTTTTGGTGCTGGTTTAACAGTTCTTTTAGCTGGTGTTCGTATGTTGATTGGACAAATTGTTCCAGCATTTGAAGCGATTTCTTCTAAATTTATTAAGGGTGCTCTTCCTGCATATGATGCACCAATTCTATTTAACTTTAGACCAAATGCAGCGATTATTGGATTCCTTGTATCATTGGTTGTATCATCAATCGTGCTTGTGGCTTGTAATATCTTTAATGTATTTGGTGTTGCTTTAATTCCATTAATTGTTACTTGTTTCTTTGAATGTGGAGCTGCGGCAGTTATTGCTGAAGGTCAAGGTGGATTAAAGGGTACAATTATTGGTACTTGTGTTGCCTCTATTGTAATGGTTGGACTTGTTGGTATTTCTGCGATGATGTTTAGAAATACGATTCAATATTGGTTGCTTGTTTCTGGAGGAAATGATTTCTCTTTATTTGGACCAATTGCTAGATTAATTAATAATTTATTAGCAGGTTTGTTTTAGGGGGTTATAGTTATGGGATATGGACGTTATTTTGATCATATTATGAACCTTTTAAATGAAATAAAGGAACAAGAAGAATCTGCAATTCATGAGGCTGCTAAACTTGTAGCGGATACTATTATGAAAGGTTCTATTGTACAAGCTTTTGGTAGTGGACATTCTAGAGCTGCGGCGATGGAAATTTCGCAACGTGCGGGTGGTTTGGTTCCTGTTAAATTGTTAGATGAACCTTCACAAGGTCGCTATGAAAAAGTAAAAGGGATTGGTATAACCTTTATGCAAGAAGTGGATGCTCGTCCTGGTGATTGTTTTATTATTATTTCTAATTCTGGTAATAATGCGTTGCCAATTGAAATTGCGACTTGTGCGAAAAAGGTTGGTTGTAAAGTGATTGCAGTAACTTCTAAAGAAATTGCAAATCAAAAAGATTGTATGCATTTGCATGATT
Source organism: Erysipelotrichaceae bacterium (assembly GCA_017561055.1). Classification (GTDB taxonomy): domain Bacteria; phylum Bacillota_I; class Bacilli_A; order Erysipelotrichales; family Erysipelotrichaceae; genus RGIG4607. Next base: position 1,685 of record JAFZDT010000074.1, read on the forward strand.
TGGCTGATGTGGTATTGGATTTACATAGCTGTCCTGGTGATGCAGCTATGGAAGTTGAGGGTGTACCAACTAAGGTGTGTGGAACATCTAGTGTATGTGCAGATGTTATCTTAAATAGTGTTATGTTGGAAGCTATTGAAATCATGGTTGAACAGGGTTATGAACCTCCAGTGTTATTAAGTGGTAATGTTGAAGGTGGAATGGAATATGGACGTAAATTAGTTATGCGTTACATGGACCGTTTGCTTAGAAATCATACATATTATTACTAGGAGGGTTTATGCGTAAGTTACTTTTAGCTAAGACAGTTGTTTTACCAGATCAACTGTTAACTCCTGGAGCTGTATTAATTGAAGATAATGTGATTTTGAAGGTTGGAAACTGTTTAGATGATGAAGTTGTTGATGAAAGAATTGATTTTGAAGATGCCGTTATTTCACCAGGATTCTTTGATCTTCATATTCATGGTTGTATGGGGCAGTTAACGGAAGATGGTCCTGAAGCGATTATTCATCTTTCGAATTATTTACCTACAACTGGGACAACGTCTTTTCTGGCGACGGCTATGACACAAAAGGGATTAGTGAATGCAGAGAAGGCAATGAGTATGCCACAGAAATCGCAAATTAAAGGTATTCATATGGAAGGTCCATTCTTATCTCCTAGAAATATGGAAGCTGCAGATAAAAGTTTGGTTAAACCTTCTTTGGAAGCTTTAGATGATTTATTAAATCTTTCAGATCATATTGTAATGATGGGATTAGGTGTTGAACAATCTGGTGCCAAAGAAGTTATTTTGAAACTAAAAGAAATGGGAATAGTTGCGTCTTGTGCTCATACTAAGGCAACATATGATGAAATTGTTGAAGCGCAAAAATGGGGATTGACTCATGGAACGCATTTATACAATGTTATGACTGGATTACATCATCGTCGACCTGGTGCGGTAGGAGCGATTTTGACTTCTGATGACATGACAACAGAATTGATTTGTGATGGTGTACATATTCATCCTGCGGCTATTGATGTGGCTATTAAGTGTATGGGATTTGATCGTATTGCGATGATTACGGATATGACATTGGGTGGTATTCCTGATGGTGATTATGATAATGGTACTTATCAAGTTCAAGTAAGAGATAATATTGCTCGATTTAAGGGTATTGATCCTGATGCGGATCATGCGATTGCGGGTAGTACGCGTCCAATGCTTTCTGGAATTAAAACGGTATGTGAACTTGGTGTTCCTCTTTATCAAGCAGTACGTATGGCTACTTTAACGCCTGCTCGTATTGTTCATATGGATGATAGATTTGGTTCTTTAGAAGTGGGTAAAGATGCGGATATCGTAGTTTTTACAAAGGATTATCAAACAATTATGACTATGATTCAAGGGAATATTGTTTATAGAAGGAATTCATAATGACAGTTATAAAAAAGGAAAATATGCGTATGCATCTTCATGCACAAAGTTGGCAAGAGGCATTGCACAAAGCTGGTAACATTCTTGTTGAAGATGGATCAATTTCACAAGGATATATTGATGCGATGGTGCAAAGTGTAGTTAAAAATGGACCGTATATTGTATTGATGCCTGGATTTGCACTTGCGCATGCGGAACCATCTGCGGATGTATATAAAACGGAGATGGCTTTGGCGGTGTTTGATGAAGATGTTGATTTTCATTCATTTAATGGACCAGTTCGCTTAATTGTTGTTTTGGCTTGTAAAGATAAAACATCACATTTAGAGCGGTTAGCGACTATGGCATCTAAGATGATGGATGATATGACTTTGATTGATCGTATTATTCAATCGAATTCAATTGATGAAATTAGTTGTTTAATTAATGAATAGTAAAAAAGGTATCACGTGGGTGATACTTTTTTGATAGAATATATGTATATAAATGAATGAGGATGAAATATATGAGAATTACGACTAAAGAATTACGAAATGGAACAATAATTGTTAGAAATGGACAAGTATTACAAGTGATATCATTTCAAAATATGAATGATATCTATCGTTTACAAGTGATGAATTATAGTTATCATGAAAAACAAATAGTAGATATTCCTGTAAACGAAGAACTAGAAACTGTGGTACCAGAAGTATTTAAAGCAGAGTTTAGCTATAGTGAAAATGATACATACTATTTCTTTAACCTTGATACATATGAAGAGATTGCGGTTGAAAAAGGTGCAGTACATAAGGCTGAATGGATGGTAGAATTACAATCTTGTACCTTACATTCATATAATGGACAAGTGTTCTTTGTAGAACCTGCTCGTTATGTAGATATAAAAGTAGTTAAGATTGAATCAGGTTTTAATCCGATTGCTGTATTAGAAAATGGAGTAAAGATTGCAGTTAATTCACGTGTTGGTGTAGGGGATATTATTAGAGTGGATACCATTTCAGAACAAATGATATATTAAAATAAGTCACTGCTAAATTTGCAGTGACTTATTTTTGTTTGTCATATAATTTTTTGTAGTTATTTCCCCATTGTTCTAGGGCATCAAATACGGATTGTAGGCTATAACCAATTTCAGATAGGCTATATTCTACATGTGGAGGAATTTTAGCATATACTTTTCGGATGACTAATCCATAGTTTTCCATCTCGCGAAGTTGTTCCGTAAGTACTTTTTGCGAAATAGGGCCGATTTTCTTTTTTAGTTCTTCAAAGCGCATAGGGCCATTCATTAAGTAAAGAATAATTAATGGTTTCCATTTGCCTTTAATGGTAGATAGTGTTGTTTCAATTGGACAATTTGGTAATGCCATACATATACCTCCATTATAAAAAATGTAATTATTATAATACATTTGTTTCTTTAAAATTATTCTATATGTGATATAGAATAGTGTCAAGCAAATATGAAACATATGTAACATGGTTACTTTTTTGTAACTATGTTACAAAAAAGTGCTTACTTCTCAAGATAGGATAAAAATGGTAGATTACTAGTGTTCGTGAAAAAATGAACAAGATAAATATACTGGAGGAAAATATGAAAAAATTAGTATTATCAATTCTTACTGTATTATTAGCTGCTACATTATTTGCATGTGGTAAAGAATCTCATGAATTAAAAATGGGACAAGCATACTATGCAGCTCATGGTACAAAAGCATTCGCAGTTGCGACTGTAGTTGTTGAAGATGAAACAATCGTTGCGGCTTATATCGATGAATTCCAATTCATGGCTAGCGATACAGTTACAGGTGTTCCTAACTCTGAAACATTAAATAGCTATGTTAAAGAAGGATATTCTTTAGCTTCTAAACGTGTGAATAATGCGACATATTCAGCTAATATGGCTGGTGCTGGTTCAACTCAAGAATTAGCTGTTAGCTATGCTGCTATCGAAGAATATGTAACAGGTAAAACTGTTAGTGAATTAACAACATTAACTGGTAAAGAAAAAGAAGAAGTATTAGATGTAGTTACATCTTCTACATTAGTTGATACTAAAGGTTACATTTCTGCTATTTTAGCTGCTGTTGAAAATGCAAAAACAAATAAAGCTGTTGCTTATGAAGGTAAATTAGAAGAATTAAAATTAAACCAAGTTTATGGTGCTGCTCATGGTACAAAATGTTTCACAATTTCTGCTGCTTTAACAGCTGGTGAAACAATCGTTGCTGCTTATATCGATGAATTACAATATTTAGCTGCTGATTCTGCTACAGGTTGTCCAAATGCAGATAATAGAGAAGCATTCGGTTCTTACATTAAAGAAGGATATGTAATTGCTTCTAAACGTGTTAACAATGAATTATATTCTGCTAACATGGCTGGTGCTGGTTCAACAGTTGAAATCGCTGAAAACTATAACATTCTTCAAGAATATGCTGCTGGTAAAACTGCTGCTGAATTAGAAGGTGTTGATACAGTTACTTCTTGTACTTTAGTAGATACTGCTGGTTACTTAGCTGAAATTGCTACTGCTAGTAAGTAATAAAAACATTTTCCAATGAAAGAATGAGGCTTTGCCTCATTTTTTCTTTTTTTATGCAAATAAAAAGTTCATCAAATGATGAACTTCATTAATCTTTAAATGTTAAATAAATAGGTAAACCCAAAAATACGCTTCCACCAAGAATATTTCCAATTGTACTTATTAGCATATGTAATGGTAATAGTGACCAATCAATGCTTGATTGTAATAAACACATTCCCATCGTATATGTGCTCATATTGGCAATACAGTGTTCAAATCCTGGTAATACGAAGATCATGACGATAATAATAATTAACATAAATTTTGTTATGTTATCTTGTACTTTCATTCCTGCATAAGCACCAACACATACTACTAAGTTGCATAGGATAGCTTTACATAACAATTGCATAACATCAAATGTTAACTTAGCTTGAATGCTATTGGTTAAGTAGGTTGTCATAACTTCTTTTAAAGAACCACTAGCAATAAACAATATACAAACAATAGCAGAACCAATAAAGTTTCCTACATAACAGATAATCCATGCTGGAAGTAGGTCTGTTAATTTCTTTTGTTTTGTATAAACTGGAATCATTGTGGTAAAACAATTTCCGGTAAATAATTCCGCTCCAAGAAAGACAATCATGGCTAATCCTATTCCAAAGGAAGCAGCTACAAGTGTTTTTGATAGTGCAACATTGCTTTGAAATAGAGCTCCTAATGAGAAGGACAAGATAGCAGCCATTGCTAGATAAATACCCGCCATAAAGGAGCGCATAAAGAATTTGAAAACATCCTTTTGTGCCATTTCTATTTTGGAGATACCAATTTTTGTAATATATTCAATGTCTTTAAACATAATTTCTCCTTAAAACATATTCTATTTAATTGTAAAGAAGCTTACATAATTTCTTTATTAAAGTAACCGCGTGTATCAGCTTTTTGATTAAATACAGAATCCATTAGGTTACCTTGTAGTTTTTGTTGTGCTAAAGAAATGATTTCTTGTACTTCTTCTTTAGTTTCTGTTGTGAAATATAAACGGAAACTTTGAATACCGTTAATAGTAGGTATTTCATCTAAAAGGTTGATATTTCTTCCATTTAAAATGGTTGTTGTACAATCGTTATGTGAAAGAATAGGGAAAGTATCATTTCCATCTTTTAGTACATATTGATTCTTTTTACATTCACCACATTGATTCATTTTCTTTAGTGGACAATATTTCGTAAATAGTAATGGTGCTTTTCCATAGACAATCATTTCTAATGATGGATATCCATCATTTTGTTTATAGTAGTTATCTACAATGCTTTGTATTTGATTCTTATTCAATTCATAAGAAAGGGTAACACGTTTTGCGCCTAATTCATGTAATTGGTAAACGCTACTAGAGTTTACTACATTGAATGAATAATCAGTCACAAAAGGATTATGATTACGATATTGATATAGGCCACCATAACCACCAATTAATAATTCACCATCTTTGTCTGTGTATTCATTTTGGTTTCTACGAATGATATTGTCATAGTAGATCGTTTCAATTCCACTAGCAACACAAGCGTCATATTGTTCTTGTGTTGTGACTTGTGCTGTTAAATATGGTGCAGTTAATGAATATGCGATTTTCTTTTTATCGCTTGGTGTTTTTACACGATTTTGTTGTGCATTACATTTTAAATTGTATAAATTTTCTACAATGTCTCTTCTTGCTTGGTTAAGCATTTTTACAGGAATAAAGGCATTGCATTCCTCGAATTCTATATCTTGTAATGTGAAGATGGTATCGTTAAGTTTAGATAGTTGTTTAACAATTTGCTCTTTGTTTGTTGGATTTTGTTTCGCTTCTTCTAAGATATCTTCACTTTCGTATACATATTCTTGGTTTAAACCTTCTGCCATAATGACTAATTTAGCTTGAGGATATGCATAAACTCTTAAATGCAATGGGAATTTTCTATATTCTTTTTCTAGCATAGTTTC
>JAFZDT010000075.1 GCA_017561055.1 Erysipelotrichaceae bacterium
TCCTTTGTAAGTTGATATTATTATAATAATACAAACAACAGTCGAGCAGCGCCCCTATCATTAAAGGAACGGCATTATCAGAAATTAAACAGCCTATAAGTATATGAAAAGATTCTTTACTCTATTCTTTTTAAGATATACCTATTTACCTGTAGGTACTGTAACGACATTACATTTTATGTATCCAGTGTTTGTGGCATTGTTTGGAATTATCTTCTTCAAGGAAAAATTAGGTAAGTTAAAAGGAATCGTTTTAACAGTTGCGACTTGTGGTATTTTCTTCTTTATGGAAACTGGTTCTAGTGTATCGATGCAACAAGCGTTAATTGGTATTCTTGTTTCTTTAGCAAGTGGAGTTACTTATGCCTTTTATATGGTAGCGATTGAGCGAATGAAACTTAAAGATTTAAATAGTTATGTTTTAACATTTTATATCACTTTATGTACCTGTGTTTCTGTAGGTATTTATGCAATGTGTATTGATAAATTTGCGGTATTTACGATGCAGCCTATTGGTTTTGTTTATACATTTATTATTGCTTTTGGTGCAGCCTTTCTTGCGGTATATACATTACAGTTGGGTATTAAATATTTGGGTGCTTCAACTGCAGCTATCTTTTGTACTTTTGAACCAGTGACTGCAGTAATTGGTGGTATGATTTTCTTACATGAATCTATGTCAATGAATAAACTGGTTGGATGTATTTTAATTTTAGGCGCGGTTACTGTTTTATCAATCTTGGATAATAAAAAGAATTAGTGGATATATTCACTAATTTTTCTTTTCTTTTGGATAAAGCTTATGTATAATAGTCGTGCTACAAGTAAAAGTAAATTTTGAACAAAGTTTTTTTGTTTTTGCTATATTGGAGGTCTTTATGAAGAAAAAAGATTGGATTGTAATCGCAATTTTGGTATTAGTTGCTGCTATTGCGTTTGGTGGTATGTATTTAAGTAATGCTAATAATAAAGGTGATAAAACAGGTGCCGTTATTTATGGTAGTGAAGTATTATTTTATTTTGATGTGAATAAAAATGATACATATGAGTTTACTGGTGATTATGGTAAAATGCATTTAGAAGTAAAAGATGGATCTTTTAGAGTGTATGATGTAGAGTGTCCAAATCAAATTTGTGTGAATATGGGTTGGTTGGATTATGATAGTGTGTTTGCACAAGTAGGTATTACTTGTTTGCCTAATAATATTGCGGTAATTTGTGAAACTGGAGAATAGTATGAAGAAGAATCAAACAAAACGTTTAATGTATATTACAATGTTGTCGGCGATGGCGATTATTATTAATATTTTTGAATCTACGTATTTACCAATTTTTCCTTTTGGTATTCGTTTTGGTTTAGCAAATATTATTGCATTAATTGCTATTGAATTATTGGATGTAAAAGCGATGCTTTCTGTTAACTTAATGCGTGTTGTAATTGGTAATTTATTGCGTGGATTGATTTTTGGTTCTACGTTCTGGATTTCTTTAAGTGGAGTGGTATTAAGTTCAATTGTATTGATTTTATGTAAGAAAGTATTAAAGATGCCTATTATGTCAATGAGTATGTTAAGTGCTGTAGGGCATTCAACTGGGCAAGTATTGATGGTTATGTTGTTTTATAACCAAGAAAGTATGTGGATGATTTTACCATACTTATTGCTATCTGCTATTCCTACTGGATTGTTAACTGGTTTTACTGCTAAAAGTGCATTACGTTTATTAAAAAAGAATATTAGAGTGTAAAAAAGGAGTTCACTAATTGTGAACTCCTATTTATTTAGATTGCACGACGATTGAAGTGAGCTTCCCATTGGTCAGCGAAAACTTTTGTTGCGTCATTTGTTAATTTGTTATTGATTAATTTTTCAAATAAATCAAGAGGGATAGTTACTGCTTCAGCACCAGCTACTAATAAACGAACCACTTGGTTTAAGTTTTTGAAACTTGCTGCGATAACTTTTGTTTCGATTTTTTGAGAAGCAAATGCACATACGATATCTTCTACTAATTCGCATCCATCAACTTCTGTATCACTCATACGATTTACATATGGAGCAACATAATCAGCACCGCAAGCTGCAGACATTAATGCTTGTCCTACTGTATAAACAGCTGTTGCTAAGATGCCGAATCCTTCTTGTTTTAATGTATACATTGCACGGTAACCATCTGGTGTGCATGGGATTTTTACATAAATATCATCACGCATTGATCTTAATTTTCTAGCATCAGCTAAGATTCCTTCATAATCTTCAGCGATAGCTTGAACGAATACGCGTTTACCTGGTACTAAGTTTACTAATTCTTCAACTGTACGGTTTTCTTTTGTTACGATTGTTGGGTTGCATGTGAATCCTGCTAAAGGATATTGTGCACAATATTGTTCAATTTTTTCTACATTGGCTGTATCGATATATAATTCCATAAGTATCTCCTTTTTTAACCGAATTTATTATACTACAATTTATAATTTTGAAAAGATATAATTGGCAAGTATTTTCTCTTGTTATATAATAATTTAAGAGGTGAAACACGATGAAACAATACAAAACAAGAATTAATGAGAAATTTGATAATGAGTTAGAAAATTGTTATTTTCCTAAATATATGCAAGAGCTAAAAGATGCGATGTTGGATGAACCTCGCTATGCATCGATTGAACAAGCTCTTATTATTACCAATGCGTATAAAGAACATGAAAATGATTCTAAAATCATGAAGCGTGCATATGCATTGCATGATGCTTTATGTAATATGAACATTCGTATTGAGCCTAGTGAAAAAATAGTTGGAAATCGTACTAGTGGTGTTCGTGCAGGTGTTGTTTTCCCTGAGTCTGGTATTTCTTGGGTTGAAAGAGAAATTGACACTTTAGCTACACGTGTGCAAGATAAATTTAATGTACATGAAGAAGATGCTCGTATTTTTAAAGAAGTAATTGTACCTTATTGGAAGGGTCATACGTTAGAAGATATTGTTTATGATAATATTGGTGAAATTGAAACACCTGTTAAAAAGGTAGTTAAGATTAACCAAAAGGATCATGCGCAGGGTCATATTAATCCAAATTGTGAACGTTGGTTACAAATGGGGCCTGTTGGTATTTTAAATGAAGCTAAAGAATATCTAGCAAGTTGTAATGATGAAACTAGAGATTATTATGCGGCTACTGTAATGGTGTATGAAGGTGTTTTAACATTTATTCGTCGTTATCGTGATTTGGCTTTAGAAATGGCGAAAAATGATGATACAAATCATGAAAATTTAGTAAAAGTTGCTCATAATTGTGATGCTATTTTACATCAAGAGGAACTAGATTTTCATGGGGCTGTTCAATCTTTATGGTTCTTATTTGTTATCTTGCATATGGAAAGTAATGCGTCTAGTTTTTCGCCTGGAAGAATGGATCAGTATTTGTATCCATATTATAAAAAAGCCATTGAAAGTGGTATAAGTAATCAAGAAGTTTTTGAAATCTTATGTGGTTTCTGGTTAAAAACAAATCAAATTGTGTATATGCGTAATAAAGAGGGGGCTAAGTATTTTGCGGGGTTCCCAATTGGTTTTAATGTAGCTTTAGGTGGTAAAGATATCCATGATAAAGATATGACTAATGAATTAAGTTATTTATGCTTAAAGGTACAAGAATATATTGGATTACCGCAACCAAACTTATCTGTTCGTTTACATGCAAATAGTCCTCAAGAATTCTTAGTTGAGGTTGCTCGTGTTATTGGTAAGGGTAGTGGTATGCCTCAAGTCTTTAATGATGAAAGTATTATTCCTGCTTTGATTAAAAAAGGCATTTCTGTAGAAGATGCATACAATTATTGTATTGTTGGTTGTGTTGAATTAACAACAAGTGGTAATAATTTAGGTTGGTCTGATGCGGCGATGTTTAATATGGTAAAAGTATTAGAGTTAACTTTAAATAATGGTAAATGTTTATTAGATGATTCGCAAATGGGCTTGGATTTAGGTAATCTTACAACCTATAAAACATTTGAAGAGTTAGAAGAAGCGTATGCGAAACAAATGGATTTCTTCATTGATAAAATGATGACTATGTGTGGTATTGTGGATCGTTTACATGGTGAAATTGTACCTTCTGTATTCTTATCTGGTGTGATTGATAATTGTTTAGTAAAGGGTTTGGATGTAACTCAAGGTGGTGCACATTATAATTTAAGTGGAATTCAAGCGATTCAGGTTGCGAATGTTTCGGATTGTTTGGCAGTAATTAAACAATTAGTATTTGATAAAGCTATTATTTCTAAAGAGGAAATGATGAATGCATTGCATAATAACTTTGAAGATGAAGTATTGCGTCAAATGTGTTTAAATAAAGCTCCTAAATATGGTAATGATGTGGAATGGGTTGATGCCATTGGACAAAAGTGGGTTAAATTCTTTGCGGATGCTTTGAGTAAATATACCAATGTTCGTGGTGGTATTTATCATGCTGGTTTGTATACAGTTAGTGCACATGTGCCTATGGGACATAATGTAGGAGCGTCTTGTGATGGAAGACGTGCAAAAGAACCATTAGCTGATGGTGGTATGAGTGCTGTTTATGGTCGTGATGTAAATGGTCCTACAGCATTATTACGTTCAGTGAGTCATATTGATGGATCATTGGGTACTAATGGTACCTTATTGAATATGAAATTCTTACCTAGTGTTTTTGCGAAAGAGGATACGTTATTAAAGTTTGTTGGTATTTTACGTTCCATTGTTAAGTTGGGTATTAATCATACACAATTTAATGTAGTGAATAAGGAAGATTTATTAAAAGCTAAAGAAAATCCAGAAGAGTATAAGAGTTTAACGATTCGTGTAGCTGGTTATACTGCCTATTTTGTAGAATTATCACCAGATTTACA
>JAFZDT010000076.1 GCA_017561055.1 Erysipelotrichaceae bacterium
ATAATGTATTAAAACAATATGTAGATTTACATGATATTACACCTAAAATGTTAGCTGATAAAATCACTGCTTGTGGTTTAGAAGTTGAAGGGTTAGAAGAAATGGCATATGCTACTAACTTAGTAGTAGGCTATGTAGAAGAATGTGTTGATCATCCAAATAGTGATCACTTGCATATTTGTCAAGTAAATGTAGGAACTGATGTTCGTCAAATCGTTTGTGGTGCTCCAAATGTTGCGAAAGGTCAAAAAGTCATTGTAGCTTTACCTGGTTGTAAATTACGTGGTGGAGATATCAAAGAAGGTGTAGTTCGTGGTGAAGAATCTAAGGGTATGATTTGTTCATTATCTGAATTAGGTGTGGATCCAAAACAATTAACTGAACAACAATTAGCTGGTATTGAAGTATTAGGTGATGATGCAGTTGTTGGTGATACAAACGTATTAGGCTATTTATCATTAGATGATACAATTTTAGATGTTGGTTTAACTCCAAACCGTAACGATTGCTTAGCTATGTGGGCTATGGCAAAAGAAGTTGGAGCTATCTTAAATCGTGAAGTTAGATTACCTGATTATCATGTTGAAGTTGAAGAAAGTAAGACGGATTTAGTGATTAAATCTGAAACTGAAAAGTGTCCTACATTCTTAGGTAAAGTGATTAATCATGTGGAAATTAAAGAATCTCCAAAATGGATTAAAGATGCATTAAAAGGTGCTGGTATTAAAGCAATTAATAACGTAGTTGATATTTCTAACTTAGTTATGCTAGAAACTGGTCAACCATTGCATTTCTATGATTTAGCTAAAATTCCTGCTAAAGAAATTACAGTTAAACAAGGTTTACATGAAGCATATACAGCTTTGGATGGTGTTGAATATAATATTACTGAAGATGATATTATGATTACTACTGAAGGTAAAGCAATTGGTATTGCTGGTATCATGGGTGGTGATGATAGTAAGATTGATGAAGAATCTAAAGGTATTATCATTGAAGCTGCTATCTTTGATCATGTATGTATTCGTAATTCTGCTCGTAAATTCAATTTAAATACAGAAGCTGCACAACATTTCATTAAAGGTGTTGATCCATTAGCTTGTGTGAAAGCTGTTGAACGTTCTGTTCAATTATTAGTTGAATATGCTAGTGCTAGTGGTATTGAAGAAACTGTTGTTTGCGGTTCTTTAAAAGAAGCTAGTAAAGAAGTGAGTGTTACATTATCTAAAGTAAATAGTGTATTAGGTACAACTTTTACGATGGAAGAAGCATGTGATCCATTAGCTCGTTTAGGTTTTGAACCTAAAGTTGATGGTGATGTTATTACTTGTACAATTCCTTCTTATCGTACAGATATTTCTATTGCAGAAGATTTAGTAGAAGAAGTTATTCGTATTCAAGGATTTGATCATATTGTTTCTACATTACCATTAATGCCAACTACACAAGGTAATTTAGCTCCTAATGGTCGTACAACTCGTATGATTAAGAAAATGTTAAATGGCTTTGGTTATAGTGAAATTATTTCTTATTCATTAGTAAGTAAAAAACATATTGATAATTCAGTTATGCCATTAAGTGGTGCTGTTGAATTAGCAAATCCTGCTAGTGATGAACGTCGTTATTTCCGTACATCTATTATGCCAAGTTTGTTAGATACTGTAGCATTCAATACTGCTAGAAGTAATGATAACTTTGGTTTATTTGAAGTAGCTGTAGTTTACAATGAAAAAGGTGAACCACAAGATCGTTTAGCATTAGCATTAACTCCTACAACAGTTCGTAGTAAATGGCAAGCTATTACTACAAATAATGATTTCTATGTAATGAAAGGTCAAATCTATGCATTATTAGAAGAATTAGGATTTGATGAAAAACGTGTAACAATCAAAGTAAATGATGTGGATACAACAACATTCCATCCATCACAAAGTGCTGCTTTATACTTAGGTAAAGATTTACTTGGTGTATTTGGTAAAGTACATCCTGCTAAAGCAAAAGAATATGACATTGATGCTTGTATGATTGGTGAATTTAATTTATCAGTTATCTTCAATGCGAAAGCATCTAAAGTTAAATTCGTACCTATTTGTAAATATCCATCAAGTTCTTATGACTTAGCATTATTAGTTGATTTAGATGTTAAGGCTGGAGATATCGTTAATATCGTACGTAAAAATGCTGGTAAGATCTTAAAAGATGTTGAAGTATTTGACGTTTATAAAGGTAAAGGGGTTCCTGAAGGACAACAAAGTATTGCTGTAAGTATGGTATTCCAATCTGAAGAAAGAACATTAACAGATAAGGATATTAATCCGGTTGTTGAAAAGATTGTGAATGCATTACGCAATCAATTAAAGGCTGTTTTACGTGAAGCATAATAAAAAGGCAGAATTTTCTGCCTTTTTTGTAAGAAAATATTTGTCTTATAAATAACTATTGAGTATAATAATAAAGTAAAAAATTTAGGGAAGGTGATTGTTCATGGGAAGAGCACATGAAGTGCGTAAAGCCGCTATGGCGAAAACGGCTGCCGCAAAAACAAAAGTATATTCAAGATTTGGTAAGGAAATTTATATGGCTGCAAAAGCTGGTGTTCCTGATCCAGATATGAACCAAAGTTTAAAACGTGTAATTGAAAAAGCAAAAGCTGCACAAGTTCCAGCTGATGTTATTAAAAGAAATATTGAAAAAGCTAAAGGTGGAACAGGTGAATCTTATATCGAAGCTCGTTATGAAGGATTTGGTCCTGGTGCTAGTACTGTAGTAGTTGATGTATTAACTGATAATGTTAACCGTTCAGTTTCTGAAGTACGTACATGCTTCAATAAAGCTCATGCGAACTTAGGTGTTAAGGGAAGTGTTTCTCATAGCTATGATACATTTGGTATTTTAAGTTTTGCTAGTGAAGATGAAGAAGGCGTATTAGATGCATTAATTATGGCTGAAGTTGATGTTAAAGAAATGGAAGTTGAAGAAGGTGCTATGACTGTTTATGTAGAACCTACTGACTTGTATAAAGCTAAAGATGCTATTGATGAATTATATCCTGGTATCGAATATGATATGCTTGAAACATCTATGATGGCTCAAGATTTAGTTACTCTTGAAGATGATGAACAAAAAATGTTATTTGAACGTTTAATTAACTTGTTAGATGAAGTTGATGATGTTCAACATGTTTATCACAATGTACAATTATAAAAATCACCATTAGGTGATTTTTTTCTTTTACAATTTTATATATTTTTAGTAAAATACTGATTATATATTGAGGTGAATTTTATGGAAAAAGAATTATTGGCATTGATCGAAAAGAATGCGAAGCGAGATATAAAAGATTTGGCAGCGATTTTGCAAGAGTCTGAATTTTCAGTTTGGAGTACATTGACTGAACTTGAAAAGAATAAAGTGATTAATGGTTACCATACCATTATTAATTGGGATAAGGCGAATGTAGATCGTGTTACTGCTTTAATTGATGTTACTTGTCAACCTGAGCGTGATTTTGGTTATGACCGTATCGCTAGTATGATTTATGCATATCCTGAAGTAGATACTATGTATTTAATGAGTGGTAAAACTGAGTTCTCAGTTGTCGTGGAAGGAAGAACTATGCAAGATATTAGTAATTTTGTTGGTAGTAAGTTAGCTGTTGTTGAAGGTGTAACTGGTACTAGTACAAATTTCATCTTAAAACAATATAAGAAAAATGGTGTTGTTTTTGCGGATACAGATGAAGAAGAAGATGATAGAATTCAGGTGAGTATTTAATGTATAGAGATTTATTAAATAAAACAGTTGTTGAGATTAAACCTAGTGGTATTCGTCGTTTTTTTGATTTAGCGAATACAAAAAAGGGTGTTTTATCTTTAGGGGTTGGTGAACCTGATTTTGCGACTCCTTGGAATGTATGTGAATCAGCAATTTATTCTATTAAAACAAAACATACGCATTATACAGCGAATGCTGGGTTATTATCATTACGTACTGAATTAAGTCATTATTTACGTAAACGTTATGATTTGCGTTATAGTCCTAATAAAGAAATGATTATCACAGTTGGTGGTTCTGAAGCGATTGATATTGCTTTGCGTGCTATTATTAATCCAGGTGATGAAGTTATTATTCTAGAGCCTGCATATGTTGCGTATGAGCCTGCTGTTCGTTTAGCAGGTGGTGTTCCTGTATTTATTGAATTGAAGGCTGAGAATCAATTTAAATTAACTAAGGAAGAGTTATTAGAAAAGATTACAGATAAAACAAAGGCTATTATTATTAATTTCCCATCAAATCCAACTGGTGGAATTATGAATAAAGAAGACTATGAACCATTAATTCCTATTATTAAAGAACATCGTTTAATTGTAATTAGCGATGAAATTTATGCAGAATTAAATTATTCAAGTAGGCATTGTTCACCAGCTAATTTTCCCGAAATTCGTGATTTAGTTGTTTTGATTTCTGGTTTCTCTAAAGCGTTTGCGATGACAGGATGGCGTTTGGGATATTTATGTGCAAATTCTATTTTTGTTGAACAAATGTTGAAAATTCATCAATATATCATCATGTCAGCACCTACTGCGGCTCAATATGGAGCGATTGAAGGGTTGCGTAATGGGCAAAAATATGTTGATGAAATGGTAGTGCAATATAAACAACGTCGTAACTTATTAGTAAGTCGTTTGAATGAAATTGGATTACCTACTCATACACCTGAAGGTGCGTTCTATGTTTTCCCATGTATTAAGCATACTGGTCTTACTTCTTTAGAATTCTGTGAAAGACTATTAGAAGAACAAAATGTAGCGTGTGTACCAGGTAGTGCC
>JAFZDT010000077.1 GCA_017561055.1 Erysipelotrichaceae bacterium
ATGGTCATTTTTAGCCACAACCAATAATCCCGTAGTATCTTTATCAATACGATGCACAATCCCTGGACGCAATACACCATTAATACCACTCAAATCCTTACAATGATACAACAAGCCATGCACCAAAGTCATTTCCTTTGTACCAGCACCAGGATGCACCACTACACCCTTAGGTTTATTAATAACAATCAAATCGCTATCTTCATAAATAACATCCAAATTCATATCCACTGGTGTTAAATCATATTCCACATCATCAGGTCTAACAAACGTAATTTCATCATGCAAACGCACTTTATAGTTATTCTTACTAATGGCTTGATTAATTAACACATCCCCATCTGTAATCCATTGTTGAATACGTGTTCTAGAAACATCTGGCATTTGTTCCAATAGAAACTTATCCAAACGTGTACCCACTTGTTCTACTTCAATAATCCATTTATTTGTTTCCATGGTTCTCCTCCTTATAAAATAATGTTTCCAAAGCTACCATACCAACCCCAACACACAACGAAATATCCGCTACATTGAATACTGGGAAGTCATAGCCAAAAATCACAAAATCCAAGAAATCTCTTACATATTGTAAAGTTAAACGATCAATAAAATTACCTAATGTTCCAGCAATTAATAAAATTATTGCTAAACGTAACCACCATTCTTTTTCTTTTGTATCCTTAAAGAAATAAAACATTGCACCCAAAGCAACAGCTGTAATAATATAGAAAAACCACATTTGGCCCTCTAAAATACTCCAAGCAGCACCTGTATTTTGTACAAACGTAATATAGAAGAAATCCTTAATCACTTCAATAGATTCCCCTAAATACATCGTTGTTTCTATCCATATTTTCGTTATTTGATCTAAAACTAAGATACCAAATAAAGTTAAAATCTCATACTTTTTCATACTATCACCATTTTTCATACTAGATATTATAACAAAAAACAAACAAGGAAAACAACTGAATCAAAATAAAGCGTTTACTTTACTACATAACCACCATTTTGTCATACAAAATTGCATAATTTCCCATTTTAAGATACAATAACAAACGGTGATAAATATGGAATTATCTTTTACAAAACGCTTATATGGACACTTTACAACCATAACCAAACACAAACTAAAAGTTACTTCTTTGTGTTTTAAAATCGGATTATACAAACAAGGAATCAAACACGATTTAAGCAAATATTCTCCAATCGAATTTTGGGCCGGTGTTAAATATTTCCAAGGAGACCGTTCTCCAATTGATAAAGAAAAACAAGTATTAGGCTATTCATTAGGTTGGTTACATCATAAAGGTCATAATATGCACCATTGGGAATATTGGATGGATAAAAATAAAGATGGCATCATCTTCTATCCAGCTCCTAAAAACGTGGTTAAAGAAATGATTTGCGATCGCGTTGCAGCTTGTATGATTTATCAAAAAGACAAATACACTGATCGTAGTGCCCTAGAATACTTTGAAAAAAGTACGGACAAAGAATTCATGAACCACGAAACTGCACAATTATTACGCAAATATTTAACTTGGATTGCAGATGAAGGTTTAGAAAAAGGATTAGAAAAAGTAAAAAACGATTAGCATTTGCTAATCGTTATTTTTGTTTCAACAACTCTTTTTGTAAGTTTTCATTAAATTGATTGGTATACAAGCGATAGTAATAACCCTTCAATTTCATTAACGCATCATGATTGCCTTTTTCTAAAATACGGCCATTTTTCATAACCAAAATAACATCCGCATTCACAATTGTACTTAAACGATGGGCAACCACAAAACTTGTACGATTCACTAATACTTTATCAATCGCATCCTGAATCACCTTTTCAGTTTCCGTATCAATAGATGCCGTCGCTTCATCTAAGATGAATAGTTTAGGATCCGCTAATACCGCTCTAGCAAAACAAATCAATTGTTTTTCACCAGTTGATAAACGTCCTCCACCTTCTCCAACATCCGTATCATAACCCTTTTCTAGTTTCATAATAAACTCATGGGCATTTACCAACTTAGCCGCATCGATAATTTCCTCCATAGAGGCATCCATACGACCATATTGAATATTTTCTTTAACTGTACCAGAGAACAAATGTGGTGCTTGTAATACATATCCTAAATTACTATGCAACCAACCTAACGAACGTTGCTTATAATCAACACCATCAATTTTCACAATACCCTTTACCGGTTCATAGAAACGACACAACAAATTGACAATCGTACTTTTACCAGAACCTGTTTCACCAACTAAAGCGATTGTTTGTCCAGCTTGTACTTCTAAATTGAAATCTACTAATACTGGTTCTTCCGGTAAATAATTAAAATCTACATGTTCAAAAGAAATATCACCCTTCATCACAGGATAATTTTCTACTTTAGGTTCTAAAATCGTGCCATATTGTGCAATAACTTCATCACTATCTACAATTGCAGGCTCTTCTTCCAATAAACTCAATACACGTTCAGCACTTGCTTGAGCCATTTGTAATTCTGCTAATAAACGTGCAATTTGGCGCAAAGGTTCAAAGAATTGGTTGGCATATTGCGTAAACATCATCAATGTCCCAAACTCTAAGCCATAGAACAAGACTTGATTACCACCATACCATAAAATAGCACCTGTACTAACTGCACTCAAACCAATAACAATCGGCATAAATAAAGAAGATAAAATCGCTGCACGAATTGCCTTTTCACGCATTTCACTGGTTAAACGATTAAACTCTTCTAAGTTTTGTTCTTCCAATACCATCGTTTTCGTTGTTTTGGCCCCAGCAATACCTTCAGAGAAACTACTTGTTATCTTAGAATTCACTTGACGCACTAAACGATAATTCTTCAAAATACGCGTTTGGAACCAAACTGAAATATATGCCAAAATAGGCACAACCACTAACACCAATAAAGCCATCTTCCAGTTAACAATAAGCATTACAATTGTAATACCTACCATCACCGTTAAGCCCCATACCATATCCACTAAACTCCAAGCAATGATTTCCGCCAAACGTCCAACATCACTTGTCATACGTGCCATAATCCAACCAGTAGGCGTTTTATCATAGTAAGAATACGATAACACTTGCAACTTATCAAAAACCGTTTTTCTTACATAATACGAAAAATCCGTTTCCACAATTCCACTTTGTGCAATAAACTTAAACACAAAGAAAGCTTGTACAGCTAACAAAAGCAAATATCCAACACCATAACCAATTAATTGTCCCTGTGTTCCTTTACCAATCGCAAAATAATCAATCGCAATTTTGTTTAAATAAGGAAACACAACATCCAATACTGCAACCAATAACATAAAGACAAACAACCAGTATAAATCTTTCTTTTGGTTACCTAATAAATTAATAATCTTCTTCCATAGACCTGCATCTAAAGAATCCGTATTATATTCCTTTTCTTGAAAGCGAATTTCACTCATCACATTCACCTTCTTTCTTTATTGAAGACTGAATTTCATAAATACGCTTATACAAGCCTTCTTCTTGCAATAACGTATCATGTGTACCCATTTGCGAAATCTTCTTATCTTCTAAGACAATAATCTTATCCGCATTTTGAGCACTTGCACAACGTTGAGTAATAATAAACGTTGTCATTTGTCCAGCTAAAGACTGTAACGCCTCACGAATTGCTGCATCCGTTTCTGTATCCACCGCACTTAATGAATCATCAAAGATTACAATCGGAGATTTCGATAACACCGTTCTAGCAATCGCTACACGCTGTTTTTGTCCACCTGATAACGTAACCCCTTTTTCACCAACTAAAGTTTCATAGCCTTTTTCAAATTCCATAATGACATCATGAACAGACGCAATACGACTTGCTTCATATACCGCTTCTTCACTAGCATCTTTACAAGCAATCTTTATGTTTTCATAAATAGAACGCGAGAACAAGAAAGGTTCTTGTAATACAATTCCAACATTTTTACGCAAATGTTGCTTTTGAATATCTTTAATAGAAACACCATTGATTAAAATATCACCACTCGTTGTTTCATATAACCTTGTTAATAAATACATCAATGAAGATTTACCAGAGCCCGTTGGCCCCATAATCGCAATGGTTTCTCCAGCTTTTACTTCAAAGTTAATATCATCCAACACTAAACTATCGCCATCATCATATTGGAAAGACACATGATCAAATACAATATCCCCTGCAATAGAAGGTGTCAAACCACTTTCTACATCTTCCACTTCAACATCCAAAATCTCTTGAATACGAC
>JAFZDT010000078.1 GCA_017561055.1 Erysipelotrichaceae bacterium
ACCACGCACCACGCCCCAACCAAAAACCCTCCACGCTTGGCTGATTGTGATGGAGGGTTGATGGGTTGATGTTATTTATGGATATTAGTTTTTATATGTAAGAGAAAACTAATAGTGGTTTTATGTGTGTAAAAATTTTTGGAGGAGATAAACACCAGAATGCTTATCCCTTATTAATAAAAAGAGGGAATGTACAACCGAAAGGTCTAATTCTATTATATATTATATTATGCATTTGTTCAATAATTTTATACAAACATTTTTCACTTTTTGATTTTCAAATCTGAGTAGCCCTTGCTTATAATACTTTAAACATGCATTTAAATAATAATTCTCTCTTGCATTTACAAACATTGTATCTTCAGTATGATCATCATAATCACATGCAAATTTATTAATTGTATTGGGCTCAAACTTTTCGCTCATATATAAATGACCATTCCTAGAAAACCATATCCCTACATTCATACCATTAATAATCACTAACCCAAAGAATCTACTATCGGGTGGTCTTTTTTCTATAAAATTATGATTGTCTTTTAACATTTGATTATCAATTGCATATCTACCATAGCTTGTGCCTTCAATTAGCCTACCAAATCTACTAGCTTTCTTAACTTTTCTATATTCTTCATTCCTAGCATAATTAACTATAATCTGCCCATCTTTAAAACTCTTAAATTCGCTATTATAAGGTAATTCCAAATCAAAATAAGCGAAATACGGATTTGTAATACTTAGAGCATTACCTAAAAATATAACTTGCCCATCTCTTAATCTAAACGTGGTTTCAATTAAATCTAACATTAGCTGCACTTCATTCTTCAAATATTTATATACTCCACTATCATCTATCAAAAATTCGTCAAATACTATATACTTAACTTTCGGAAAAGCAGTAGACTTCAAAATATTAGCAGTGGACAGTGGCACAGCAAACCCACAAACTTCATCATCACATGTGAACTTAGTTAACATTTTACTTTTCTTTACTTTTAAGTCTAAATCATCAAAATAACCATTATTTTGTATATCGCTCCAGAAAGTAACTAAGGCAGAGTCTAGCTCTGTCTTATAACGTCTAACATAAATAAATTGATCACCATTCTTTATAAATTTTTGTAACATGGCAACTTTTACACCAAAAGTTTTACCCAACCCTCGTTCCGTAATTACAAAATTTAATAATGCATTATAACTAAATAATTTATCGAAATTGTAATAAAATGAACCCATTAACATCCTTTCTAGGTGCGGAGCGGATAAGCTAATATGGTCAAGCACTGCAATACCAAACAGACAGAATGGTGGTAGCCTCTTCGGCTAGGATGTATCCACTTCATTCATACTTAACATTAATATTAGCCTCCACTCCAGGTAATACTGCAATTAACTCTTTCGAGCCTTGCACTCTTATTATATCATACTTATCCACATGTGGAAAAGTGAGTACAAATTTTATCCTTGCATTAATAAAATTTTCTGTATATACTAAGATTATACCATTATTAATAAAAGGAGGTAACATAGGCAAAAAATATAAGCAAAAATTCAAATTACCACCCAAATTACATTATTATAAAATAAGGAAAGGATTAAACAGATGAGAAAATCTGCAGTAACTAATACTAAAACTTGGAATAAAGATCTTACAAAAGGTGATAAGATTGAAGGCGTTTATCTAAAGAAAGAGATTTTCGATGGTAAATATGGTGAATCTACCAAATATATCATTCGTAATTCCGAAGGTGATTTTGGTGTCTATTCTTCAGCGTCATTAGATCGCCAATTTAAGAATGTACCAGAAGGCTCTTACGTTTGGATTGAATATAATGGTGAAGTTACCTCAAAGAATGGCCGTCCGGTCAAAGAGTACATCGTTGAATACGATGATGAATACGAAGGCTAATTAAAAATATGGTGCTTACCGAGGTTTTGATTTTCGTTTTTTCCGGCAGGTAAGTTAAATGTCGCTACAGTGCAGCCAGAGCCAAGAAAAGGAGGTAAAATATGGCAATTAGATATGATGAAGCTTTAAATGCTGAAATCAGGCGTGTAGTAAAGAACTTTAATCAGAAAAGAAATCGTGCAATTAAACGTGGGTTTTCCTATCTGCCTGATAAGGTTTATGTATCAAATATAAAAACTAGCTTTGATAATAGAACAGATCTCAATAGATATATTAAGGAGCTAGAACGTTTTAATAAACTAAAGGATGTGGCACTTGAAACCGTAGAAACTAGAGGTGGTGGTCGGACTTCTAGATATAATCTAATGTTTATTAAAGATAATTTGAAGAAAACAAAAGAATTCTATGATCGCCAAATTGCTGAAGCACAGGAATTATTTTATGAAGATGAATATTCAATAGCTAGGCGAGATTATCTATTCAATTTACAAGAGAAGCGAAAATATCTTGAACTTGATATTATGAATCTAGATCAATCAGGTATTAAAACTTTTTCTAAATATACCAACCAAGCTTTAAGTTATAACAAATCAAATATTTCTTCATATAAAGGTTTTCTATCTGGTGTAGAGAAAGTGATGAAGGATGCAGGATATGATGAGAAAACTATTAATAATTTTTATGAAAAGGTTAGTAAAATTTCACCGGCCCAGTTTGTAAAAATGTATAGGCAGAATGATCTTATTGCTAAATTATATTCTATTATTCCATCACCTCCTAATAAACGTAGTGCTATTAATGTAGGTAATAAAGAAGCTCATAAATTAATTGATAATTTTATGAAGAACTTCGATGTGATGGCAATGAAAGCTGCAAATCTAGAAAGTAAATTAGCAGAAATTAATGATTATAAAGATATTTCATCAGAAGCAGAAGTAATAGCGGAGGCAGAAGCACAAGCCAATTTGACTAAATCAGAATATGGCGGGAAGATAAAGAAATCAACGTTGACTAGCAAACAGTTAAATGATTTAAACGAACTAGGATGGATGGATCTAGTCGATGAAGATGCATAACTATTGGTCAGCAGACTTTGAAACGACTACCGATCCAGATGATTGTAGAGTATGGGCTTATTCTATCTGTAACATTGAAAATCCAGATGATTTTATATATGGTAATAATATTACAGATTTCTTTGATTGGTGTTACAATGCTAAGCACAATTATACTTTATATTTCATGAATCTCAAATTTGATGCCTCTTTTATTTTATCTTGGCTGTTAGAATGTGGATTTGAATATATAGAAGATAAAAAAGACCGAAGAGATATGACTTTTACTACTTTAATATCCGATATGGGACAGTTTTACTCTATTGAAATTTACTTTGAAGTTAATGGTCATAAAATAAAGAAAGTAACAATTATTGATGCTATGAAGATATTTCCAAACTTTTCAGTAGAAAGAATTGCTACTAGCTTTGGTCTTTCAATTTCTAAATTAAGTATAGATTATAATACATATCGCCCAGTGGGTTATGAACTCTCTGAAGATGAAGTAGCTTATATTAGAAACGATGTAGAAATAGTAGCAAGAGCTCTTAAAGAGATGTTTGAACTAGGTCTTAATAAAATGACTATTGCATCAGATGCTTTAACAAATTATAAAGAGATGATTGGTAATTTTCGTAAGTTTTTTCCAATCTTACCATATGAGGTGGATGCTGATATTAGAATGAGTTATCGTGGTGGTTTTACTTATGCATCAGATAAATATACTGAACAGCAAGTAGGGAAAGGTATGGTGCTCGATGTTAATAGCCTTTATCCTTACTGTCTTAAAAAACCGATGCCCTACGGATTTCCAAAATTCTTTGAGGGTGAATATGTTTATGATGAATTATATCCTCTTTACACTATAACATTTACTTGTAAATTTGAAATTAAACCAGATAAGATACCAACTATTCAACTTAAGAATAATTTGAGTTTCATTGCTAATGAATATCTAAAATCATCTGATGATGAACATGTAACCCTAACTTTAACCTCAATCGATTTTCAACTCTTTAAAGATCATTATAACTTCTGGGATGTTACTTATCATGGTGGCTGGAAGTTTATGTGTGCTGAAGGACTATTTGACCAGTATGTCGATTACTGGACTGAACAGAAAATAAAAGCAGGAAAGGAGGGAAATAAGGGAAAACGGCAAATTGCAAAATTAATGCTGAATTCCCTTTATTAAGGTAAGTTTGGAACTGCTACAAATTGTGGGAGTAAAGCACCCTTTATTAATTCAGATGGAGTATTAGACTTTGTAGATTTGCCACCAGAAAAGAGAGAACCTGTTTATATTCCTGTTGCAGCGTTTGTAACTGCGTATGGTAGGGATAAAACAATTAGAACATCACAAGCAATTAGGGATTATACTGAAAAGAAATATGGTAAAGATCTTTATTACTATTCAGATACTGACTCGATTCATAGCGGACTTACACAAGAGGATATCGAAGAATTAAAAGATGTGTTAGATATCGATGACTATCGTCTAGGAGCTTGGGCTATAGAAGTACCAGAATTCACTCGTGCTATATACATTAGACAGAAGTGTTACATTGAAGAAATTGAAGGTGATATTAGTGTAACAGTGGCTGGACTTCCTAAGTATTTAGCTCCTATCATTAACTTTGATAATTTCAAACGTGGATTTTCAACTGGTGAACTTACGCATCAAGATTTGATTGAGATGGCTAAAAAGAATGGAGCTGGTATCGATGAAGTTAAGAATATACATCATAAGTTTACCTACAAGTATGTCAAAGGTGGTGTAATCTTAGCTGATACTGATTTTACCATCAAATAGCCTGTGGAAAACCTGTGGAAAAGATAGCATAAATAATATATTGACATAGCATTACTATTTTGCTATAATAGAGATATAAATTATTAATAAAAGGAGAAATGTATGAAACAAAAGGATGAAATTATACAAATCGAACAACAATCAAAACAAATTCAAAATATCAGGGATGATATTATAAACATAATGAATAATTTGGAGGTATAAAATGAAAATAGTGGTATTAGATAAGACAAATGATACTGCAGATTTACTAAGAGTAAACTTCTTAGGTGAAAGCTTAGTAGATGAAATAGAGCAAGCTCATGAAGATTATAATAAACGCAAAAATGAAGTAATTAGTAAACTTTATACTATCTGGCGAAATGATGAAATTCCGGCCGTCTATCGTAATTGGATTAGGCAAGCTGCACGATTTATTAATGAGAGTGATATGAAATGAAAAAGACAATTAAAGAAATTAATCAAGATTTATTTGATTTTGGTTTGTACCCTATCCATAGTGGACTTGAACCAGAAGAGGATGAATTAAAATGATAATAGATCATACAAACCCTATCTATGCGAAGAAGCGTAATAGTTTGACTGGTGGTAATAAGTATAACGGTGCATATTACTATTCACGGGAGATTGTAAAGAATATCATACCAAATGTGAAAACGGATAGAAATTGGGTAACAGTAAGATTAAGAGAACAGCCTATACCGGATCATTCTATCGTATTTATTCATAACAATCGTAACCCCAACTATTATGAATTCTTGAGCCAATACAAAGACTTAATTCTAGTGTGTGGATTAGAGAAAACTGTAGATAATATGCAGTATTTCGGTAAGGCTATATATTTGCCTTTATCTGTAGATGTAAAGAGTGTGGAACGATACAAAGTAAAAGAAAAGACTAAAGAGATGGCATTCGCTGGACGCTTAATTAAGATATCAAAGATGTATCATGCTCCAGTACCGAAAGAATGTGATATCTTAACAAATATGCCTCAATATAAGCTATTAAAAGCAATGGCGGATTATAGAAAAGTCTATTGTACTGGACGTACTGCCATACAAGCTAAAATATTAGAATGTGAGATAGGTATTCACGATCGCAATTTCCCAGATGCTAGAATTTGGAAAGTGCTAGATAATAAAGATGCAGCAAAAATATTACAAACTAAATTAAATGAAATTGACAAGGAGAATATATAATGAGTGGTACTAAATTAGGTGGCAAAAAAGCAGCCTTAACAAATATAGCGAGGAATGGTTTTGACTTCTATAAGAAGATTGGGAGTAAAGGTGGGAAAAACGGTCATACTGGTGGATTTTATGCCAATCGTGAGTTAGCGAGAGAAGCTGGACGAAAAGGTGGATTAAAGAGTAGGAGAACTGGTGTAAAGAATGGCGAAGGTAAGCGTAAAGTATATTATGAAGATGAAAGAGTTAATTATCAGAGTTATTAAGGAGAGTTTATGAAACTACGAAATAAGAAAACTGGAGAAGTGTTTGAATTTGGTTATTTACAGACAGATCATGTAGCTCCAATTGTACTGACTGTTTACAAAGATGAACAGCCTATTATGAGAACTTATGATAGCCTATCTGAGATGATGGAGGAGTGGGAAGATGAATAAAGATGAAGTTAATTATCAGAGTTATTGAGGTATATTCATGTTGAAAGTTTTAGAATTATTTGCTGGTATAGGTGCTTGTAGTAAAGCTCTTGAAAATTTAGGTATTGAACATGAGATTGTTGACGCTGTAGAAATTGATAAATATGCAATCAAGAGCTTTAATGCCATTCACGGTACAAATTTTGAACCACAAGACATCAAAGAATGGAATAAAGATATAAAATGTGATTTGATTATGCATGGAAGCCCATGTCAAGATTTTAGTATAGCTGGTAAACAAGCTGGAGGTGATGAAGGTAGTGGGACTAGATCAAGTCTTATGTATGAAACTTTGCGAATTGTAGAAAAGCTTAAACCGACATATGTTATTTGGGAAAATGTAAAAAATATATTATCATCTAGACATGTTCATAATTGGGATGCTTATGCTGAGTATATGGAAGAATTAGGTTATACTAATCATTGTCAAATTTTAAATGCTAAAGATTATGGTATTCCACAAAATAGAGAAAGAGTATTTACTATTAGTATCAAAGATTATTATGATAAAGATTTTAATTGTTTACTTGCTCGTGACTTTCAATTTCCCGCAAAAATAAAATTAAAGAAAAAATTAAAAGATTTTCTAGAAATTAATGTTGATGAAAAATACTATCTTAATAAAGAAAAATTAGATATGATATCAAACTGGCAGTGTTATGAAAAACCTTTAAATCATATTAAAACAGATGAAGGGATTATGGGGACAATTACTACAAGAAGTGGTGCAGAATGCGGCGGAATGAAAGTAATTGCAATTAAAACAGCTAATAAACAAGGTTATGATTTGGCTAGTAATGGTGATGGAATTGATTTATCTTATCCCAATTCACAGACAAGAAGAGGAAGGGTAGGTCATTCCATAAGTAAAACTATTACTACTTCTGATTTTCAAGGAGTTATGGATAATTATCGTGTACGAAAATTAACACCACGAGAATGTTTTCGACTAATGGGATTTGATGATAGTGATTTTAATAAAGCTAGTGAAGTATGTAGCAATGCTCAATTATATAAACAGGCTGGTAATTCAATAGTTGTAAATGTACTTGAAGCTATCTTAAATGAATTATTAAAGTAATATGTTATAATAATCTTAGAAAGGATTTATTATGGCAAAGAAAAAATCTAGTAAGAAGAAATCCCAATCTCTTAAATTATCGCAGCTATTCAATTTGTTTTTACCTCTCATACTTGTAATATTAAGTGGAATTGGAATTACTTTTATCATTAATACCTCTAACGGAGAGGTCGAAGTAAAAATAGATTATAACCAGCCTCAATATGTAATCGGAGACGAAGGTGAAATCTTAGAAGAAATTCCAACTATAGATGAAATAGACGGTGGTGGGATGTTCCAAGATCAATTAGATATTGAAAATGGTGAAAAGGCACTCTATTATGAACTTGGGGAGATTGAAGAAGTAGATACATCTTCTGTAGAAGCTTTTGTAAAATCTACTTTAGGACGTTGTATTGTAGCGTCGAACTATTTTGGTGCACAGTGTGTCTCAATCGCTAGAGCCTTCTGGTGGGGATACGCTGGTTTTGATGTCTCTACCTGTGGCACTGGTCTAGCTAAAGGTATGATGAATTGTCCTGATGAGAACGCAAGAGATAGATTCAAAGTCATCTGGAATGTAGACGAAATACAAGAAGGAACTTGGATTGTATTAGATGGTAGTCGTACCGGCCATATTTGTATGGCTTTAGATAAGGTAAATAATGGGTATGTGAGATGTCTCGGTGAGAATCAAGGCGGCGTGCCATGTGAATATGGTGTTGGTGGTGCTGGTACTAATATTATTAATATATCCGTTAAAAACTTCATCGGTGGTTATACACCACTAGATTACATTGAGCCGGAGCCCGAACCAGAACCTATCCCTACCCCAATTACACCAGATACAGGACGTAAGTAATGGCTTATTATACTGGCTATGTTGTAATACCGCACCAAACTTATTTTCAGTGGCGATTTAACACTGAAGGTAATGGTTATAATTTTGACTCCCAACACGGCTGCCAGTGCTACGATCTCGCTGCTGAATTCTGGTGGAATGTTGGCTTTCCTGCAGGATACCCCATTATTACGTCTAGCTCCGCTTATACTATGTGGGATAATCGTTTATCTAATGTGAGTTATAACGGAGTTACCTATTTTGATTTAGTAGAAAATGTAAGTGATATTAAACAGGGTGATGTAATCGTATTTAATTATAATCAAGTTAATCCGTACGGCCATGTCGGGTTCGCTGACGTAGATTATGCTAGCTGGACTCCGGATCCTACTCAACCATATGAGTTTCCGATTTTAAGTCAAAATAACCAGGGGACTCCAGATCCACAAGGTGGAGCTTATACTAATATTCACGGTTATGATATTAGACTATTTTTAGGTGCTTTCAGATACAGAGAATGGAATCAGTCGCCTACACCGGTAATTACTAATGCATCTAAATTCCCGTGGGTGCTCTATGCTAGAAAATTGCGTCAACGAAGAGGAATATGATATAATAAACTTATGGATGATAACAAGATTTTAGAACTAACAAGCAAAATAGAATCTACTTTAGGAGCTGAAAACTTTGCAATGATTTCAGATACTGTCGGTGAAATACTTACTGGCAATACTTTGAATATGCAAGCTCTTGCGGATAGAGATAAAGAGATAGATACTCTTAAAGATAGAAATGAAAAACTAGTTAGTGCAAATGGTGCACTTCTTCAGAAATTGCCGGTGGGTAAAGAAAAATTACCAGAGGCTAAGAGTGAGGAAAAGCCAAAGGAAATATCTTGGAAAGACATATTCGATAAGAATGGTAATTTCATCCATTAGATATTAATTAATTAGAAAGGAAATAAGATGTATCCATCTGAAGGACTTCAAACTGCACTCAATAAAATGAGAGAAATGAGTGTTCAGACTAATTCTATATACCATCAATTCATTCCCGTTGCCACTTCAAGTTCTACGATTGCCGATTTTGGAACTCCGATACTTGATCCTGCAAATACGGCTGTATTAAATGACTTTGTTGGTTTGCTTAAGAAAGTTATCTATACTGCTGTTTGGAGCAAAACTTTTAACTCACCACTAGCACAACTTGAAGGTGAAAGAATGCCACTCGGACAATTTGTAGAAGAGGCATACATTAACCCGATTAAGGCTAGAGGATTTAATATCAATGACTTTGCTGGGTTATTACAAAAATATTCTGCAGAAGTCGCAACTGAATATTTGACAGTCAATTCTGATCTTCAATACTGTGTAACGATTACTCGTGAAAAACTTCGCAATGCCTTTACTTCTTGGGATAATCTCGAAGAATTTATCACTGGTATGACTAATGCACTCTATAACGGAGCATATGTCACAAGGTATAACCAGACTAAAGGCTTGCCGCTTGCAGCATTTAAAAAAGGTGCTATTAAATACGAAGTTATAACCAACCCAACCAACGAAGCCACTGCTAAAGCTTTGGTTCGCAAAATGCGTGCTGACTATAGCAAAATGCAGATTCCTTCCACTGCTTACAATGCTTGGCAAGATGTTAAAGGTGAAGGTGCATTTGCACTTAAAACCTGGAGCAATCCTGAGGACATCGTGGTACTCATCTCTGCTGATGTTGAAAGTCTAATCGATGTAGAAGTATTAGCACGAGCATTTAATATGTCAGCGACCGATTTTCTCGGAAAAGTTATAGTTGTGGATGATTTCTCTCAATATGACGATGATGGTAAAGTTGCTGTCGATGGTAGCATGATTAAGGCTATGATCTGCGATCGTGCCTGGTTCCGCATCAAAACTCAAGACTTTGCTCTTGAAGATTTCCGTAACCCAAACAACAGAACTTACCAACTATATCTTAACGACACTCGCATGGTGAATTACTCACTCTTTGCAAACGCTAAGATTTACACCACTGCTGAACCTACTCCATCTGGTAGCGATAGCGAATAGAAAAATCTAACATTTATCCACAGGGTTATCCACACCCTGTGGAAAACTATGGAAAGGAATTAAGTGGCAGTTATAACTCCAAATACAGATGTTATATTGTTAAAAGTACCACTAGAGATAGATGAGAATAACCAACTTACTTTCACTAATGCTACTGCTCAATATAACTATTTTTATGGCCTGCCGAAACTTAGGTTTGATAAGTTTACATACCAGAGAAAAGATAATAGCATACGAGTACCAGCTCTTATCGACGATCTTTATGAATACAACTATGTTATGTATCGTAATACTAGTTATAGTAATAAATGGTTTTATGCTTTCATTACTGATTTAGTTTATGTAAATGATAATGTAACTGATGTTCAAATTAAGAACGATTGCTGGCAAACCTGGCAATTTGATTTAACTTATAAGAAAACTTTTGTAGAGCGTGAACATGTAAATGATGATACTGTTGGGCTTCATACTATACCTGAAAATTTGGAACTTGGTGAATATGTATTAAATGGTAATGTTATAAATAGCGACTTATTAAACACTACTACAGAATCTAATGCCTGTTATATTTGCTTCCAAGTATCAGACTATCCAACTACTTCACATTCTAATGTCCACCCAGCATTTCCCAACGATGTAACAGGTCATAAGGTTGGAGGGGTATATTCAGGTTTAGATTATATTATGGTATTAACAGCTTCAGATGCTAATCATCTAATAGCATGTTATGCTTTAGACGCTAAGCCAGACGCTATCGTATCAATCTTTACTGTACCATTAGGTGCTATAAATAGTAGTAATATGTCAATTATAAATCGTACATCTGATGGTGGTAGTTTTACAACATACATGTTTACTAGTGATTCAACTACACCCATTAACCTTGACACTATTACATTAACTAAACCAACTACTCTCGATAGTTACACACCGAAAAATGGAAAGATGAAAACTTATCCATATTGTTATTTCTATGCTAGTAACAATGCTGGTGTAGAAACTGAATATTACTATGAGGACTTTTCATCATCACCAGCCTTTAATATTGATGGTGTTGTATCACAAGGTATGAGTATTAAAGCATACCCCACCAATTATAAAAAAGGTACTAATCTAGATTGTTATAATTATGGTATTGCAGCTGGTAAATTACCTATTTGTGCTTGGAATACAGATTATTATGTTAACTGGTGTACTCAGAATGCTATTAATATACCACTAAATCTAACTTCTTCATTTATTAAATCTGGTATGGTGATAGCTGGTGGTATTACTACAGGTGGTAATTATGGTGCACTAGCTGGTATTACTGGTGGTTTAAATATGCTTAAATCAGTAGCTGATGTAGTAAATCAAAGATATCAAGCTTCACTGGTACCTGATCAAGCTAAAGGAAATGCTAACTGTGGTGATGTAAACTTGGCCGAAACTCGTTTTGGCTTTACTTTTTATCCAATGAGTATAAAAGCTGAATATGCCAAAATCTGTGATGATTTTATGTCGATGTTCGGTTATAAGGTCAATGAAGTTAAAATTCCAAATGTTACAGGTCGGACAAATTGGAATTATGTCAAGACAATTGGGTGTTATATTGAAGCAAATATACCTCAAAGTGATCTTGCAGAAATTAAATCAATATTTGATAAAGGAGTTACCTTCTGGCATAATCCAACGACATTTATGGATTACTCACAAAGCAACGCTATTGTAACGCCTTAAGGTGATATAATTAAAATATGGTACAAATGATAAGAACTAGAAAAAAAGGATTAAATAGCAGTTTCGATGACGCTATTATCATTAATTCCCAAACTTATATAGATTATCTAGAACGAATGAAGAAGATAGCTCTATCAATGTTTGACTGGATCAATCTTCCTGATACGATGAATGCTAGATATCTCGAAATGTGTTTGTATTATAAAGGTCAAGCAGCACTTCTATATGACGCTGACTATGGATTTATCAATACACAAGCCGCTGACTCTGGTTATATAAATATTTATGGTTTGCCAACTAAAATAAACTGTTTTTCATACTCATATAATGAAATGCGTGAACTTTATGTACCAAACACCAATTTACCAGCTGAAGAAGAATGTATTCTCGTCATGAATAACTACCAGCGTGTACCTACTGCTAGTACAATTTCACTCTATGCAGAGAGATTAACAGACGCTCAACGTGCAGCTGATATTAATATTAAAGCTCAAAAGACACCAATCTTACTTCTTACTGATAAGAATCAGGAACTAACCCTTAGGAATATCTATGCTCAATACGATGGTAACTCTCCGGTAATTTATGGTGATAAAAATCTTCTAGCTGATAAACCTATCGACTCAATCAATACGCAAGCTGATTTTATTGCGAATGATATTAGAGCGTATATGAAAGAAATCTGGAATGACTTCTTAACCTTTCTTGGTATTTCTAACCTCGATGAAAAGCGTGAACGATTAGTAACTAAAGAAGCTGATAGTAATAATGAGTTAATTAATATGAATATGCAAAGCTATCTTATTCCTAGAAAGCAAGCTTGCAAAGAATTCAATGATAAATTCGGCCTTACAGGTACTTCTAAAGCGATTGATGTTAAATTACGCTCTGACCTCTATAATGTGATTAAAGAGAATGAATCAATTATCAAATCTTATGAAGATAGTGAGGTAGATAATGGCTAGATATACGATTGAACTTAGACATGTCATTGATATGTTTGGTGAAGCTAAAGTTAAAAGCTGGTTTATGGATTATGATTTATCCGATTATTTAACTGATGAAGAAATTGCTGTAATTACTGCTCGTGGGGTATGGAGTAAAGATAAATTAGCCCAAGCCATTATAGATCATTATTATATGTATGAGATTGGTCTAGAAACTCCTGGACTCTTTGCTCATCAAGCGAAAGTATTTATGCGTGAGATTATGGAAGAGAAAGCTCCACTTCTATACTCAGCAGCCATTAAATATGATCCACTAGTAAATGTAGACTATACTGAATCATTTGATAGAACCTCTGGTAATCAATCATCCTCCAATTCTACTTCAACTAATAATGGAAGTGGACTTAGCGTTTCTTCAGATACTCCTCAAGGTCAGATTAGTAAAACTGCAATTTTATCAGGTGAATATGCTTCTTCAACTTCTGCTAATGAAACTGAGAACACTGTGAAAGATAATACTACCACATCTGGCACAGGTAGTGAAGAATATACCAAGCATGTTAAGGGAAATTCCGGTGTAAGTGCTACAGCTCAGAAGATGATTCAGCAATATCGTGAAAATATCATCATGATTAATCGTGATATAATTAAAGATATAAATATACTCTTTTTAGGAGTGTATTAGAAAGGATAATATATGAATAAATGCGTCCCTGTAACAATTGGTGAAATACCATCATCGTTTAAGGAAAGCCTTAGCTATTATGAAGCTATCGCAGTACTTATAGATAAAGTTAATGAACTTAGCGATTTTGTAAATACCATTCTTACGCAGCAACTCTCAGCGTATATCGACCAGCGTTTTAACGATATGATGATTGACGCTATGTATGACGCTCCAACGGAAACATTAACTCTCAGTTTAACGGAGGGATAAAATGGCGGATATATCTAAATTAACCGTTGGAAGTAACACCTATGATATTAAAGACGCTACTGCAAGAAGTGCAATATCTTCCCTTGAAGGCGGAATGAAATATTTAGGTGTAACTACCACTGCTCTTACTAATGGAAGTACCACCAATCCTATTTCAATTAATGGAAATAACGTAACAGCTACAACCGGCAACGTGGCAATTTATGGTAATGCTGAATTTGTGTTTGATGGTACTAAATGGGATGAATTCGGTGATTTATCTACACTAGGCTCTCTTGCTTATCAAAATACGGCCACTGGTACATTTACGCCGGCCGGTAGTGTTTCAATGACTGAAACTATAGCTTCCATCTCTACTTTAGCTACTACTGGTACACTACCTTCTGTTAATCCTACAGTAGAGAGTATTACACCAATTGCTACAGTAGGTACTTTACCTTCGTCAACTTATGATAGTGCAACTGAAACTCTGACAATAGATTGGGGTACACTACCTACGGCAGGCACGGCCGTTTCAGCTGTTACTAATATTGGTTTCAGTGCTGGTAGTTTGCCGACATCTGGTTCAGCTACCGTTGTTACAGGTACAAGTGCGTCATTTACTGGTACAGAAGGTACTATTAATGTAAGTTAAACAAGAAAGGAAAATTATGGCAGATATAAGTAAAATTAAATTAGAAGATGTAAGCTATAATATAAAAGATGGAACAGCTAGATCTGATATTAGTACATTAAACACAACTGTCGGTAATATAGGTAACGCTATTACCAATGTTTCTGATGATTTAATAGAATATAAGACGATGCAATCACTCCAAGTATGCGATGCGACACCTTTCAAAACATTAACCGCACCGATAGATGGTGCATATGTTCAATCAATGGATTATGATATCGACCATAGTAAATGGTATGTACTATGGTTAAAAAACAATGTACTATATTTACAACGATATGATAGTACCATGACTAACTTAGAAGATACAACTACTCTGTTAAATTCTGGTCATGGAAACTCCATGCAATACTTTAATGGTTATTTGTATATTTGTGTATATGAATCTAGCAACATTATCAAATACAATGTTACAACTAAATCTGAAACTCTCGTAGAAGTACTTCGTGGTAACCAGGTAAGAAACTTCAATATTACCACACTTGAAGGTAATAATGTCATAATGGCTCAGCACCGTTACAACGGGAATAAAATTTGCTTCTACTGTTTAATGCCTAACGGGCAAGTCGAATTTATAAGTGCTTCTGAAGCCGAATACACACCATCGTATCGTAATGGTTCTAAATTACTTACTATCACTAGAGATGGAAACATACATAATTTATATGCTGAATGTTATGGTAATCATACTCTAGCTGATAATAGCTATAGAGGTAATACGATTTCCTTCTATGCAATAGGCAATTTAAAACCATTAATTAATGTAGGCATAACGAATAGTGGACGAGAGATTCAAGATTTGGCAATTACTGGACCAACTTCTATTATTTATATAATTAACTCTGCTGGTGAAGTGTTTACTATTAATCCTACACTATTCACAAGTAGTGAA
The DNA here is from genome assembly GCA_017561055.1 of Erysipelotrichaceae bacterium. GTDB lineage: Bacteria > Bacillota_I > Bacilli_A > Erysipelotrichales > Erysipelotrichaceae > RGIG4607. The sequence continues at coordinate 15,576 of JAFZDT010000078.1, forward strand.
ACTACCGGTTTGCTAACGTCTGGTACTAAAAGTGAAATAAATGGCTGGAGATATACAGGTAATTTGGCAAAGATGAAAGCTCTATGTACATATGATTCTATTTTATCAGGTGCGGCCACTTACTATGTTGTCAAAGAATTTTATTTGCCATTTCGTACAGGAACTCTCACAGGTAGCTTTGGTGTAAACGGTGGGTTCAAAACTATAAGTGTTGGCGAACCTAATTCAACTAACGCAAATACACCATCATATATCTATGTTCCTATTGAAAAGATTCATCAGTATAATAACAATACATATTTTGTCAATGGATATCTAGTATATACAGTAACAGGTGCTAATATAACTAATGCTTTAGGACAGGCACAGCAGGTTCTCAAATGTACACATGCTACTGGTAACACACTCACAGATGTTAAAATTGCAGTATTTAACAATTCAGGTGTCCTCACTTCATTTGACAGATATCGTAATTGGGCTGATCTAAAGACACGAATCGATAATGACCATATTGGATTTGTTGTAGGAGATGTGTATCCTTCATTATTAGCGGAAAATGGTTATACAGATAAATACACTTGTATTGATACTGGTTTAGCCAATGAACTGTTAAACACAACGGATTAATCATACTATCCATCAACCCTCCATCACAATCAGCCAAGCGTGGAGGGTTTTTGGTTGGGGCGTGGTGCGTGGTTGAGTAATAAATTTATATGCCTCTATTTCGCACGTAGAGGGGTCTAGGAGGCGTGGTAGGGCGTGAGATGATATAGTTATCGTCTTTGATGGATTTTGTTAATGTCGCACAATATCGTTCAGGGTAAAAACATATTATAACATATATTTGACAATTGGGGAAGTATAT
>JAFZDT010000079.1 GCA_017561055.1 Erysipelotrichaceae bacterium
AACGCATACCTCCGATTAATTACATTTTTATATTAGCCTTAAATCATCACGTGTCATTTGAAATTCAAACCAATCAAGCATTTTTTCTACTTTACAATTATCTTTACTGAAAAATTCTAAATCTGACAGTGAATACCACCAAAACGTGTTAATATAGCGAAGCAGAATAGGAAATGCTTTCTTTTCTTCATCGCTAAATGTATAGGTTTCTTGTATATATGACATATTTTCAAGAAATGAATTCATTCGAATATCATCAAGTTTCTTATCAAAATAGAATATATAATTATTATCTTTGTCTACAAGGCAGTCTTGGTAAGTTGCCCAAAGAGCCTCCCTCATTGCGTAGTTAAGAATTTTCTCCTTGCCGCACAAATTAAAATCAAACAAGCCAACAAACTTACGGTTATCATCAAGAAGAATATTGCTACTGTTCAAATCCGCCTGGAAGCAGGATGTGGGTAAAGAGTCATAAACCTTTCTACATTCCTCTTGATTTCTATAGAATAAATCCAATAGTTTTTCTGCACGTGGTAAATACTGCGGTAGATTCTTTTTAATATAGTCCACGAAAAGTAAAGCACATTCAGTTTCCTCGTCTGTGAACTCCTCGCCCGCAAAAGATTCAAGCAGACAATAAGCTGACGGGAAATCTAAAAAATCTAACCTTTTCGATGCAATCGTTCCTAAGTTTCGTAATACATCAGACATATATTTCTTTTTCTCTACATCTAATTGTGATGCTGTTTTAAAAGCAGCAAACTCTTCAGCATATATATAATAATCTCTTCCATCTATTGTATGCTTGTGAAGTAGTTCCCCATGGCGATTGGGAATAATGGCTGGGCAATATAAACCAACTTTACGATATTCATCCATTAGACGAAACCAACCCATAATTCTATTTTGATTACTAAAAGAATTAGAGAAATGTTTAACAACAATCTTAGACGTACCATCGTTTACAATGTATGCTTTTCTAAAGTCGCTATCACCATGAGATGAATCTTTAATTTCAACATTATTAACTTCAGTATCATAATAAAGTGTTAATGGATATTCCATACAAAATCACTCCTTTCGTTTTTATTCTTGATAAATAAAATGTTGTACTCCACTATTCATTTTATCCATAAGTTCTACAACATTAGTTGGATACACTTCGATATCTTTTAATTCATCTAATGTTACCCAATGGAATTCCAAATCAAATTTTCTACCTTCCATCTTTTCTTTACCAATAAACATTCCTTCAAAAGGAATACTTTTAGATGTAATATCCACCAAATAGTACAAACAAATTTGATGACATGGTTTACTACCCCATGGGAAGAAAACTTCTCCTACCCACTTCAAATCACCTACTGATATATCAACACCGCATTCTTCTCGAAACTCTCTAACAAGCGTCTGAGCATTGGTTTCACCAAATGCTACATGACCACCAGGAAAAGCATATGCTGTATCATTACTAGGCTTTTGTAATAACACCTTCCCATTTTGGATACAAATACCTGCTACTCTATAGGAAAATACGTACTCATCTGTTTTAAATAAAATGTCCATATAGTACACCTCAATTCATTTATTTTGAAATATCATCTAAATAACAATTAAATAGATATGTTTTATAATCATCTAAACCAAAGACTTTTGTAGAAGTTGAATCACCATATTGTAAAGCCAATTGTTTATATGTTACTGTTTTTGCCACATTTAAAGCAAACGTATCTTTTTCAACAATTCTACGCATCATTTCTTCCGCATCAATTTCTTTCATATTTCCAATCACCCATGGTTTACTCATATGTGTATAATTAAAATATACATCATAAGTATTAGAAATATTTAAAACTACATGATCCTCAATATCATAATTAACAGTTTCCTCATTCAATAATCCAATGCATTCTTTTTCCTCAAACAATTGATCATAGTCTAAATAATAAGGAATCAGTTCACTTGGAATATTTTCCTTTTGAATTCGTATTGGATATAATTTTCTATTTTCACCATCACAACTTCCTTCATGAACAAAAAACTTAAATCCGCTACATCGCTCATATAGATTCATTTCTTTTATCACATCTAACAATTGAACAACTTCATTCTTATTTTCTTCATTAATAAATACTTGCCATCTAGGTTTAATACCGTTCTCAATCAATAAATTCGTTGCTTGTATTAATTCGTTATAGGCATTCTTTCTACCAACATATCCATCCGTCTTTTCTTCTAAACCAAAGAAAGTTAATTGTACAGTATCTACATTTACTTCTTTTAAAAACTTTATATAATTCTCATCTCTAACCAGTATATAAAAACTAGCTAGTTCAAATCGCATTGGTTTGGAATTAATAGATAGTAAACAATCTTTTTCCCATCTTTCTTTATAGTTACTACAATAATCAGGTTCTCTTAGCCAACTATAATACGTTACCTTTTCAAAATAGGGTTTAAAATAATCAACTATAAATTCATCACAATTCTCTTCCATTTTTCTATTAGGCATATGTCCTAACCAACAATGTTTACATCGATTGGGACATCCATTCATATCAACAACTAATGATACTTCTTTCATAATTACCCTACTTTCCCTTAACATCAAATACATCAAAATGATAAATCTAATAATTATTCCTTAAATAAAGTATCCATTCTAGATTCAACCACTTCATCAATTCTAAATAGATTTACATAATCAACAAACATTTGATTTAATTTTCTAGGTGCTTTCTGATAAACCTGTTGAATTCCCTCAAATACATTTTCATATTTATAAAAATCTAAATACAAATCAATACCATACGTCGCAATCAACCAATCTGTGAATGCGCCCATAATCGGATAGGTAATTGTACAATCATAAGAAAAGAACACTTCATCATTCAATAATTCTTCAATAGCTATATACGTATTATTATTAATGAAATATCCAGTCCAATCTAAATTTTGAATTCCCCACCATTTTCTATCAAAATACATAGCCAAACCTTCTCGAATTGCACAACTATTTGGACGATTGATTAAATAACTAATTACATGCGCATCCTCATGAAAGCCAACACATTGTACTTCTTCATTATATACTGCATAAATCTTATTTGGTAAATCCGCAAAACCATTACACGGCTCATCGTCACCATAAATACGTCCAACTTCCTCTGGAGTATCACATAAGAAATATTCTATTTTAAAACTTGGCTCAATTTTTAACACATTACAAATATATTCATAACAAGCTTCTTGGTATTTTGAAATTTTAATAATATCTTTTTCTGCTTTAGAATTTTGATTATAGTTAAAAATATAATGACTGCTTTTATATTGTTTCATAATAAGTCCTTTCTAGAATATAGATAATTAATTCTTATTCAACAAATAAATATTTCACAATGACTATTTCTTTCTTACAACCACATACATTAAACGATTAAAATCTGGCAATGCACTAGTAATTCCTTTTTCTAAAATTTCAAATTGATTTCTTGTTAACTCTTCTTCAAATATTTTAAAAGATACCATTCTACAAGAAGTACCCGCAACCATTATTTTTCCAGTTTCATGTTCTCTTTCTTGAAGATCAAATGCTTTATGTATATCACTTTGCATTTCCATTGTACCATCACCCATTGTACAAATTAGTGCTATGCCACTATCATTTAAATGTGTATGAACAAATTGATAAAAACCATCTCTATCTTCATCTAACACAAGCATATGAATCACCGCAACCGCAAAAATATAATCGAATTTTTGACTCAAAGTATCCGATAAACAATCCACTACAGCAAAGTTTTTCTCATACATTGGCATTTGTTTTTTACAATATTGAATTGCGGATGAAGAAATATCAGTAGCTAATAAATGATAACCACTCTCTAATACCACTTTAGAATCTCTTCCTTCTCCACAACCAATTTCTAGCAAAGAATGATCAAAAGTAATATCATATTTTCTAATAATTTCCATTACAATTGGACTACTCACATCACTAGACCAACTATATCCTTTTTCATGGATTGTTTTATAACGCTCTTCGTATGCCTCATAGTACTTCTTTTCCATATAAACCTCTTTATACTTCTAACAATGCACGCACTAAAGAAATATGATTACGTTTCGCATACATTGTAGCCTTTATTAATCCTTCACATTCTAATTGACTTACTCCATACACATGAATAACAACATCATCTTTAGAATATTCACCCAAATCTTTAAATGCATCCTCTAATAACAATAGATTAATTTCTTCTTCCAATTGAATTTCCCATACTTTTTTATCAAATGGTAAACCACATATTTCTAGTAATTCATTCACATCCTCTTGCATTTTATTTGTATATTTAGACTTTGTAATCAGCTCATCTTTATATTTCTCATAACACAAAGGCAAAATACGCTGTAACTCTTGAGGTAGTAATCCCACTTTTTTATATACACTACCCATGAAATCAATTAAAAATCTATCTTTAACAAATTCATACATAACAACTTCATATGCATCTAAATCTTCTACCGTATATTCATCTTTACGCAAATCAAATCTTAAAATTATATTTCCATAATAAGGAAGCGCAATATACTCTTCAAATACAACTACACCATTTGTCGCTTCTGAAATTTGATTTATTATTATTTGTATTTCATTTAATAATTCATTACTCTGTAAATACATATGAAACCTCCTATACAAAAAAAGATGCACACAAGTGCATCTATAAAGTCAATCTCACAAAAAGAGTTTATTTTTCGCATTGCAACACACTTGAGGTAGAAACTAAAACATGTATAACAAAGAATTGATTAAACATAATAGTACCTCCTGTGTTATTTCTACTATTATGCTACTCCTTTAAACAAATAATTTCAAGTTTCATTTATTTTGTAAATCCTCTATCTCTTGCTTAAGTTCATCAACCAATTCACCTTTTGTTATATTCCATTCTTCTTTTAACAATTGAAGTTCTCGATTACATGCATCAATGGCTTTATCATAATTACCTAAACTCTTATGTAAATAACGAATACTTGCTAGCATATCTGTATATCTAGGCTTTTGAGCAACCGCAAAAGTTTGTTCATATACTATAATTGCATCTTCATATTTACGATTATAGGCATAACGATTGGCAACTTCCATCAAGATTCTCCAATTATCACTATACTTTTGAATTAGCATTTCATATTCATTTCTAACACTATCAAAACCTACTTGTTTTTCTTTCATCCACAATCGATAGAATTCATCAAATTCTAAATTAGATGTATCTAAAACTTGATATGCTTCATCATAACGACAATCCGCAATCAAATTATCTAATAAATACAATTTTGTTCTTTGATTTGTTGGATGATTTTTAATCAATCTTTGATAATGCTCAATTAATTTAAAGTGACAACCAGTATTCCAATCATTCCTATTTCCATAAGAAGCATTTGTTAAAGTATTTAAATCAAACTTATTATCTGGTTTTAGTTCTAAAGCATCTAAAGCAAAATGCACCGCTTTATCATTTAATCTGCATGCATGAAAATGATATAAATCAGCTAATGTAGAAATGGCTCTATGATTTTTAGGATCCTTCTTAATTTCATTCAACAAGAAATCCTCACAATGATTAAACAACTCATTAGATAATACTTTTCCATTTTCAACCATTCGATCAATTCTCTCATATTCCAAATCCACTGGATAATCAAATAATTCATCAATAGTGATGCCAAAATAAGAAGCAATCACTGGTAATTGACTAATATCAGGAAGAGATGTTTCACTTTCCCATTTACTAATAGCCTGTGCACTTACATGAAAGACATCAGCTATTTCAGTTTGTGATAAACCTTTTTTCAATCGTAACGTTTTAATTCTTGTACCAATACTCATATACTTTCCTCCAATTCATAGAAGATCTGCGCATATCTTTTACAATTTAAGTGTACCATCTATCCATCAACTTACAATTGAATTATAGTTGTTATTTTTTAACCATCAGTTGAACACATATTCTTCATTGACAATATATAAAATTCATCTTATCTTGTAATTGGTGATAAACTATGAAATTAACAAACAAAAGTATATATATTTTAGTAACTGTACTAATTTCATCTCTATTAATGAGTTTTATTGATGGAGTTATACAACCCACATATTTTTATAAATCATTATTAAAGATTTGCTTATTTATGATTGTTCCATTCATCTACTTTATTATTTACAAAGATGAATTTTCAAAATTTAAACAACTATTCATTCCTAAGAAGAAAACATTCCTAATATCCATTGGTTTAGGAATCTTAGTTTATATTGTGATTATTGCGGCATATATGCTATTTAAAAACTTTATTGATTTTTCTACAATTCAAGCTTCTCTAACTTCTAATGTTGGAGTAAATGCAGATAACTTCTTACTTGTCGCAATCTATATCTCATTTATGAACTCCTTGTTAGAAGAATTCTTCTTTAGAGGATATGCATTTATCTTATTAAAACAAA
>JAFZDT010000080.1 GCA_017561055.1 Erysipelotrichaceae bacterium
GACAAAGATACATATTACCCCTCTACTTTCTTCATCTTTTTATATATTGTTAATAATACCACAGGCACAATTGCAAATGCCAACACTACCATTAACGCTTTATTCGCACCCAATGTATCAAACATTGCTCCACCAATTAATGGTGCAATTAATGCAGAACCTGCATTATAAACAGAGAATGCTACTTGTTGACCAGTTGAACGAAGATAATCAGGAATCTCTTCATCAACCATTGTTTTACTAGTAATTGTTAATAATGGGAATGTTAATAATTGTAATGCAGAAACATAAACAATTTGCATAGAATCCACAGATAACATAGAACCAGTTACTCTAAACAAATAAGCAATTAAAGCAACATACAATAATTTTGTATAACCAAACTTTTTCAATAACATACCACCCATAAAGAAGAATGGTAATTCAAATGCCGCTTGGAAACTTGATTTTAAACTCGTATAAGTCGCACTATTTCCAGCTGATAATACACCAATCTTTTGAACAGCTAAGAAATTTTCAAAGTTCATTACTAAGAATGCACATAAGAAAATAGCTACCACTAATACATATCTAGGATTCTTAATCAAAGTACCCACATCTGATAATTTCAATTCTTTCTTTTGTGCAGATTCAGACTTTTGAGCTTCAGGCGCCCAATAAGAAACTACAAACATCAAAATTGTAAATACCATTAAAGCAATACCCATATATTGATATCCAAAATTAGACGCAACCCATGACACAATTGGTCCACCAATAATCCAACCAATCGCACCAAAAGCACGAATACTACCATAGTTTTGAGAACAAGTTTCATCAACTTCTAAAGCCCAACTATCCATTAATCCACACATAATTAACCATACACTTTGTGTCAATGTACCTAAAGCTAAATGCAAGAAAAATTGATGACCACCCATATAATAGAATACCCAAGTAAACACTACTAATAAGCACATACCTAAATATACAAATTTCTTAACAGTTTTAAATTTATCACACAAATAACCAAAAATCATTTGTCCAACCATACCCGCTAAAGAACCACAAGCAATAATTACACCTTGTTCACTACCAGAATAACCCAATGATTGTAAATAAGGCATCATTAATACATAAGGGAAAGTAAATGCTACATATGATACAGCAAATACTAACATCATATAAAACATATTCTTTTTATTCTTCATGTTGTTCTCCTTTTAACCACATTAAGGCTTCAATACCCATATCATGATCTTCCCATAAACCAGAATATCCACTAATTGCTATTGCACCTACCACGCCAACTCCCTTAACAATAATAGGTACTGCACCACCAGATACTGTATAATTTTCCATAGATAACCCGTATTTCAACATCAATTGTTGATTATCTCCATTCGTTTTATAATGCAACCACAAAGAAGAATGATGGAAATTATTCACACTATTAATCTTTCTTCTTACCCAATTATCTTTATCCAAACTATTATCATTCGCTACATAATGGAACATAATTTGTGTACCCTTTGTAATGCGAACCGTTAATGGCGTTGTACTCTCATCCGCTTTTTCCATTAAGTACAAAGCCAACTTTTTCATATCCCCTTGATGAAAATGTTCTAATTCTGTTTCTTTTTCTTGCATCAAAATTTTCGCAAGAGCTTCTTTTGTTTCCACAATTATCACCAACCTTTTTATCATTATATCAAAAAAAAGAATGACTCACTAGGTCATTCTTATCTCACTTTGTCATTTACTCCTTTTGCTTCAAAGGCAATCATTTGACCACCCTTTTCAGCATAGAAGCTACATAATCCTCTACATTCACCATAACGAACATCTGCTTGTGGATAATCAGCTAAAATTAATTTTGCTAATTCTTCAGAAGTTTCTCTACCAAAACAAGAGTCCATAATTACTTTTCCACCAGTATAACCTGTTTCTTTCATAATTTCATAACAAGTTTTAACTGTTTTCTTTTGTCCTCTTACTTTATGAGTAGGATCCAATTGTCCAACAACCGCTTTACCAATAATACGGATTCCTAATAAGTTAGCACCAGCTGCTACTACTTTAGAAACACGTCCATTATTAGCCAAGTTTGTTAAAGATTCTAATGCAAATACTAAGTGTGTTTCTTTCTTATATTCTTCAATAGCAGCTACTACTTGATCAAAGTCTAATCCAGATGCTACTAATTCATGAATCTTTTCAACTAACATTGGTAATTCAGCACCAGCACTTAATGAGTCTACAACATAAGCACGTTTACCAGGATTTGTTTGTTCATATTCTTCAGCCGCAAGTCTTGCTGCATTATAACTACCTGATAAATTTGATGTAATAGTTACTGCAAATACCCAATCCGCATCGCCAAATGCTTCTACATATTCTGCAGTATTTGGGCACGATGTTCCTGATTTTCCTTTGTAGTTAGCTAAATAATCAAGCATTTCTACTAAATCTAATGTTTCATCATCTACATATTGTCTTTCATCAGTTACGATTTTTAATGGAACTGATACCATATTTCCTTCGCTTCTACGATTTGCAGAAGAGTCTACTACAATTTTATAATTCATAACCATACCTCTTACTATTTTCTAATTGTTTGTACCGCAATACAACCTGGACCACCTTGAGTAACAAAAGCACAAGATAAATCTACTAATTCAATTTCAACATTTGGGAAAGCTTCATGTACTTGATTTAACACTTTTGTTGCTTCCTCTTTTACACCAGCATGCGAAACTGTAATTAAGTAATTTTCATTTACACCAAAGTCTTTAAATTGGCTAATAACTTCTTCAATTGCTTTTTTCATTGTACGTTTTACACCAGCCGCTTCAAGTTTTTTACCATCTTCAGTTTGTGTCATAATTGGTACAATCTTAATTAATCCTGCAATTTTTGCAGCAATAGGAGTTAATCTTCCTCCCCTACTTAAGAAATCAAAATCACTTGGAATTAAGAATGATTTATGACTATCTGCTAAACGCAACATTTCATCAATAATCTCTTGTGTTGAATTTCCTTCTTTTTGCATAGCCATTGCTTTTTTAACCATGTATCTATGTGGGCCACATAATGTTTTTGTATTAATAATGTGGATATGATCATTGTTTTCCAAACTATTTTTTGCACCAACATTACTTTGGTAAGTACCGCTTAATCCATCCGCCATAGAGATAACAACTAAGTCTTCCGTATTTTGTTCAAATACTTCCATTGTTTCTCCAACGGATGGTTGACTTGATGTTGGAACATTTCCTTCTTTAATTAAACGAATAAATTCATCTGCATGCATATCTACATATTCTTTATATGCATTTCCTTTAATTGTTACATTTAGTGGTAGAACTGTGATTCCAAGGGCTTTACCCTCTTCAGGCGAAAATAATGTTGATGTGTCTGTTACAATTTTCATATAGCCTCCATATACATTTAACATATTTATA
>JAFZDT010000081.1 GCA_017561055.1 Erysipelotrichaceae bacterium
CATCAACGCCATCGAAAAGGGCGACTACAACCCCACGATCCGGCTGTGCATCAGCATCTGCCGGGTGCTGGGGCTGACACTGAACGATAAATGTTTTCCAATACAGTCATATGTGGATATAAAGCATAGTTTTGGAACACTAAACCAACACCACGTTTTTCAGGACTTAAATCAGTTACATCATCTTCATCAAAGAAGATTTTACCTTCTGTAGCTGGTAAAATACCTGAAATCATGTTTAACATTGTACTCTTACCACAACCAGATGGCCCTAACAATGCGATTAATTCTCCAGACTCAATAGTAGCAGTAAAATTATCAACTGCAGTATTGTCATGGAAGCGTTTTGTTAAATTTTGAATCGTTACTTTCATAAAATAATCTCCCTATTTAATAATTTCTAACCAAGGTGTACCCTCAGTTCCATCCATATCTAATCCTAACATTTTTGCCATTGTAGAAGCCTCATTTAACATTGTGCTTCTTTCAACAACAACTCCTTCTTTAATATCTTTACCACAAGCAACAAATGCTGTAGTTTCATCTTTATGTGGTAAATAACCATGAGAAGCTTTTGAATAATGCCATCCTGGTTTTAGATATTTTTCGAATAAATCTTTTCCAGCTAAAGTTGAATCAAATGCCATTGGGAATCCATCTTCACCTTCAACAACAAAATCAATTACATCATGACTTAAGCCATATTTTTCCTTAGCTTCTTCTTTAGTAAATACATATCCAATATGATATTCTGGAGTATCTTTTACTTTTAATAAGAAGTCATATACTCTTTGCCTTAACGCTTCATCATTAGGATCTTTTAATTGAATCCAAGCAGACATTACAGCCGAATGACAATACGCATCATAATCGACTAACTTATTATTTTCATCCGTTGTAATAAATCCATTTTCTTTTAATAATAGGTTAAAGTTAATATTCTTATAAATATTTTGTTGACCGTGATCACCTAAAATTACAAAGTTTGTATTTTCAAAATCACCAAAGCGTTTAACAGCTTCAACCAATAAACCAAATTGTTCATCATGTTTACGAAGTTGTTTTTTCACTTCATCATTATCAATTCCATGATTATGCTTAACAGAATCTAAATCACACATCTTAACTAACATAACATCTGGTTGTTTATAATCTTCAATAATATCTAATGCCAAATGCATTGTGAATTCGTCTAGATTACGATATTCACCAGTTAAGAAATGACTATACTTCCACCAATACTTATCAATAATTTCTTGAGAAGAATAGTTTTCATAGAATTGTAATGGATTATCCCCTTGATAACTAATAGGAACAATCATCGGCATATTGTAATCGATGTTTGCCCCACCAGATACAGGCCATGTTAAAGAACAAGTTGTTAATCCTGCTTCTTTAAATACATCCATAACAGTTCTTGATTTAACTTGAGAACGTAATGAATACCATGGAGCATTATCATCTTCCACATCAACAATTTCATTATGTGGAACTCCATGTGTACCAGCAGTAGTACCAGTTAAAATTGAAACGTGACATGGATATGTTAAAGATGGATAAACAGGTTCAACATGTTTAATCATACTACCCTTTTCAAACATAAATTTAAAATTAGGTAATGTTTTCATATACTCTAAATCAAGAGTACATAAAGCATCTAAACAAAATACTAATAATTTACTCATAATATTTCTCTCTTTCTTAAGAAGTTCATATAGTTATTATGAACCTTCAAATTCACTTTACCAAAAAGTAAAGCAAATTCGAAGATTCATAATATATTGGAAAAAGTTGAAGGAGAGAATTTCTCCTTCAACTATAATTTAAAACTACTATTTATCCATTGCAGCTTGAACTTTGTCAGCAGCAGTTTGTAATGCAGTTTTAGCATTCCATCCAGCAGCTAATACGCCTTGAGCTAAAGTCTTAGCTTCTTCACGCATTTCAGATACACCTTGGAAGTTAGGAGCAACGAAAGAAACAGGAACTTGTTCAGCTAAAGCAGTTAAAGCTTTGTCACCAGCAACGTGTGCTTGGTAAGTAGCAGATTCTTCTACAGCTTTATATGGAGTATTTGCATTTAATTCAATTACCCAACGTTCATTTTGTTCAACGAAGAATTTAATGAAATCAGCAGCAGCTTGGTTTTCATCTTCATTACCAGAGTTGAATCCGATAGCAGAACGTGTCCAGATAATACCAGCTTTACCATATTCATCATTAGGATCCATCATAGGAACACGGTTAGCAACTAATTTAGCTGTTTTACCTTCTAATAATTTGCTTGTTGTGAAGATTTGAGTTTCAGCATCTGTTAATTCAGTAACGAATGTTTTACCATCGAAGTTTAAGTAAGGAATACCAGCACTTGAACCAATGTAAGAAGCTACAGCAGCATTGTTGATGTCAGCAGAGCAGTATCCACCAGCATCGATAGCCTTGAATACGAAGTAACCTTCTTGAACACCTTCAGCCCACCATTCTAACCATTTTTCAACTTCAGCTGTATTGAAAGCAACTTTGTTGTTTTCTAAATCAACGATTTGACCACCGTTAGCTTGGTAGATTAATAATTGCATAAAATCAGATGGTGAGTCTAATGCTAAACCAACGATACCAGTTTTTTCATAAATTGTTTTAGCAGCAGTTTTCATTTCATCCCAAGTTGTTGGAACTTTAACACCACAAGCTTCATAAATTGCTTCATTAGAGAATAATAATGCACCAGCTGTATAAACAGGAGCTACATGTAATTTACCATCAGAGAAGTTAGTTGCTTCTTCATATAAACCAGCAGAAGATAATGCACCTTTATAATCCCAATTTCCCCAATATTTTTCTAAATCTAATAAGTAATTTTGACCTTCAATATCGAATGTTGTTGCATAAGATGCGAAATCAAAAATAACGTTTGGTCCAACACCGTTTGCTACAGAGTCAGTAACTTTACCTTTGAAATCATCTGGTGAACCTGTGTTAATAACATTAACAGTTACACCTGCATTAGCAGCTTCGAATTCATCAGCAATAGTTTCTAATAATTTTTCTTGACCTTCAGTGAATGTGTGCCATACTTCAACAGTTACACCACTAGTTTTTCCGCCACCACAAGCAGTTAAACCTAGTACCATTGCTAAAGCAAGAACTAATTTAACAAGTTTTTTCATAAGTTTCCTCCTTCAGTTATTTGAAAAAACAATTTATAGAAAAAGCAAATGCTTTTACTACCTATTTATGGTTCTTGTTATAAACAGGACCCAAATTCGAATAACGACGTGTTATCCACTTACAAATCCCATCCAATCCAGGATAGATTAGACGTTCTGAAATATTTATGTAATCCAACTTATCACGAATTTCTAATTTCACTTCTTTAGGAATAATAATTCTAAAGAAATTCTCATCATCATCCGTCAATAACTCAGACATCAATACACCAGAATCTGATACCACAGAAAACAAAGCATATTGATTGGCAATACGATCTAACATACTAGAAGGTTCAAAGAATAAACAATAAGGTTTATCACTCAATGATTTTAACTTCTCAAAATCATTCGCATGCTTTTCTAACATATCAATCGTAAAACTATTCGAATTTTGTTTCGTCAATTCTTCTTTTAACACATTCGGTAAATTTTCATTCACTTTGGTAAAATTAACACACCAAATGACACCATCTTTGTCATATTCAGAAATATCCTCAGTCGCAAAATGAGCCGCAACCAATGGAGAATATGACCAGTCCAACAATCTAGTTGGCAAACCATGATGTTGTGCTAAAGAAAGCATTTGCCAAAAACTATTATAATTTCCTAAATCTGCATAAGCATATTTACGAAAGTTACGAAGTAAGGATTGCTCTAGATTTAAGTTATGATCGCATACCCAATTCAATTTTGGAGCCAAACCATATTGTTTATCACTAACACCACGATAAACAAAATTAGAACGATAACGCATAAGCTTATCATCCCAAACACCTTTGAATATGATTTCCTGTAATTCTTCCCAATTATGAATTGTATATTCCTTCATTAGTGCACTCCTATTCCATAATATTATACTACATATTTGATATTTTGCATTATGAAATTATATCTTTAACGAACAATTAACATGATTTTTATAGATACAAATTGTTCGGTTTTACGAACAATTTGTATACATATTCAATCCATTTGTTTTGTAATATAAGCAAAATACCTATAGCACTTACACAACTGCTCATACACTATACTAGGTGATAAAAATGAACACAAACGGCATTAACGGCATGTTGCCATGTGATAATGGCTATGGATCCAATGCATATTCCACATCACATAAAGCAATCGATATTGGCTGGCTTAAGAAATATTCTACAAATGGTAAAGATCCTGTAAAAGCTTTTAGAGATGGAATCGTTATACAATCAGGGAAAATACAAGAACGCATTAATGGAAAACTCTATTATCCAATAGTTGTTGTATTACAACACGATGTTGGAAATAACCGTCTATTCACACGCTATTGGCATTTAGACCAAACTAAAGTAAAAGTAGGGCAAAAAGTAACTTTTGGACAAATCATTGGCATTCGTGGTAATACTGGATACGCAAATGGTGTCCATTTACACTTCGAACTCAAAATATGTCCCAAAAACACCACATATGCACAAGCATCAAACCCATGGACTCGTTATAATGCAAATCCAGTAAATTACACCTTTGTACAACCCAATCAAAACTTCACAAATTATGCATATTCCTTAAAGAAAACACCTCAAATCAAAATACTCGCAACCCAACTTAGAAAAAGAAATGGTCCATCATTATCAAATACGATACTAGGATTTTGTGAACCTAATGATATCTATTACGTCTATGATACAATAACAAATGATGGTTATCTCTGGGCAAGAATTGATACCAATGTATGGATTGCGACCAAAGAAGGATGGACATCCTTTATCTAAAAAGCATATATCAATCGATATATGCTTTATGTATTATTTTTTAGGCTTTTTAATTTTATTCAACTTCTTATTCAAGTCTAATAATTGTTCCTTAGTAATTTCAATATTCAAGAAACCACCAATCATACTAGCGATACGCAATACAGTAAATCCACCCATCATTTCTTTAGCTGTATCACTCTTAGCCATTTCAGCCATAGAACCAGCGTCACCGCCTTTGCTCATATGTTTCATCATACCCATCATCATAGTACCTAAAACAATCTTACCTTGAATAGTAGCCATGATATCACTAATCTTATCATTAATAGACAAGTATCCTTCAGGCATTTCAACATCAAACCAGTTTAAAATAGCACCTTTTTCTTTTAAACGATATGCTTCATTAAATGTATCAACTTTCACAATTCGGCTTTCATCTTTACATTCACCAGCTACAACTTCTAATTTTGTTTCACCAACATTTGGTACATCAAAATAGAAGAAATGTACATCACTTGTTTGTTTACCTAATGAAACACCATTAGCAAATAATTCCACTTCAGGTTGGTTAGAATATACCGTTACTTTAGTAACATCTTCAACTCTATCTACATAACGTTTACCACAGATATGAACAAAAGGATCATCACTTAACCAAGCTTTATAAGCATAGAAAGAATCTTTCTTATACTTACGATCGATAGTTACTAAACCTTTATGGTTTTGACCATTTTCTCCACCTTCTGCACGAGCATCTGCACCAAAGTCAAACATATTCCATACATGAGTAGACCAAATATATTTACGAGTAAATAATTGTTTAATCAATTCTTCATGATAATATGCTTGATATTCTTCTGTATAGTCTCCTTGAGATGGATTAGATGTATGCCAATTTAAAGCTTCACATCCATATTCACTCATACCAACAGGAACTGTAGGATTTTTCTTATGGAAATTATCAAACCAAGGACCATTTTGGCTAGT
This sequence comes from Erysipelotrichaceae bacterium, assembly GCA_017561055.1. Classification (GTDB taxonomy): domain Bacteria; phylum Bacillota_I; class Bacilli_A; order Erysipelotrichales; family Erysipelotrichaceae; genus RGIG4607. The sequence goes on from JAFZDT010000081.1 coordinate 5,927, forward strand.
GTCTCCACCATACCATCCAAAGTAATGGTTATAAGAAATTACATCAGGAATATAGATATATGGATCATCAATTGGTGTAGGAGATACACAAGCAATTGTAGTTAAACGAGTTGGATCCATTTCATGACATAAATCATTTAAGATATTATGATTTTCTAATAAATCTGGTGTAGACCCTTGCATAGAAATTTCATTAGACAATCCCCAAACTACAATACTTGCATGATTATAGTTTTGAGCAACCAATTCTTTCATTTGAGAAATTGTATTTTCTCTACCAGTAGGCATATGTTTAGAAATATAAGGAATTTCAGCCCAAATTACCATACCTCTTTCATCACATAAATCATAGAAATATTGAGCATGTTGATAGTGAGCTAAACGAATGGTATTCGCACCCATTTCACAAATTAAATCCATATCTTCTAAATGATCTTCTTTACTTAAAGCATTACCCTTTTCCCATCTATCTTGGTGACGAGAAACACCATGTAAAGGATAACTTACACCATTTAAGAAGAAACCTTCTTCTGCATCAATTCTAAATGTACGACAACCAAAACGTGTACTAACATTATCTAATACAGTTTCATCATTTAATGTAACTTCACATGTATATAAGTATGGATCTTTAACACCATGCCATAAATGAGCATTCTCTAACGCAAATTCAACTTTTGTTTCATTTGCACTAACTGTTTTTGTAGCAACTACACAACCACAAGGTTTTTTAATTGTATAAGTTAAAGTTTGATTTTCTTTTGCATTTGTTGTAAATACTTCAACTTCAACCGTCCAATTACCATTATCTTCTTTAGGAGTTACTTTAATACCAGGTGCACCATAATAATCTAAATCAAAGTGACTATCACTTACACAAACCACTTTAACATCACGATACAATCCACCATAGAATGTAAAGTCAGCCATTTGAGGATATACTGTTTCATTTGCACTATTATCCACAGCCACAACTACAAATGGTTTTTCACTATTTTTAAACTCTTCAGTAACATTTACTCTAAATGTAGAATAACCACCATCATGATGCGCTAACTCTTTACCATTTACATAAACAGTAGCACTCGCATTGGCACCTTCAAATTCTAAATAGTATTGATCTGCTTTAGGTAACCATTCCACTTTATCTACTGTATTTGCATAATAACAAGTACCACGATAATAATCATTACCACCATCAATACCATCAATATTATTCCATGTATGAGGTAAATTTACCCATACCCAACGATTTGGCATCTCTGTAGGAACACAATCTGCTTCTTTAGAAAATGCCCATCTTGTGTTAAATTCTAAAACTTGTCTCATAATAACACTCCTTTACTTTTTTATTGTACTCTATAAATTAAGCAGTTTCACGTAGATTTGCTAATTCAGCTTTCATTTCTTCTGTAGTTTTCTTATCTAAATTATAAACCCAACCTAAACCAATAAACATTAATACAGCACTTAGTAAATTTAATCCTGCTACTAAATAACGCATATTTAAAGCAACTTCAAATAATTGATTTCCTTCATTTGCTTCTACATAACCTAATACAACCATTAATACTAATACAGCACTAGGACCAGCACCTTGGGCTAACTTACGGAAGAATGAGTGCATTGCATAAACAGTACCTTCTTCACGAGAACCATTTTTCCATTCATTATAATCAATCGCATCACCCATCATAGACCAGTTAACTGTAGAATAAATACCAATACCTAAACTATTAAACAATTGGCAAACAACCCACATAAGCATGCCTTTACCATCCGCTGTAATAGGTAAAGCCACCATAGCGATACATGCAACAATACTTAATAATGATCCAATTGTAGCTAATTCTTTTTTACCATATTTAACAACCATCTTACGAGCTAATGGAGTAAATAATACGATAGGAATCATAGCAAAAGCACTAACCAAACCAGAGATTTGTACATTATTGAAATAAGATTGCCATACAACTGTATTAGCTGCTGTAGCACCTTGCATACCTAAGAACATACCCATAGCCGCAATAGTAGCTCCTACAGCAGGTCTATTTTTCATAAAATTACCTAAAGCTTCTTTTACATTGAATTTAACTTTTTCTTCATTACAGTTTACATCCGCTTCAACACGAATCACTGTATTTTTAATCATATATTGGAAACATAAGAATCCAAAAACACCCATTAATAATGCAACAAAGAATACTCTTTCACCAATGATATTATCATTCGCATCATAAATTAACATAGGTAATAAAATCATAGGAACCATATTACCAATCATACTACCAACACTTCTCCAAGCACTTAAACTAGCTCTATCACCAGTATCTGAAGAAATTAAAGATAATAAAGAACCATAAGGAACATTCGCAACTGTATAGAAAGCATCCCAAATAACATAACCAGCCACAAACACGATACACTTAATAGGTAACGCTAAATTTGGTAATGGTACAAAACACAATGCGCCAGCAACCAATAAACCAATAGAACCAACAAAGATATATTGTAAGAACTTATTACGTTTATATTGACGTTTATCAGCATCCACCATTGAACCAATGATAGGGTCATTAATTGCATCCCATACTTGTACAATTAATAATAATGCAGAATACCATAAAGATGGCATTTGCATAAATTGGGTCCAGAAAATAATTAAAGTACCCTTTAAAGCAAAACTCATATTACAGCCTAAATCACCAGCCGCATATGCTAGATTATCCTTCATTCCATACTTTGGATAACCTTTTTCATCTAATTTTACATTTTTAGCCATAGTTTCCTCCTTATAATACAAATAAAAAAATGTAAGGGTTTTCATTAATTGCATTATAACCCTTACACTATTTTTATATTTGCATTATTTTTAGACTTACTAGCACAATCTTTATTTATTTCAAATATCGATTACGATAAGCCCTAGGAGAATATCCACTTATCTTTTTAAAAATTCTAGAAAAGTAATTTTCATCATAAATACCAACTCTTTCAGCAATAAAACTAATACTATAATTCGTTTCACGCAATAATTCCTTAGCCATTTGTACTCTTTGATGATGAATATAATCCGTTAAAGTTACTCCAACTTCTTGTTTAAAAACATTAGATATATAACTAGCATTCATATTTACATAATCCGCAATAATATGCAAAGATAAATCATTCTCTAAATTAATATTTATATAGTGAATAATAATCTTCACTAACGAAGAATAATTATTCAATGAATACTTATGTACATAACTACAATAATCACTAATCATACGATTGGCAAACGCAAAATAATCATCATCGTCATTTAATAACTCTATTTGACGCGAATATCTTGCACTAATTTCATCTATATAGTATGGATGCACACGACCTTTTTCAATAGACTTACGCAACAAGGTGTTATACACAATCAAACTATTTTTCTGTAAACGCAAAGAGCCAAAGAAACGTTCAATCATTTCTCTTGATTGCATTTTAGATGTTAAATACATTGCCTTAGCTAAATCACCATTTTTAACTGCATCTAATAATTCCTTTTCAACTTCATATCGTTTTTCTATACGATCCATTGTCTCTTCAAGCGTTTTCTCCTTTTTCTCAAATAACATTGGACTAGGAATAATACTATTTGGTTTACTTTCCTTAATCTTTTTCACTTCAAGTCTTTCTTTGGAAAAAGCTGTAGCCAAAATAGGAATGATACTCATATGAATGATTTGTTCATCAACTAAAGGAACATTGCCATAATAATTCTTCATTTCTTCAACCGTTTCATTTGATACATCAATCCCCTTAAAAATTTCTATATCCTTTTTTAAGGATGCAGTCGTACGAAAAGGTCCAATAATGCAATATTGTTTAGTTTCTTGTAAATAAAAGTATAAATGTTGAATACCCAAAAAATCTTCTATAACATATACTGTATTCGCTAATACACTTTTTAAAATTTGCTGCATTTCTTGTTGTATATCTTTATCAAAAATAAACGCAGAACGATACTTCAAATAAGGAACATCTTCAAGATCTTGTATATGTTTGATAACTATTACTGGAACATTATATCCAGCCATAATTTGTTTCAACACTTTTACTAAACTAATTTGCATAAAATTACCTCTTTTACTTATTATAGATGATTTTGCATTTGTTGCATATCCACAAAAAAAACGACTCCTAAGAGTCGTTTTCGTGTCTATAGCTTTTTTCTTATAGTTCAGCCATGTATTTGATTGTACGAACCATTTGAGAAGTATAGCTGTTTTCGTTATCGTACCAAGAAACAACTTGTACTTGATATGTTTCGTCATCAATCTTAGCTACCATAGTTTGAGTAGCATCGAAGATTGAACCATATGTGCTTCCGATGATATCGCTAGAAACGATTGCTTCTTCATTGTAAGCATAAGATTCGTTAGATGCAGCTTTCATAGCAGCATTGATTCCATCAACAGTGATGTCTTTTCCTTTAACAACTGCAACTAAGATAGTTGTAGAACCTGTAGGAGTAGGAACACGTTGAGCAGAACCGATTAATTTACCGTTCAATTCAGGAATTACTAAACCGATAGCTTTAGCAGCACCTGTAGAGTTAGGAACGATATTGCATGCACCAGCGCGAGCGCGACGTAAGTCACCTTTACGGTGTGGTCCGTCTAAGATCATTTGGTCACCTGTGTAAGCATGAACTGTTGTCATGATACCAGATTGGATAGGTGCATA
>JAFZDT010000082.1 GCA_017561055.1 Erysipelotrichaceae bacterium
ACATCACCTAATGGCACGACAGCTACCATTATTATATTGGAAGTTTGTAAAATGATACCATACTGTTCACTAGAAACTTCAAATAAGCGATACAAATAGTCACGTACTAAATCCGTACTAGAAATAAATACACCCTTTTTCTCATATATTTGATTTCCAAAAGTACCAATAGCACGAATATCACTACTAGTTGCATAATACTTTTGAGAAACAATGGATGAAACATCAATATTCATAATGACATCATTACCATTAATTACAAATACCGAATTTGTCGCATTAGATTCCTTACGTCCAATACTTGGTTGTAAATAATAACTCATTAACCCCTTATTCATATTTACCTTAGATGAAATACTACTCACTGTCGCATCATCTAAGATTGTATCTAGATTCGTAAGCAACGAATCTTTAGACACTTGACACCCACATAAACAAATAAGAAAAACAAGAATAAGGATTATTCTTCTGAACATACCTTTCCTCCTTTTTTCCAAATTGCACGATAAATAGGTTGTCCCTTATCCATGAAATTACGTTCATATTCCGTAATCACATCTTCAGGATGTTCGACTCTTCTAAAATCAACACTCACTTCATCTAAAATGAATCCATATTGTGCAAAAGAAACTAAAGAATATTCAAACAAACCACTATTATCGGTTTTCATAATAATTTTTCCATCATCACTTAATACTTCTTCATATCTAGCTAAAAAACCAGCATGTGTCAAACGACGTTTTGCATTACGTTTTTTAGGCCAAGGATCTGAGAAATTTAAATGAATTACATCAATTTCTTTAGGCGCAAACCACAAAGTTAAATCCTCAGCATCTTGATTCACAAACTTCATATTTTCCGATACTTGCCCTTCACTTTTACGAACAGCAATACCAGCCACATCTGTAACTTTCTCAACACCAACCCAAGCTTCTTCAGGATACAATTTTGACATTCCTAACCAATAATCCCCTTTACCTGAGCCAATTTCTACATGAAGAACATTGCCTTTAACAACATCTCTCCATTTACCTTTATATTCTTCTGGATGAAAGACCATAACATCTTCTCTTGTTTCAAGATATGGTGCAGTCCATTTTTTCTTACGCATTCTCATATTGGTAACCTCACATTCCAATTCTATTTTATTTTATCATAAAAACAACCAATAAAAAAGTTCTCTGTAACAACTACAGAGAACTTTTAACTATTTACTTTCTTTCTTTTTACGATCAAAAGGTTTCTTGTTTGCTGGTTTCTTTTCAGGTTCTACATATCCTTCAGGTTTTTCTAATAAATCCTTACGAGATACATTTACACGACCCTTATCATCGATTTCAACAACAATAACGCGAACGATATCACCAATTTTTAATACATCTTCAGGTTTTTCAACACGTTCATAAGCAATCTTAGAAACATGTAATAAACCATCAGTACCAGGGAATAATTCAACGAAAGCACCGAATTTTTCTAAACGAACAACTTTCGCTTCATAGATTTCACCTAATTTAGCTTCTCTTACGATATTTTCAATCATACTAGCAGCTTTATTGATGCTTGCACGATCCTTATGGTAAATTACCACTTGACCTTCGTCAGAAATATCAATCTTCACTTGGTCACATTCATCAATGATTTGGTTAATCATCTTACCACCAGTACCGATAACATCACGAATCTTATCTACTGGAATCATCATTGTATGAATCTTAGGAGCGTATTCAGAAACATCTTCTCTTGGAGTTTCAATCGCACCTAACATGCAATCTAAAATTTCCATTCTAGCTTTATTAGCTTGAGCTAAAGCTTCTTCTAAGATAGGTTTACTTAAACCATCAATCTTAATATCCATTTGTAATGCTGTTACACCATCTTTAGTACCAGCAACCTTGAAGTCCATATCTCCATAGTGGTCTTCCATACCTTGGATATCAGTTAATACTGTGTAGTTTTCACCACGTTTGATTAACCCCATCGCAATACCAGCTACAGGAGCCTTAATAGGTACACCAGCAGCCATTAAAGCCATAGTACCAGCACAGATACTAGCTTGAGAAGAAGAACCGTTAGATTCTAATACTTCAGCTACTACACGAATAGCATAAGGGAAATCTTCTTGAGAAGGTAATACTTGTAATAAAGCACGTTCCCCTAAAGCACCATGTCCAATTTCACGACGACCTGGATTACCCATACGACCAACTTCACCTACAGAATATGGAGGGAAGTTATAGTGATGCATGAAACGTTTTTCTTCTACTTCAGTTAAATCATCGATTACTTGGTTATCACCCATAGCACCTAAAGTACATACAGATAATACTTGAGTTTCACCACGAGTAAATAAAGCAGAACCATGAACGCGAGGTAATAAATCAACTTGCGCATCTAATGCACGAATTTCATCAACACGACGACCATCTGGACGAATCTTTTCATCAGTAATTAAACGACGAACTTCACCAGCAACGATTTCTGTACAAACTTCGCGAGCTTGTTTCATTGCTTTTTCTTTAGCCTTTTCAGACTCATATTCGAATGAACCAACATATTCAGCACATTCATCAGTAATATCATCAATCGTACCATAACGCACTAATTTTTCTTTAATGCTTACAGCTTTAACTAAACGATCATATGCAAATTCATTAATTTTAGCACGTAAATCTTCAGCTACTTCATATAAAGTAACTTCCATTTTTACCTTACCACATTTAGCCATGATTTGTTCTTGGAACTCACATAACATTTTAATATGTTCATGACCAAACATAATTGCATCTAACATAGCAGCTTCACTAACTTCTTTAGCACCAGCTTCAACCATGTTAATTGCATCTTTAGTACCAGCAACAGTTAAGTGAATGTCACTTCTTTCTTGTTGTTCAACTGTAGGGTTAATTACAAATTCACCATCTACACGGCCAACAATAACCCCAGCAATAGGACCATTGAAAGGAATGTCAGAAACACATAATGCACAAGATGCACCAAACATTGCTGCCATTTCCGCAGATACATCTGTATTAACAGATAATACTGTATTTACTACTTGAACTTCATTTCTGAAACCTTCCGCAAATAGTGGACGGATAGGTCTATCAATCATACGAGCCGTAAGTGTCGCATGCTCACTTGGACGACCTTCTCTACGAAGGAATCCTCCAGGAATTTTACCAACAGAATACAATTTTTCTTCAAAAGAAACTGTTAATGGGAAAAAGTCTGTGTCTTTCGCTTGATGAGAAGCAGTAGCTGTAGATAATACAACTGTATCTTCATAACGAACGATAACAGATCCACCAGCTTGTTTCGCAATTTCACCAGTTTCAACTGTTAAATTTCTCCCGCAAAATTCCATACTAAATATTTCTTTTGCCATTTTTTCACCTCTTAAATTTACTTGTCTATTTTACCACATTTTTATATCATATCAACGAAAAACCAAAAAATTACAGCATAGCTTCAGCTAAAGCTCTAGAAATTGCCTCTTTAAGACCATCACAAGTCACAGTCGCATGCGTTACAGCATCCACATTTGTTGTTTGCTCCAACATAATCATGTTCACAAGACCATCCATTGCCCCTAAAATCTCCACTTCTTCAGTTTCGATTTCTTCTTCAACAATTCCTTCATCTTCATTTACATTCTCATCTGTCTCATCTTCTACTACTTCTTCAAATTCATCTTGATTTTCCTCTACAGGATTTCCATAGATATCAATCAAATAGTTCGCTTCATCGTGACTCAATACATCAATATATAAAATTTTAGATTCACTTACTGTTACTTCAACCGTAATCAAACCATGATATCCATTACCTTCACCACGATACGTTCCAGGATTATATAAGAACTTATTTTCTGTAATAGGTGTTACAGGCGTTACAAAAACTTCTTTTGCTTCTTTATTCATGCATCCACTTAACAACACAAGAATACATACTACACATAACCATCTTTTTTTCATAAGCTTTCCTCCTAAAAAAAGAAAACCCTTGAAAAGGGCTTACTTACGCAATTCTAAACGTTTGATTAATTCACGATAACGGTTGATATCTGTGTCACGTAAGTAGTTTAATAAATTACGTCTACGACCAACCATTTTCATCAATCCACGGTATGAATGATAATCTTTTTTGTTATTCTTTAAGTGTTCATTCAAACGATTGATAGTTGCTGTTAATACTGCAACTTGCACTTCAACAGAACCTGTATCTCCTTCTGTACGTGCATAAGCTTGCATAATTGCTGTCTTTTCTGCTTTTGATAACATGTTTATTTCCTCCATTAATTAAGACCTTCTAAGCCAAGCAAGACGTTGAGGAATCATCGAACCTCGCCTAAAAGCGTAATAATCATAACACAAAGATATACTACTTGCAATCACTTTTTCAAACATTTTTAATCATTCATAAACTCTAATAAAACTTCATGCAAAAGATATAAACCATCCCTAGTAACACGCATATTTCCATCCACAGTTTCTAACCAACCACGGCGAACATTCTCAGAAATCGCCCCTTCATACAACGTCATTAAATCCACTTTATACCGATGATTATACTCTTCAATACAAATACCCTCAAGCATTCGCAAACCCATCATAATCGCCTCAAAACGCTCATCAGAAGCATTCAATTCCACAATCTCCATATCCAACGTTTCATTGAAATATTCCACAAAATTCATCGTTTGCGTATAACGATACTTACCTAATTTACCACTACTACCTAAGCCAATTCCATAGAAATCATCATACTTCCAATATGCAATATTATGCTTCGAACACAAACCATTTCTTGCAAAATTACTTACTTCATAATGCTCAAAACCATGACTACTCAAATAATCAATCGCATACTCATACATCTCAAATTCCAAATCCCCATCAACAGGTTCTACACCCCATCTACCAAATTTCGAATTCGGTTCAATGGTTAAGGAATATAAAGAAATATGCGATACATCCAACGAACAAGCAATCGCCAAATCATTTTCCCAATCTTCTATACTTTGTTTAGGCAAAGCATACATCAAATCAAT
>JAFZDT010000083.1 GCA_017561055.1 Erysipelotrichaceae bacterium
AACAAATAGAACAATGTGTCTACAATGCGTATAATACCAATTTTGACACAACAGAAATTACACCATTAGTCAAAGTAGGAAAACATCATGTTTTAGAACTATTCCATGGACCAACTTGTGCATTTAAAGACATTGCATTACAAATTCTTCCACAATTTATGCAAACAGCACTGCAAATGGAGCCAAATCACAAAGATATTGTCATCCTAACAGCAACTAGTGGTGATACAGGAAAAGCTGCTCTAGAAGGCTTTAAAGACGTTGATAAGATAAAAATCATAGTATTCTACCCTTATCAATTAGTTAGTGAAATGCAAGAAAGACAAATGATTACCACAACTGGTAAAAACACTGCAGTCATTTCCTTACACGGTAATTTTGATGATTGTCAAAGAATCGTAAAACAAGCATTCGCAAACAATGAATTGGTCAATGAATTAAACAATATGAACTACCAATTCTCTAGCGCAAACTCTATTAACATTGGCAGATTATGTCCACAAATTACTTACTATTTCTATAGTTATATGCAACTCGTAAAAAATAACGAAATCCAATTACACGATAAAGTAAACTTCGTTGTACCTACAGGTAACTTTGGAAATATTTTAGCAGGATACTATGCAAAATTATTAGGATTATCAATTCACAAATTAATTTGTGCATCCAATAGCAATCATATCCTAACAGACTTTATCTCTACTGGTATTTATGACCGTAATCGCAACTTAGAAAAAACAATATCCCCTTCCATGGATATCTTAATTTCAAGTAATCTAGAACGATTATTATACGAATTACATCCAAATACAGAAGATGTTGCGAAATGGATGAAACAATTAAATGAAAATGGAAGATACGAAATTCCACAAGAACTATTAGATAAAATTCAAGACATATTCCATTGTGGTTATGCAAACGATGATGAATGTAAACAAACTATCAATTACAATTACAAAGCAAATAACTATGTCATGGATACCCATACATCATGTGCAGCTAAAGTATTAGAAGACTATCTAAAAGATACAAATGATACACATAAATCAATTATCTTATCAACAGCATCTTGTTATAAATTCTCTAAAGATGTACTTTCTGCACTAGATGATCAACCATATCCATCTGAATGGGAATATATGAACCAATTACAAAAAGTATCTAAACAACCAATAAGTGAGAATTTATCAAAATTAAAAGAAATGCCTATTCTTCATCATAATCAAACGACAAAAGAAGACGCATTTGATACGATTTTATCTATCATAAAGGAGAAATTCTAATGATTACCATTCAAGTACCCGCAACTAGTGCCAATCTAGGTAGTGGCTTTGATACATTAGGAATTGCATTAAACTTATATGCAAAATTCACTTTCGAAAAAAGTGATGCATTACATATAGAAGGTTGTGATTTTCAATACGCTAACGAAAATAATTTAATTTATCAAAGCTATGCATATGTTTTTACTAAAGCAAATACACCGATTATTCCAATACATTTAGTCATTGATTCCCCTATTCCACTAGCTAGAGGACTAGGCTCATCTGCTACTTGTATTGTAGCTGGTGTATTAGCTGCTAACTATTTCTTAGATAACAAATATACTATTGATGAAATATTCCAAATGGCTAGTGATATCGAAGGACATCCAGACAATATTGCTCCATGTATGTTTGGTAGTTTTACTGCAAGCTCAAAATTCAACAATCAATGGATTTGCACAAAATTCAATTGTTATCCTGACTTGAAATTTTATGCATGTATCCCTAACTTTGAATTATCAACGAAAAAAAGTAGAGAAGTACTCCCTTCTCAAATTGATTACAAGCAAGCCGTAAGTAATCTATCTAAGCTAGCATTTGTAATCAAAGGTTTTGAAGACGCAAATGAAGATTACTTACAACTAGGATTAGATGACAACTTACATCAACCGTATCGTTTCCCTATCATTCATGATAGCCAAACGATTTTAGAATACTGTAAAACAAACAAACTACCTGTCTACTTATCCGGTGCTGGACCAACCATAATGATCGTCACAACAAAGGAAATCGACTTACAACCAATGTTACAAAATACAACTTACACATGGAAAATAGTACAATTACAAGTTGATACGAAAGGATATCAAATCTATGAAAGATAATTATTTATTAGTCAAAGCCGATATCCTACCTGATTATTTTGAAAAAGTGGTACAAGCACAAGAACTATTAGACCAAAATAAAGTAAAAGGCGTTTCAGAAGCCGTACAAATTGTTGGCATCTCACGAAGTACCTATTACAAATACAAAGATGCAGTCAAAAGATATTCCTCTTACACAATAGAAAAGAAAGCAATCATAAGCTTATTACTACCCCATCAAAAAGGAATACTTTCAGAAGTACTAAATATACTTGCAATAAACAATGCATCAATATTAACTATTTCTCAATCATTACCGATTCATAATTTAGCCAATGTACTAATCTCCTTAGACATCACAGAAATGAATCAACCAATAGAAAACATGATTGAATCCATAAAAAAAGAAGTTGGCGTAAACTCTATAACGCTTATAGCATTAGAGTAGCCAACTCTTTTATTTAAAACGATCTTCAAAAGCTAATTTCCATTCATTTTTAAAGACTTCAAATATTTTCTTTTCATTCTCATTTAATTTAATGTTATCTCGAAGCGTAACTTCTTCTTTATTAAATACTAATTTATATTTAAGTTCATCTGGAGGTATTAAAATCATAATCACTAATTCCACCTTTCTTTTACTAATCTCTTAATAGTTTTAATCAAATTGTTATCCACATTTGAAGAACAGGCTTCAGCAATTGCCTCAGAAGCACTGATTGTTGCATAATAACTTATCTTTGATTCTATTATACCATCATTTTTTTCTAGATTGCAGTATTTTAAAGAATCACACAATATTTCATTAGCATAATAACCGGAACAAATATTATTCCACATAATTTCAATATCTTCGCTATGTAATTTACAATGTCTATACTCTAACATATGAATAAATTCATGTTTTAAAAATCCTAGCAATCCATCTTTTGGAGTCAAACTAATAAATGAAGAATTTAATATTGAATTAATTATTTTTTTGTCACTAAAAGCTACAACATTAAACTTTAATCTAATTTTCATACTTCTATCAATACTCGCTCTAGCTATATCATTCCCAATATCCTCAAATACTATTTCACTAATTTCGCCCTTTAAACAAGGATACTCCCTTAACAATTTATGTATTTCATTATCAATCATTTTTAATATCTCATTTGGAATACAACCACTATTTCTTGTAGGTATTTCATAAATAAACCCTTTTCTTACAGCTAACGGTCTATGAATCTCATTTGTCATTTCTTCACCCCTCTACTATCTAATACGCAAGAAATGACAAATATCCCTACTAAAAAAAAGAGAATATTTTCAAAAGATTCTCTTAATCAATAATTCCTACTTCATAAGCAAGTTCAACGACTTCCTCATCACTCATACGATCCACTTTACCTAAATCTATAACCGCCATAGGAAAACCATTAAACATTGCTGTACCATAATAATCCTTCAAAAGATTACGCAACTCTTCTACATTATAATTCATAATCAACCGCAATACTTCTTTCAATAATCGCTTTCATATGTTTTAAAATCACATTCACATGATAATCATTAAATTGATATACATCTAAATCCTCTTTAGAATTCAATGTTACTTCTAATAAAATATCAAACGAACGATTAGAATGCAAAAAATCTAAACCCACATTCACATCCACAACTTCTGGGATAATTCCCTTCATCGTTAATAGCAACTCCTTCGTTTCCTTAAGAATAGTCTCATTAGGATCTTTCAATTTAAAACAAACTACATGTTTCATCATAACTAACACTCCTTCACTGGTATAAATACCGTAATAATTGTACCCACATCTTCTTTACTCGTTAAACGAATACTGCCTTGATGATAATTCACAATATGTTTAACAATCGATAAACCTAAGCCAGTACCACCAATACGTTTACTTCTACCCTTATCTTGACGATAGAATCTTTCAAAGATACGTTCTTTATCCTCATCTTTAATACCCATTCCATCATCTTCTACTTGCATCATCAACAAGCCATCTTTTACACTCAAAACCACATGAACACTACCATTTTCTTTATTATACTTAATCGCATTACTCATTAGATTTTGTAATATATGATGAATATGTTGATACACCGTAATCACAGATTTATTTTCTATATCTGTATAAATATCAACCTGTTGTTTATCCGCTAATGGAGAAACAATCTCCAACACCTCATTACAAATATCTTGTAAATGCACTTCACTTTCTACAACTTCAACATCCGCTGACTCCAATTTAGAAATCATCAAGATATCATTTATTAATTGTGTCATAGAATCTGCTTCTTTAATAATTCGTTGATAAAAATCTTGTTGTTTTACTGGATCTGTAATAACTCCACTTTCCAATAATTCTACATACCCACGAATACTTGTTAATGGAGTTTTTAATTCATGCGAAGCATTCGAAAAGAATTCTTGACGAATTTTCTTTTCTTTACGCAATTGTACTAATTGCATTTGAATCTCATGCATCATACTTTCCGTTGTATTCACAATATTACGCAATTCTTCATCTTTATATACTTTAAAAGCAATTTGTTCATCATGATCAAATTTTAACATTTCATCAGATATTTCTTTTAAAGGATCAGAAATCGATTTAGAAAAATAATACGAAAAGACTAATGCAATCAAAAAAGAGATAAGAATCACAAACAAAAACGAAGGTACAATCGTTGGATAATAACTAGTAATTCCTTCATAAGGAACCGCCACTCGATATACATATTCACCATCATCACAAATGATAGCAGTATATAACATATTCTTATTCAAAGTTTCAGAATAACGAATTGCATATCCTTTTCCACTATCAAAAGCTTCTTTAATTTCTTCACGAGACATATGATTATCCAATACCGCATCTTTATCAACATCTGTATCAATTAATACCGTACCATTTTTATGTACAATCGTAAAACGTTCCGGTTTATCATTTAAAAACTCATGCAAAAAATCAATATCTTCATCTAATGATTCTTCGGTAATCATATGATCTAATAAATACAAAATAGAATACATAGAATCCTTGGTACTCTCTAATAAAATATTACTAACAACCATATAATAAATAATCGAACAAACCAACAAAGACATCCCCATTACAATGGTAAATTCTTTAAATATCCGTTTAAACATAGATTTACTCCATCACAAAACGATAACCCACACCACGAACCACTTTAATCATTTCATCATATGGGCTACCTAGTTTTTTACGCAATGAATTAATATGAACATCCAAAGTACGTGATTCACCTACAAAATCAAAGCCCCATAGTGTTTGAAAGATTTCATTACGAGAAACCACTCGTTGTTGATTTTCTAATAAATACTTCAATAATTCAAATTCTTTATACGTTAACTCGATAGGTACTTGTTGAATACTCACTTTACGAACATCCATATTTACAACCATTTCACCAATCACAAATTCATGTTGCATAATTTTATGACTTCTACGCAATAATGAACGAATACGAGCGGCTAATTCCAACACACTAAAAGGTTTTGTTAAATAATCATCCGCACCATAATCCAATCCTGTAATTTTATCTATTTCTTTATCTTTTGCCGTTAACATAATCATTGGCAAATCTTGATATTCTTTTTGTTTACGAAGATATTGAATCGCACTTAAACCATCCATCCCCGGCAACATCCAGTCAAAAATTATTAAATCCACTTTATTTTTATCTAAAAAGGCCAATGCATCCTCCGCATTTTCAAAAGAAGTTACTTTATAATCAAATCCATCTAAAGTTACTTCTATTAAATTACGAATATTCGCATCATCTTCAATAACTAAAATATGTTCCATAAGACCACCTCTATATACTGATTATAATATATTCTATTTGTTAATTTGTTAAAACTTTGTAAAAATATGTCACAATTTGTCGAACGATATCTTTAGCAATTTGCTAGTATACATGGTATTGTATAAATGTAATCGTACTACATACTCACTACCATTTCTAATGATTTTGAACTATTGTAAAACGAATCAACT
>JAFZDT010000084.1 GCA_017561055.1 Erysipelotrichaceae bacterium
CAACACATTCATCGAGAAGGAGCAGATAAACTACTAGATTTCTTATTATCTAGACACTCTGATTTCTTCACCGCTCCAGCTAGCACACGTTATCACTTAGCTTACGAAGGAGGTCTTTGTGAGCATAGTTTAAATGTCTACGATTGTCTTTGCGACTATTTACAAAGAAATCGTGTTAAACAACAATATGGATTAAAATACAGCGATGAGAGTATTGCCATTGTCGCATTATTGCACGATTTATGTAAAATCAACGTTTATAAACCAGGCACACGCAATGTGAAGGACGAATTCGGTAAATGGCAAACGATTCCATCATATGATTACGATGATCAAATTCCTTATGGTCATGGTGAAAAATCAGTTTATATTATTAGTGGATATATGCGCTTAACAAGAGAAGAGGCTTTCGCTATACGATATCACATGGGATTTTCTGGAAACGAAGATCCAAAAAACGTAGGCGCAAGCTTTGAAAAGTTCCCATTAGCTTTTGCGCTTTCGACAGCTGATATGGAAGCATCCTACTTCATGGAAAAAAATCAATAGAAAGAAGGTATTCAAATGAAAGTATGTATGATTATTACAAACGGGTTTGAAGAAGCAGAAACTTTATGTCCGTTTGATATGTTAGTTCGCGGTGGAATTGATGTTGATATGTATTCATTAAATGATGACAACATCAAAGGAAGATCTGGTGCTGTACTTACAAATTTACATCCTTTTTCAACGTTCGATAGCGCTAATTATGACTGCTTAGTTTTACCAGGTGGCCCTGAATGGAAAGAAATTGAAGCTAGCGAAAAGGTTCAAGAAGTTATCAAGACATTCCATCAAGAAAACAAATATATCGGAGCTATCTGTGCAGCTCCAACAATCTTAGGTCGTGCAGGATTATTAAAAGGGAAAAACTATACATGCTTCACTAGCATGAACGATGATTTCGGTGGAACATATCATAAACAATATGTTGTGATAGATGGTAAATTAATTACAGCTTGTTCTGCTGCTGCAAGTATCGATTTTGGATTGGCTCTTCTTGAAACATTAGGTGGTAAAGAAACTGCTGATAAAGTAAAAGCTGAAATCTATTACGATTACAAATAGAATATCAATAACCACGTGATGTAGTTTTTGTTACTACATCCGTTGTTTTTTTATATAAATCTTGTTATAATGCTTTCGAATCGAGGTGAGATTATGAAAAGCTCTTCATCAATGAAAGAAATGTTTAAATTATCTTTTGGAGAAGAAGTGGGAAACGCCGTTAGCCATGGTGTTCTTGGCAGTGTTTTTTTACTATTGCTTCCTTATATTAGTATTTACTCATACGTAAAAGGCGGATATCTTCGTGGAATTGGTGTAGGTATCTATATGATTTGTATATTTTTAATGCTCATTGTTTCTTGCTTATATCACAGCATGGCCTATAACTCCCAACATAAATATATCTTTAGAAAGCTAGACCATATCATGATTTTGCTTGCAATTGCTGGAAGTTACACACCTATTGCACTTTGTTTATTTACAGGTAGCGCTAGAATCATTGTATTAGCAATAGAATGGCTTGCAGTTCTTGGCGGTATACTTCTAAAAAGCATTTCCAACAAAGCACATCCTATTATCTCTTGCACCATTTACTTAGCTATGGGTTGGGCAGCAATTCTATTCCTCCCTAACCTAATCAAATCAGGTTCACCCCTATTTCTAAGTTTAATCGTAGCAGGTGGTCTATTCTATACCGGTGGTGTTTATTTTTATTCTCAAAAGAAAAATTATTACCACTTCATATGGCACATTTTTATAGATTTAGCTTGTATTCTTCATTTTATTGCTATTGTGTTTTTTATGTAGATTCCTTCATAGGAATCTTTTTTTAAGAAAAAAAGACGACCGAAGTCGTCTAAGTATCTTATAAAATTTTTAATGCTTGTGCAACGTTTAATGCATAGTCACCAATACGTTCAAAATCAACTAAGATTTCTGCATAAATTACGCTTGCACCGCGTTGACAATTTCCTGCTCTCATACGTTTTAATGATGCTTCACTGAATTCCTTAGTCATATCATCAATAATGTCTTCTAACTTTTGAACAGAAATTTTTAATTGAGATTCATCTAATCCTTCAGAGAATGCATTCATAATTTCAATACAAGCTTTTTTCATTGCAAAGATTTCTGTTTTCGCATCTTCAGAGAAATTAATTTTTTCAGAAGTCATACGAGTTACATTTTCCGCAATATTTAAAGCGTGATCTCCAATTCTTTCAACATCTTGACAAATATTGAAATAAGTTGAAATTGTACGTGTATTTTCTGGATTTGATTCAAATGGAATATAATATGTAATAGAATTTGTAATTTCTTTTTTCAAGAAATCGATATATTCCTCTTTTTGATTAACTACTTCTAATTTTTCAAAGTTATTTTCTAATAACACATCAAAGCAATCAATTAAGTTATCTTTTGTCATTCGTAACATACGCAACATTTCTTTTTGTAATTCATTTAAATAGATTTCAGATGCACCAAATTTTCTTTCTTGACCTGGAACTAAAGGTTGTAAGTATTTTAAGTGCATTGCATCATTAATTTCTTCTTCTTTTTCTGGAAGAATCATCATTGCTGCTTTAACTAATAATCCACTGAATGGCAATAACAAGAATGATGTAACAACGTTAAAGATTGTATGCATGTTTGCAATTTGCGCAGAAGGGTTTGTTGGTGTTAAACTTGCGACTGCGTTAATTAATAATGGCGTTGCCATACAGACCAATGTGAAAATAACTGTACCAATTGCATTGAATAATAAGTGTACAACAGTTGTACGTTTAGCATTTCTTTTAGCACCAATTGCAGCAAGCACTGCAGTTACACATGTACCGATGTTTTGTCCAAATAACACATAAACCGCATTACCTAATGTAACAACACCATTATTTGCAAGTGCTTGAAGAATACCGATAGAAGCTGCAGAAGATTGAATAATTGCAGTAAATCCAGCACCAAC
>JAFZDT010000085.1 GCA_017561055.1 Erysipelotrichaceae bacterium
ATTGCGTTACGACCGTGCAATTGCAGACGCTAAGGCTGACAAGTTGAAAGCCCGCACAAAAGAAAACAATGCTTACACCGAAGGTGGTGTTGACACAGAAGTCCACAAGCAGAATCTTGAAAAGATTGAACGTGCTTACGACGAAGCTTGTGAAAAGGCTCGTCGTGAAAAGATGAAAGCCATGGACAACTTGCGCACCAAGAACCCACGTGGTTACGATCGTGACCGTTGGTCATAATTGAACAACTCAATCTATTAAGTGTCTTTGTACCACAATAGATATTCCAATAGACATTTAAAGACGATCGACAGCATTGCGCTGATTCCGCAATTATGTTGAGGAAAATGTGAATTAACACATCCTATAGTACGTTATGTCAATAGGTGAGTTATATGTGCCTTGCTCATAGTGCCAAAAGAGCATGTATAGACAATCTAGTGTTTTATACCAATAATTGACCATAGCCTGTGGCTATTTCTATACTAATCTTAGGATGAAAAATAATGAGCATATCAAATTGTATATATATAGAGTGTTTTATACCTTCAGTTCAATGAGTCCCTTCGGGTTGAGCACTTGCTGAACTATATATACAATCAATGTTAAACCAATTAAATTATAAACGAGAGTACCTTGTGTCTATTAATAGTGTACGCCGGTTAAGACGTGATTAGGATATGGACCGCCTATCACACACATAATTTAATACTCATTTATAATTTATTCATAGATATACAGTCTGTGATAGGACTGTATATCACCATAAAGCATTTTAAGGCAATTTAAGACACTTTTCTTTGAATAACAATAATTCCTATTTGTTTTTTCTAAAAGTTGCTTAGAAAGCCTTAAAATAGCTTTAAAACACATTGACTGTTAGGTCATTATACAGCTGTTAAGACGAGGGTTCGACTCCCTCTAGCTCCACAAATAAATAATAAATGGGGCTATTTGGTTTTGATTGGCAGTAAGATGTAATGAATAGGTCAATACAGCCTATAAATGGCAACTCTTTTGTAACAGACTATACTGGTATTGCAGCGTAATATCAATAGTCAACGGCTAAGCTAATGTCGTAAAAAGCTGGTTGGTGTGTACTCAGTACCGTCGGGGAGCTGATTGTAGCAATACAAGAGATTCTGGTTCAATTCCATTCACACCACAATTAATATAATTATTAAATTATTAAAACATAAACAATAATGAATTGTGCAGAATGTCCAGTATTTAATGATTGTTTAACAGAATGGGGTGAATGTTTATATTATCCATTAAAAAATTTTATAAAAAAATAACTTAAAATGTCAAATAGAGGTAGACATAAAAAATCAAATCAACATTTAGTCATACGAATATTAGGTAAACACATAGCCAATAGAATGATGGAATGTCAAAAAGAACAAGGAAATATTCCAAACTTAGATGTATTTTTAGCTTACCCTACCGCATCAAGCTACAATGGCGGATTTAATTGGTCTGACACAAAAGAAGGGCATCAATTTTGGGATACCAAAATAATAGATATTTTTAGAGAACATCACCTTTATAAAAAATGGAAAAATGACAGGTGTTAAAGGATTTATCAGAGATTCAATCCCACCACATTGGGAAGAAGCATTAAAAGACCACAAATGTCTTGGAAGTTTTATAGAACAATTCTACCAAGCAATTGCAAAACCTAAAAATAGAAATAAATACTATTATAAAGTTTCAATAATGCAAGCAAGACATGATATAAAGAATAAATCAATTTTAATGATTGCATCTGTATACATGTTTAAAGAAGATGAAAACTTTTGGACAGAAGTAAATAATACTGCAATAAATTATGAATCACAATGGAAATAATCAGTTACATTAAATTTACTGAACCAGGTGAAAAAGATAAACTTGGTCAATTAGTAAAAGAATGTGAATCTAACTTAGAATTACGTTCTAAAATAGCAAAAACTTTCAAAGTAAATAGTGTTGATGCTGGTGTTATTGCAGCACGAGCTCGACTAATGTTTAATAATCAAAAACAGTAAAGATGGAATTAAAAGCTGGTATGTGGATCGCACAAGGTCCCGAAACAAACATCCTATTACGATTATGTGGTAAAGCACCATTGTTAGAAGTAAAAGGAGCAATTGATTTAAACTATTTCTATGCAACAGGTAAAGCTAAAGAACTTGACCCAACTAGTAATGAAATAGTAGATATCATGAGCTATCCAAATAACTATAACTTTGATCCACCATCAATCACAGACGTAATTAACAACATTCACGGAATCGGTAAATGTACATTTGAATCGTACAAAGCAACCCCAGAAGAAACAAACAAATGTATTGATTATTATAAATCAATATTACCATTTTATGGTATTGACACAAGTAAAGCCAAATTAAGAATCTTTATTAAAAGAGAATTTAATTTGTCTATGGGACAAGCTGCATTGTTTTCAAATGAGGTATTAAAACTGATTAGAGGAATGTAGTATGGACTTTATAGAGTTAGTGAACAATCTAAACAATAGATTGGAGGAACTAAATATGGGAACTTCAAAGTTCCAATTGGATAAAATCATTTGTTCACATCCTTTAAAAACAACAATATTAGGACATGCACCGTCTATATTTAATGATCAAACTATTGTACCATCTCATTTAAGAATTCAAATATTATCAAATACAAGAAATCTTAAAACAGTAAAATGGATAAACAATAAATATGCAGATATGATAAATGATTTAGTATTAAATCGTAAACAAGATTATCAAACTGCATTAGTTAGATTAAGAATTGCAGCATGTATGACTACATGTAATAATATTATTGGATTAACAAATGAAGAAAAAGAAGAATGGAGACAACACATTATAAATGTGTTCTATAACAGAAATTTAGTAATGATAAATTACTATTTAGAAGAGATAGAAAAACTACCATTCTAAGATTATCGTGATTGGTTTCACGGCAATTTACACAATTTTTAAGCTTATGGCACAGGATGTAATAAACCTAGTTGAGCAAGCTAAAAATGGCTCTGAAAGAGCATTCAATAAGCTTTATGACAAATATTATAAAACAATGTGGTTTACCATATATAATATTGTTAAAAATAGAGATGTTACAGAAGATTTAATTTCTGTAGTAT
The DNA here is from genome assembly GCA_017561055.1 of Erysipelotrichaceae bacterium. Classification (GTDB taxonomy): domain Bacteria; phylum Bacillota_I; class Bacilli_A; order Erysipelotrichales; family Erysipelotrichaceae; genus RGIG4607. The sequence continues at coordinate 3,141 of JAFZDT010000085.1, forward strand.
TTACTAAAGCTTATATGAAAATGAGTTCTTACACAGAACATATTTCATTTGAAATGTGGTTAAAAACAATTGCTGTTAATTCATCAATTGACTACATTAGAAGAATGAAAAACGAGAAACTCAATAATTATATTGACGATGAAGAAACCACGATCCAACTGTCAGATGTAGAGAAAAGCCCTGAAGATAGTTTTATAGTTAAAGAAAAACTTAAACTAACTTTAGAGGCTATTCCTACACTGAAAAAGCAATATCGTGAATTAATTCAATCTCGTATCGAAGGCTTATCTTATAAAGATATTGCTGAAAAGCTTGCTATTGATGAACTTACTGTAAAAAGTAATTTAAACAAAGCAAGAAATGTACTAAGGCAGAAAATAAGTTACCATTAAATATCAACATTATGTCTTTATTGTATTTTCTAATTGC
>JAFZDT010000086.1 GCA_017561055.1 Erysipelotrichaceae bacterium
GAAGAAGGACGAAATATCAATTATGCCTCGTTGCGATTACCTTCTGATGTAGAAACAACACTTAGTATGTTGTGGGAAAATTCACCGTTCTTTTGCTTGGATGATGTAGTAAGTCAAAAGTGTTTAAGAAAAAGTAATGGACATTATCAAGTACGCAATATACCATTATTACTAAAATCATTAGAAACAAACGGTGTTTCAGAAAGTGATGAATATCAAGAAGCCGTTGTTACATTTGATGAAAATGGAAATGTCTATAATGTTCATCTTGCCATTGGTATGCACCTTTATATGGATGTATTAAAGAAAGGAAAAGATGTAACAGATCATCGTTGTCGTGAATTGATTCTTGATTTCACAGAACGTTTCCGCACAGCATACAATGAGCATAATATCAATTTTTTAGATGCTATATTCAGTGATGATGCTTTGATTATTACTGGTAAGGTGATTGAACGTAAAACTGGTGATGGTATTAAATTACCCGATGAAGTACAATATGATGTTAAGTCTAAAGGAGAATATTTGAAAAGATTAAAACGAGTATTTGCGCAAGATGTTAAAAATCTTATTCACGTAGAATTTACATCAATAGAGTTGGCACGTCATCCTAACCCAGACCCTGAATTTCAAAAAATATACTTTGTGACATTGCATCAAAAGTATCGTTCTGGAACATACAATGATGACGGGTATTTGCTCTTAATATGGGATTTTACAAATGAGGAGAGACCAATGATACATGTACGCGCGTGGCAACCGACCCCTTTCAAAAAAGATTTTATAAAAGATTTTGATTTCTTTTAAATTGCACGTATTATGAAAATATTTCCAAGATTATTCGTATTAATTCTTTGTGTACATACCTGCGTTCTATCTATGTATAGCCAGAAAACAAACATAAAGGAAGTTAAGATGTTATTAAACGATCTTACGGCTAGCAAGTATCAACGAAAAGATTCAAATGGGAAAACTTGTGCTATTATTCGAGTACAGTTACCAACTGTGAAAGGAATACAATTTAGCAAGCATGTAGGAGACGTTAAACATAATTCTGGCGAATATATTGTGTATGTTTCACCAGGAATTAAATCTTTAACAATCACTAATGATGTGAATACTCTTTGCGTAGTTGATTTTGCAAAAGAGGGCATAGAAATCTCATCGAAACGTGTTTATCAGGTAGTGCTCTCTCAAGAACAATCATTAAACAAAGTATTTAAGATTGAACCTGTAAATGCGAGCCTTTTCGTAAACGGTCAAATTGTTTCATTGAGTGAAGACGGAGTAGGTAGCATAGAATGTGAAGTAGATAAGATGTACAACTATACCATTTCAGCATCAGGCTATGAAACTATTGAAGATGCTTTTATGATTTCTCCGGAAGATGAAACCGTAGAACCAATCAATGTTACTTTGGACCGAAAAATGGCTATGGTAAAATTCCAATCCAATGTTGACAATGTAGAAGTTTTACTAAATGATGAATCATGGGGAGTTGTTGATAATGGTCAACAAATAGAGTTGCCGATTGGTACATGGAATGTAAGACTTGTGGCAGATAAATACGACGATTGGATGTCTAAAGTGACAGTAACAGAACAATCAAATATTATCAATGCTTCACTGAAGAAAAGCGAAGATGTTAGCAAGAAATTGCGTTCACGCACAAGTTTCTATGTAGGCGGAGGTTTTGCGTTTCCTTTGGAATCAAGAACAGAGATGAACAAAGAAAACGTAAAGGGTTATCCTGTTAGATTGGGATTGGATTTTGAAACATACATGAAACGTTGGTTAACCTTCCGTATTGGTATAGAAGCAATGGCTTTGTGTGGTAATGATATACAAATAGATGATAAAACTCCATTCTCTGTCAATATACCATTAGTATTCAGCATCAACGCTCCTTTGGGTAAGTTCAATAGAAATCACTTCTCTGTTGGCTTAGGTCCAGTGATTGGTTACGCTAGTTTACTTGAAGATGAGGAGAATAGTTCCAATTCTTCCACTGAAGAAAATCAGGGATTACTTTTGGGTGGACGTGTTGAGGCTCGTTTCTCTTTCAACCATTTTATTTTAGGAGTAAATTTGGACTATTTGAATTCGGAGAAAGTAATCGGAGGTGATGGTATTATTGCACCGATGGTTAGTTTGGGTTATAAATTCTAATGGATGTTTATGAATCGGATTATTCCTTTATGGCTTTGTTTTCTGTTTCTAACATGTGTATCTGTATCTGCACAAGAATTAAGAGTAGATAAAGTGACCTTGCTAGAAACAGATAATGAGGCTGAAACAAATCCTCGTTATGATGGTAATGGTGAAATCTGTGCGTTGTTGAAAGTTTATATCAATGAATTATCTGAATTGAAGTTTGCTAGCGGTTATATTATCGGCCGAAACAATATCATGTATAAAGATGGATATTATACAGTGTATGTAGCAGACGGAATCCGAAATATTAAATTATCACACGGTGATTATATACCGACAACTCTCAATTTTACCAAAGATTTTCAAATCTCAATCATTGGTGGAAAAACATATCGAGTAGATGTTTCAACAGTTGGTATGGTAAAGAAGACCACGCAAACAGTGGCTTTTAATATGATTCCCCGTGAAGGTTCAATAGTAATAAATGGTGAAAAGCATTTGGTTTCCAAAGGAATATTACAATTGGAATTGAATCCAAGCAATTATTCCTATATGGCAAGTGCGGATTATTTCCAAACGAAAGAAGGTACATTTACCATAAAGGATGAAGACATCTCAGAAGTTCGAGAAATTCCTCTAAGTTTAAAACCA
>JAFZDT010000087.1 GCA_017561055.1 Erysipelotrichaceae bacterium
AAAGTACAATATCGTGAAACAATCCGTTCTAAAGTACAAGCAGAAGGTAAACATAAGAAACAATCTGGTGGTGCTGGACAATATGGTCATGTTAAGATTGAATTCGAACCATGTGAAAGCGAAGAAATGGTATTCGAAGAACGCGTATTCGGTGGAGCAGTTCCTCGTCAATACTTCCCTGCTGTAGAAGCTGGTTTACGTGAATGTATGGATAAAGGTGTATTAGCTGGCTATAAAGTAGTTGGCGTTAAGGCTACATTATATGATGGTTCTTATCATGAAGTAGACTCTAAAGAAATCGCGTTCAAGATGGCTGCTCACTTAGCTTATAAAGCAGGTATGCCAAAAGCAAAACCAGTATTATTAGAACCAATCGTAAGCGTTGAAGTTACTGTACCAGATGAATATACAGGTACAATTATCGGTGACTTAACAAAACGTCGTGGTACAATCATGGGTCAAGATATGGTTGGAGATAACCAAGTTATCCAAGCAGAAGTTCCTATGGCTGAAATGATGGTTTATGCAACTGAACTTCGTTCAATGACTCAAGGTGTTGGAACATATACTCAAAAATTCGAACGTTATGATGTTGCTCCAACAAACGTTGCTGATAAAGTAATTGCTCAAGCTGCAAAAGAAAAAGATGAAGAATAATCAAGACTAAGAATCGGGAAAACCGATTCTTTTCTTTTGTAATCACTAGCATAATATAATGAAAAAAAGTATAATAATAGATAAGAATCGGAGGGATTACTATGTCTAGAGTATATGTTATCGGTGGAGCGAATATTGATATTCAAGGATATTCTCATAAGCCATTGATGTTTCAAGATTCCAATGTAGGAAGTGTATCATATTCATATGGAGGAGTAGCGAGAAATATTGCTGAAAATTTAGTGTTATTACAAGATAAAGTAAGTTTTATTTCAGCAATTGGTCAAGATGTGTTTGGAGAAAATATGTATCAATATTGTGAACATATTGGTATGGATATGTCTAATTGCATTCGTCCAAAATGTAATACATCTATTTATTTAGCGATAATGGATAATAAAAACGACATGGCATTAGCTATTAATGATATGGCGATTCTAGAACACATTGATTATAAACTATTAGATAAAGTCTTTGCCAAAATTCATCCAGATGATGTTATGGTCATGGATACAAACTTAGAAGAAAAAATGATTACCTATATGTTAGAGAAATGTCCTTGTCCTATCTATCTAGACCCAATTTCTTCGATTAAAGCTAAAAAAGCAATTCATCATTTATCAAATGTATATATGTTAAAACCAAATCGCTTAGAAGCAGAAGCGATGAGTGGTATTTATTTAGGAGATAAAGAAAACTATGTTAAATGTTTAGATTATTTCCTAGAACAAGGGGTAAAAGAAGTAGTTATTAGTCTTGGCAAAGAAGGTGTAATTGCGACAAATGGTAAACAAAAAATATGGATTCGCCATGCGTTTGTTGAAATGAAAAATGCTACAGGTGCAGGTGATGCTTTCTTAGCGGGTTATATTCATAAGGCACTTGCTAAAGAAGATTTTGTGTCTTGTGTAAAATGTGCAATTGCAAGTGCAATTATTAATGTACAAAGCACATATACAGTTAGCGAAAAAATGTTTATTACGGAAATTGAAAATGTATTAAATACAGTAGAAATGGAGATTGAAGAATTATGTTAGTTAGAGTAAATCCAGAAGTTCAAAAAGCATTAGATGAAAATCGTCCGGTTGTGGCATTAGAATCTACAATTATTTCTCATGGGATGCCTTATCCTCAAAATGTAGAAACAGCATTAGCGGTAGAAAAGATTATTCGTGAACATGGTGCAGTTCCTGCGACTATCGGTATTATTGATGGTGTTGGTGTTGTCGGTATGACACCAGAAGAAATTGAAGAATTTGGCAAACGTAAAGGAATTTTAAAGGTAAGTAGAAGAGACTTACCTGTAGTAATGTCTAAAAAATTATGGGGAGCAACAACGGTTGCAACGACTATGATTTTTGCGGCAAAAGCAGGAGTGGAAGTATTTGTAACTGGTGGTATTGGTGGAGTGCATCGTGGTGCACAACAAACATTTGATATTTCAGCCGATTTACAAGAATTAGCACATACTAATGTTACTGTTGTTTGTGCGGGTGCTAAAGCAATATTAGACTTGCCATTAACATTAGAATACTTAGAAACATTTGGTGTACCAGTATTAGGCTATAAAACAGATGAATTAGCAGCATTCTATACTACACATTCAGGATTAAAACTTGATTATCAAATGGATAGCGCAGAAGAAATTGCAGCGGCTATTCAATTCAAACGTGCAATGGGATTAGATGGCGGTATTTTAATTTCAAATCCAATTCCTGAAGAATATGCAATGGATCCTGAAGAAATGAATTATCATATCGATAAAGCGATTGCTGAAATGGAAGAAAAAGGAATTCATGGAAAAGATTCAACACCTTTCTTATTAGCGACTATTAAAGAAGCGACTAAAGGTAAAAGCTTGGATTCAAATATTCAATTAGTATTTAATAATGCTAGAGTTGGTGCAATGATTGCTTCTGAATATTGCAAATTAAAAGGATAGTATTTAAAATAAGGGGAATGAAAAGGAGGATGAAGTATGAAAAAGTTAATTATGATTTTAGTCGGGCTTTGTGTTTCTTTTTCCCTATTTGCTTGTAGTGGTAAACAACCAGTAGGCAGCTTAACTGAAATTTCATATGATGTATGCGAAACATTATTTGAAAGTGAATCGACATTTATGCTAGTTGTGTCACAAACAACTTGTGAGGAATGCAAGGCATATAAAGAAATATTAAAAGAATATGTTTCAAATAACAAAGTAGACATAGCCTATATTGAAGCAGATAAAGATATGGAGGCATTTGAAACATTATGGGATAAGTGTTTTCCAAATGTAGAAAACACTCCAACAACTATGGTTGTTGTTAATGGAATTATTAAAGATTCAGTGGTTGGTGCTTTAAATGAAGAACAAGTATCATTATTGCTAGAACGAAATAATGTATCGTATGGTAGTTTATCAGAAATTTCTTATGAAAAAGCGGATGCATGGTTTAAAGCTGAAAAAGATTTTATATTTATTGTTAGTCAAACAACATGTAATATGTGTTCTTCTTATAAAAAACATGTATTAGAATATATTAAGGAATTACCAGTCGATATTGTATATATTGAAGCAGATAAAGATTTTGATACATTTGAATCTTTGTTATGGGATGTATATTTTCCAGAGGTAGAAGATACTCCAACAACTTGTGTTGTAAAAGATGGAAAAGTTGTTGATACGGTAGTTGGTGATTTGAGTTTAGAACAATTGAAGATGTTATTAGATAGAAATGATATCGAGGTGGCATCATGAAAAAGATGTTAATCTTTTGTTCTTTATTGTTTGTGCTATTTGGGTGCATGAATCAACCTGTTGGTAGTTTAACAGAAATATCCATGCAAACCTTTCAAGAACAAGTAGATAATAAAGAAACGTTTATTGTATTATTCTCTCAAACTACGTGTTCATTTTGCAAAGCGTATAAAGAAATATTAAAGGATTATATGAAAGAACATCCATTAAATGTAGTGTATATTGAAGTGGATAAAGAAGAAAATACGGATGCTTTTGATTTTTTGTTAGAAGATGAATTAGATAGATTGGAATATTTACCGGCAACAGTTTATGTAAAAGATGGAGAAGTTGTAGATTTTTGTGAAGGTGAATTGATGCCTGAACAAATAGAAATATGGTTGTATAGAAATGGAATCGAATTGGATTAAAGATGTAATTACAAAAAATGATATAGTGACTGCACTAGGAAAAATGGGCGTAAAAAAAGGGATGGTATTAGAAGTGCATTCTTCATTACGTTCTTTTGGTTATGTTGTTGGTGGAGCACAAACGGTAGTTGATGCTTTAATCGAAGCGGTAGGTTATGAAGGTACAATTGTAATGCCTTTACAATGCTCGGATAATACAGAGCCTTCTTATTGGGAAAAGCCGCCAATTGAACGTGAATATTGGCAAACTGTTAGAGATAATATGCCTGCTTTTGATGCGAAAGATAGTGATGTTCGCTGCATGGGGAAAATTGTAGAAAATTTCCGTAGAAGAAGAGGGGTATATTGCTCATATCATCCTAGTTGCGCTTTTGTGGCCTATGGTAAATATGCGAAACTAATTTGTAGTCGCCATGAATTGAACTATAGTTTATCTAAACGTTCTCCATTAGGACAAATGTTGAAATTAAAACCATATGTATTATTGTTGGGAGTATCCTATGATAATTGTACAGGTATGCATCTAGCTGAATATGAGAGCAATGTTCGACCTATTATTTTACAAGGTGGTAGTATTGAAACAGACACTGGTAAACAATGGGTTAAATATTTAGATATTGATTTAAATAGTGATGAATTTTTACAACCTGGTAAATTAATGGAAGATAAAGGTTTAGTTAAGAAGATGACGATTGGTCGTTCAGAGTGTAGATTATTTCCTTTGAAAACGGCTATTGATTATACGATGGTTTATTTAACTAAAAAATACAAAGGGTAAAGAAAAAGGTGCTTAGTGTCCTGAACCCAAAAAGTTGGACTAAAAATTAAATTGTAATAGATAAGGTTTGATGCCTATATTGTAAAGGTGTTAAACCTTTTCTTTTAGTGTTTATTCTTTCTTCATTATAGTATCTAATATAATCTTCCATAGCTGC
>JAFZDT010000088.1 GCA_017561055.1 Erysipelotrichaceae bacterium
GTTAAGAAAGTATGGGTAGATAATAAAAACCAAGATGGAATTCGCCCATCTAGTTTAACTGTGACATTAAGTAATGGTACACAAGTTGAATTACATGAAGGAAATAACTGGACAAATACAGTAACAGGTCTTCCAAAATATGCAAATGGTGTAGAAATTGAATATACATGGACAGAAGCAAGTGTTGCTGGCTACAAATTAACAAATACAAGTGTTAATGGAACAGTTACAACATTAACTAACACTCATACTCCAGAAGAAACAACTGCAACTGTTGTTAAAGTATGGAATGACTTAAATGATAAAGATGGAAAACGTCCTGCAGAATTAAGAGTTACTTTAAGCAATGGAACAGAAGTAACATTGAATGAAGCTAATAACTGGACTAAAACAGTAACAGGTCTTCCAAAATATGCAAACGGTGTAGAAATCGTTTACACATGGACAGAAAATTCATTGCCTGAAGGTTATACATTAACAAATAAAAGTGTTAATGGAACAATTACAACATTAACTAATACATATGTTGTACCTGTTGATGTTGAATTTGGTGGAAATAAAGTATTAACTGGTCGTGAATGGAAAGATGGCGATGCATTCAGCTTTGAATTATATGCAACAGATGCTAATTTTGAAAATGCACAATTAGTTGATACAAAAGTAGTTGATTTTGCTAGTGCAAGTAAAGCATTCAAATTCGATGAAATTGCATATGAAACTGTTGGAACATATTACTATGTAATTAAAGAAGTTAATGGTGGTAAGACAATCAGTGGTGTAACTTATGATGCACAAGAATATCATGTGACTGTTACAGTAACTGCTGATGAAAATTCACAATTAAATAAAGTAGTTGCTATGGTAAATGAAAAAGGTGAATCAGTAAGTACTGCTACATTTACTAATACATATGATGCAAGTGATGCAACTGCTGAAGCGATCGTTGGTACTAAGACAATGGTTGATATGGACATGTTTGCTGGAAAGTTCACATTCAATTTATATCAAACAGGATCTAATTATAGTATCGTTGGTTTAACACCAGTACAAACAAAAACAAATGGTATTGGTGAACCAAATGAAGTTACAAACTTTGCATTTGATGCAATTACATATGAAACTGCTGGAACATATTACTATGTAGTAACTGAACAAAATGGTGGTAATACAATTGAAGGTATTACTTACGATGAGCGTGCATACAAAGTAAATGTTGTAGTAGTAGATAACTTAGATGGAACAATGACAGCTACAGTTAATTATGTAGATGGTCCTGTTGCATTTAGAAATACATATAAAGTAAATCCTACAAGTCTTACTTTAGGCGTGAAAAAAGAATTTACTGGTCGTGAATGGACTAAAGATGATGTGTTTGCGTTCGAATTATATGAAACAACAGGGTCATATGAAGTAGCTGCTAATGCAACTCCTATGCAAACAATTGAAGCTACAAATGTAAATCGTACGCCATCATTTGAAAAAATTGAAATTACAAGTGAAGGTACACGTTACTTTGTGATCAAAGAAGTTCATGGTGGAGAAAGAATTAATGGAATTAATTATTCTTCAGAAGTTTATATGGTTAGAGTAAATACTATGGATAACGGTGATGGCACATTGGCGGTATCTTATAGCATTATGAATAGTGATGGTATATTAGTTCCTAATGCAACATTCGTAAATACTTATAAAGCAGATGATGCATCAGCTTCAATCGTTGGTAATAAGACAATGGTTGGTAGAGGCATGAATGCTGAAGAATTCACATTCAACTTATATCAAACAAAATCTAATTATAGTATTGAAGGTTTAACACCAGTACAAACAACAACAAATGTTGCTGGTGCAAACAATGTGACAACAAACTTTGCATTTAATGCAATTCCATATGATGCTGCTGGAACATATTATTATGTAGTAACAGAAACTAAAGGATCTTTAGGTGGTGTTACATATGATGAAAGAACATACAAAGTAAATGTTGAAGTAGTGGATAATTTAGATGGAACGATGACAGCTACAGTTAATTATGTAGATGGAACTGTTGCATTTACTAATACATATAAAGCTGCTGGTACAACAGCTGCACCAATTGTTGGTAATAAGACAATGACTGGTAATAGAGGTATGGATGCAGGTGAATTTACATTCAACTTATACCAAACTGATGAAAATTATAGTATTGAAGGTTTAACACCAGTACAAACAACAACAAACGTTGCTGGTGCAAAAGATGAAACAACAAACTTTGCATTTAATGCAATTCCATATGAAACTGCTGGAACATATTACTATGTAGTAACAGAAACTAAAGGAACTGCAGGTGGAGTTACATATGATGAAAGAACATATAGAGTAAATGTTGAAGTAGTTGATAATTTAGATGGAACAATGACAGCTACAGTTAACTATGTAGATGGAACTGTTGCATTTACAAATAGCTATGATGCTAAAGGTACAAGTATCATTCTTGACGGATATAAGACAATGCATGGTAGAGATATGGATGCTGAAGAGTTCGAATTCGAATTGTATTATGTAGTATATCAAGATGGAAATATTGCAAATAAGATGTTATTAGAACCTATTAAGAATGTTTCGGCATTAGAGGGTGTTGCTACAAGCTTTAAATTTAGCCCAATCGGAATTACTGCACCTGGAAAAATGTACTTTGAAATTGTAGAAAAAGCTGGTAATCCTAATATTGGAGTTACTTATGATACTAAAAAATATCTTGTAGAAATTACTACTACTGATAATTTAGAGGGTCAATTAGTAGCTGCGGTTACATCTATGGTTGATGAAGATGGAAAATCATATGATAAAGTACATTTCCATAACTACTATAGTCCTGCTGAAACACAATTAACAATTAATGGTAATAAGACATTAAATGGTAGAGATATGAATGCTAATGAATTTACATTCAATTTATACCAAACTGGTGTTGATTATAGTATTGAAGGATTAGAACCAATTAAAACAACTACAAATGTTGCTGGCGCAAATGGTGCAGAAACTGAATTCTCATTTACTAACATTCCATTTGAAACAGCTGGTGAACACTATTTCGTAGTTACTGAAACTAAAGGTGACTTAGGTGGAATCACTTATGATGAAACTAAGTATGAAATTAAAGTAGAAGTTGAAGATAACTTAGATGGAACAATGACTGCTAAAGTGGTTGCTGTAAATGGCAGTGCTACTAATAAAGTTTCATTTACAAATACTTATAAAGCAGATAAAGCAGCAAGTGCTACATTTGAAGCTCAAAAAGTATTAAGTGGTCGTGAATGGAAAGATGGCGATGCATTTACATTTGAATTGTATGCTACTGGTGAAGACTATAAGTTAGTTGCTGGTGCTACTCCAATTCAAACAATTACAGTAAATGATAAAGATGTTCATAAATTTAATGCGATTCCTTATGCAGAAGTTGGTACTCACTACTATGTAATTAAAGAATCTCATGCTGGTGAAACAATCAATGGTATTACATATTCTACAAATGAATATCAAATTAAAGTGGTTGTTGTTGATAATTTAGATGGAACATTAACTGCTAATTATACATATGAAAATAATGGTAAAGTAGTTGCTGCTTCCATTGCTGGTAA
>JAFZDT010000089.1 GCA_017561055.1 Erysipelotrichaceae bacterium
GTAATTTGAGTCATTAATTCTTCTTTAGAACCAAACGAAATTTCATCACGAATAAAATATTTGAATTCTAATTGAATTATTTCATCATAAATCATCTCATTAAAATCTAAAATATGTGCTTCAACACTCATTTTATGTTCTTTATGGAATGTAGGGTTCTTTCCTACATTAATCATCGCAATATACTTTTTACCTTGATAATTCATAAAACCAGCATACACACCATTTTTAGGTAAAACATAGATATTTTCAACATCTAAATTAATGGTTGGAAAACCAATTGTATGACCAATCTTATGTCCATGCACAACCATGCTTTCCATTGTAAAAGGTTTACCTAAAATCTCTTCTACAACATCCATTTCTCCACAACGAATATAATTTTCAATTCGTGTTGAACTAATTTTCTCATCTAAAAACGTAATTGGTGAAATAATTTTTGTAGTAAAAGTTGTATATGATAATAAATCATTAGCCTTCCCTTTACCAAAGGAGCCATACGTAAAATCAAAACCACAAACAAGGTGTTTAACACCCAAAGGTTCAATCACTTTCTTAATAAAGATATCTGGTTCATACCCAGCTAAATCCTTAGAGAATTTGATTTGATACCAACAATCAATACCCAATTCTTCCGCAATTTGTTGTCTTTGAGAAATACTCATAATATGCACAACATTTTCTAATCCCTTTAAAACTACCCAAGGATCTGGATCAAAAGTAATAACCGCACTTTGTAAACCATGTTCTTTCGCATATTTTACAGTTTCATTAACTAGTTGACGATGTCCTAAATGAAACCCATCAAAATAACCAATACAAGCAGCACATGAATTATCTATTAAAATCTCTTCTTTACAAGGGTCTAAACAATAAATTTTCATTACCATAACCCTCTTTTCGCTTCATAAATTCCATTATTAACATGTTGATATGCCGCAATCACTTCTTCACCACTAACAATCATTACCATATCATCTCTACAAGGTAATTGAATACGTTTACCATTTTTAACATCATCAATCTTATCATAAGCAATATATGGATATTTATTTAATACTTCATAATTAGTTAATAATGAATATTCACCATTTTCAATTTGTTCCAATGTATATGTTTGATCTAATGTGAATTGATCAATACGAGTACGTACTAAACTAGACAAAATACCCTTTTGCCCCAATTTTTCAGCAATATCTACACATAAAGATCGAATATAAGTACCACTACTACATAAACAACGTAATTCAATGTCTTTATCATAAGATAATAAATCCAATTCAAAAATTTCAATTTCTCTTGCTTTTCTTTCAATTTCAATTCCTTCACGAGCATATTCATATAGTTTCTTACCATTGACTTTAATCGCAGAAACCATTGGAGGAATTTGTAACTGTTTACCCATAAAAGTAGTCATAACTTCTTTTACTTCATCTACTGTTGGATAAGATTCTACTTCAAACTCTTCTAAATTACCCCAAATATCAAGCGTATCACTGGTATAACCGAATGTCATTTTCGCAACATATTCTTTAATATCATTTTTAATAAAAGGTAAAATCTTACATGAATTACCCAATAAAACCATCAATACACCTTCAGCATTAGGATCTAAAGTTCCCGTATGCCCAATTTTCTTCATATGTAAAATACGACGCAATTTATTAACTACATCATGTGACGTCATACCTTTAGGTTTATTTACTAATAAAATACCGTTCATCAAAACACCTCATTTTAACGCTATCTATTATACAAAAAAAATCAATGAAAATATACTATTTCTTGCTATAATAATCTAGAGGTGATTATATGGACTTTTTATACTGGTTACAACAACTAAGAAATCCAGTTTTAGATTTTATTTTTGAGAATATTTCATTACTTGTCAATCAAGGATTATTGATTGCAATTGTGTGTTATACCTATTGGTGCTATGACAAAAAAATAGCACAAAAAGTATTTTTAAGCTTTTGTGCAAGTGGTATTGTGGTACAAACATTAAAAATTCTTTGTAGAATTCCTAGACCTTGGATTTTAGATTCTCGTATTCAACCAAAACCAGAAATGATGGAAACGGCTACTGGTTATTCATTTCCAAGTGGACATACACAAACTGCAACTAGTGCTTGTTATAGTATGTTAGATGTATTTAAAAACAAAATCATTACTACCATTTTATTGATTTTCCCTATCTTAATGATGTTATCAAGAATGTATGTAGGAGTACATAGCCCATTAGATGTGACAGTTTCATTTGTAATCTCAGCACTTATTGTCTATGGTATTCATAAGATATTAAAAAAAGACTATGAATCAAATCTATACAAATTATGTTTCATCTTATGTATTGCGTCTATCATTAGTTTCTTATATGCATTCTATGTTACAACTACACAAGGTAACTATGAACTAATTGCGGACTGTGTTAAAAATGCTGGTGCAGCATTTGGATTTGGACTAGGCGTAATCTTAGAAAGTAAAACAATTAACTTTTCTATCATAAAACGTACAACTAAAAACACCATCCTATTATTAGTTATTGGATTAGTTGGTGCTTTAGTCTTTAAATCCGGTTTAAAATTAGTCTTACCAGATGGAATTATCTTTGATTTCATTCGTTATTTCTTAACTATTTTCTGGATTATGTATCTATATCCATTACTTTTTAGCAAAAAGAAAAACACGAAATAAATTAATTTCGTGTTTTATTTTTCCCAAATAGATTCATCAATATTAAAAAGTATTTTATTTAAGAAAATAAAAGTATTATGATCCCTTTCAACTTTGTATTTCGATCCATTTTGATTGTCATAAACTATCAATTCCGAATTAATTTTCCAATTATGTAAACCATTCTTGTCTTCAGAAATTGAAAATTCAGTTGCTCCGTAATCATATGTATAAGAAAAAGAATGTATGTCAAAATTAGTATCATATTCTAAAGCTTTCAAATGATAATAAATCATAATTTCATTAGCTTTAGAAACATTTACCTCTTTATTATTAAAATAAATGGTTAAATTAGGTATAGAAATTAAATACAAATTCAATCCATACACTATAACAAATAAAATTAGAAATAAGCGTCTCATAACATCTATTCCTTAGTAAACATCTTTAAGAAGTTTGCATAACCTTCTTCTTCATTTAATAACACTTCATCATTATAAACTACAGATACAACAGGTATTAATGTAAAAGAATCAGTATATTGTGGGAATGTACGTACAGTAATCTTTTCTCCAACTTTTACTTTATCATCAAATCCATTATTTTTTGCGATATGATAATTATCCGTAATAATTGTATACTCTACATCAGGATATTCTTTAAATACCATGACATACGTATCATATTCCTCTTTAATAGACATTACTTCAACATCTAAAGTAATTAAATTGTAATCATCAAATAATTCATTAAAACTATCCGAAAAAGAACGTCCAATAAATGTTAATACTAATAAAACAATTACTCCATATAGCAATAATGATTTATTCTTTTTAATAAATTTCTCCATAATTCACCTCAAACATGACTAGTATAACAAAAAAAGGATTCAAAATGAATCCTTATTTCATGTTATTAATTAACTCATTAATACGATTACCAGTTTCTAATGATGTATCAAGAACAAAGATTAAATCTGGACACTTACGAACTGTTAAACGTTTTCCTAATTCAGAACGAATGAAACCTTTTGCTTTTTTCAAATGTTCTAAGCAATCATTTTCTCTTCCCTTTTTACCTAAGAAAGTAACATACACTTTCGCAATTGATAAATCACCAGTTACATCTACATCAGTAACAGTAACAAATCCAACATTAGGATCTTTTAAAGAAAATTGAATGATATCAGAAACTTCTCTACGAATAATTCCTGCTAAACGTTCTTTCTTTACAGCCATTAATCTTTAACCTCTTCAGATACGAATCCTTCAATGATATCTCCTTCTTTAATATCATTGAAACGTTCGATAGTAATACCACATTCATATCCTTGTGAAACTTCTTTCGCATCATCTTGGAAACGTTTTAATGAACCCAATTTACCTTCGTAAATTACAACACCGTCACGAATTAAACGAACACCACAGTCACGTTTAATCGAACCATCTTGTACCATACATCCAGCAATTGTACCAACTTTAGAAACTTTAAATGTTGTACGAACAACAGCTTGACCAGTAATAACTTCTTCAAATACAGGAGCTAACATACCCTTCATAGCCATTTCCATTTCTTCTAAAGCTTTATAAATAATGTTGTGTAAACGAATAGATACATGTTCTTCTTCCGCTTTCTTACGAATATTTGCATCAGGACGAACATTGAATCCATAAATTACTGCATTAGATGCACTATCTAACATGATATCACCTTCACTAATTGCACCAGCAGTAGCACGAATAACATTTACACGTACACCATCTACAGAAATCTTTTCCATAGAACTCTTTACTGCTTCAGCAGA
>JAFZDT010000090.1 GCA_017561055.1 Erysipelotrichaceae bacterium
GTGCAGACTTAATTTAGCAATCACCAAAGTGGGTTGCGGGAGTAAAAAGCACTTAACTACATAATCTCTGTTCAATATGATTATAAATTAGGACTAATATATGACGGAAGATATGCCGTCTAGAAAGATTATACGAGGAGTGATAACCATGAAAAAATTGATGATTCTATTATTGGTTCTTTTGTTGAGTGGTTGTAGTAATTCTTGGGAAAGAATCTTTGTGGATTTATCTTCAACACCAAAAACATATGGTGTTTGGTTATCGTATGTAGATTATGGGGATATGTTGAAAGGAAAAAGTGAAAGTGAATTTCAACAAAATGTCCAAACTATGATGGCGAATTTAGAATCATTGGGTATGAATCGTATTTATACACATGTATCTATGTTTACAGATTCGTTATATGAATCAGAGTATTATCCAATGAGTCGTTATGTGAGTGGTAAAATTGGAAAAACGGTTGATTATGATCCTTTGGAAATCATTATTTCTGAAGCAAGCTTGCGTCAAATTCAAGTGGAAGCTTGGATCAATCCATTGCGTTCGTTTACCAAATCTGAAATGGAACAAGTATCCAACAAATTTCCAGTTCGCCAATGGTATGATGATAATGAATTACGAAAACAAAATTTAATGTTTGTGGATAATCGTTATTATCTAAATCCTGGTTCTCAAGATGTAAGAGATTTAGTAAATAACTATGTAAAAGAGTTGTGCACTAAGTATTCGTTAGCAGGTGTACATATAGATGATTATTTCTATCCAGCGGGTATGAAAGATGCATTTGATGAAAGTACATATGTAGTTTATGCTCAAGAATATCCTGAAATAAGTGTTGCGGATTATCGTAGAGAGATGACCAATCAACTGGTTTCATCGATGTACCAAACCATTAAGGGTGTGAATCATTCGATGGTGTTCTCTATTAGTCCAAGTGCTAATATTGATACCAATTATAATTCGTATTATGCGGATGTGTTAAAATGGACCCAAGAAAATGGTTATTGTGATGTCATGATTCCACAGGTATATTTTGGCTTTGAAAATGGTGCTATGCCTTTTAAAGAAGTTGTCGATCAATGGGAAGAATTGGTTGGTAATAAAGTTCGATTAGTATATGGTTTAGCAGCTTATAAAGTTGGGGAAGAAGATACTTATGCCAAAGGTGGAAAATATGAGTGGCAAGAAAATGTGGATATCTTATCTCGACAAATTGAGTATGTACAAGATAAAGAACATTTTGGTGGTATTGCTTTGTATCGTTATTATTCTATGTTTTATCCAAAAACAGAGGTAAAACAACAAATGAAAATTGAACTATCAAAAGTAAAAGAAGTATTAGGTGAATAGACAGGTTTACAACTTGTCTATTTTTTTGTGAATGATATAATTAAACTCACGGGAAAAGGAGGCAAGGTTATGGAACATACAAAAGATATAGCTGAGCGTTTACATATTCAAGTATCTCAAGTAGAGAATACATTGAAATTATTAGAAGAAGGAAATACTGTTCCTTTTATTGCACGTTATCGTAAAGAGATGACAAAGGGATTGGATGAAGAACAAATTCGTACCATTCAAGAAGTGTATGAATATGAATTAAAGTTAGAAAAACGAAAAGAAGATGTTATTCGTAATATTGAAACAAAAGGGAAATTAACAGAAGAGTTAAAAGGACAAATTTTAGCTTGTACTAAATTGTCTGAAGTTGATGATTTATATCGTCCATATCAAGAAAAACGTAAAACAAGAGCTACGGATGCGATTGCGAAGGGGTTAGAACCATTTGCGAAGTGGATGTTAACATTGCCTAAAGAAGGCAATGTAGAACAAGAAGCACAAAAGTATCTTAATGAACAAGTTACTTCAGTAGAAGATGCGATTCAAGGTGCTAAGGATATTATTGCGGAAATCATTAGTGATGATGCGGAAGTTCGTAAGAAAGTTCGTAGTGCTATGGGTGATTATGGAACGATTAAAACGGTAGCGAAAAAGAATCATGAAGATACGGAAAAGGTATATCAAATGTATTATGATTACCAAGAAAAAGCGAAATATATTGCGCCTCATAGAGTTATGGCAATTCAAAGAGCTGAAAATGAAAAGGTGTTAAAAGTATCGATTGAATTTGATAAACAATATCAAGTAGAGTGGACAAAGCGTCGTTATACTCGTAAGAAAGAATCTTGTGCAAATGTTTATATTTTCGAAGCTATTGAGGATGGATTGAAGCGTTTAGTTTTCCCATCAGTAGAAAATGAAATTCGTAAAGAAATGTTAGATAAAGCACATGAACAATCGATTGATATCTTTGCGTTGAATGTGGAAAAACTATTATTACAAACACCAATGAAGAATAAAATGATTCTTGGTTTAGACCCAGCTTTTAGAACTGGATGTAAATTAGCTTTAATTGATGGTACTGGTAAATTGATTGCGATTGATGTTATTTATCCACATGAACCAGTGAAGAAAGTAAAAGAAGCGAAAGAAATTGTTTTACAATACTTGCGTAAATATCCAGTGGATATTATTGCGATTGGTAATGGTACAGCATCTAGAGAATCTGAAACGTTTATTGCGAATATCATTCGTGAACATAATTTAGATGTAGCATATACGATGGTATCTGAAGCGGGTGCTTCTGTATACTCGGCTAGTGAACTTGCGAAACAAGAGTTCCCTGAATTAACGGTTGAAAAACGTTCTGCAGTATCTATTGCTAGACGTATTTTAGACCCATTAGCAGAATTGATTAAAATTGATCCAAAATCCATTGGTGTAGGACAATATCAACATGATTTACCCCAAGCTCGTTTAACAGAACGTTTGGATTTCGTGGTATCTAAAGCAGTAAACCGTGTAGGTGTAAATGTAAATACAGCAAGTGAACAGTTGTTGTATCATATTTCTGGTTTAACCAAAGCAAGTGCTAAAGCGATTGTAAATTATCGTAATGAGAATGGTTTATTTACTGAACGTGAACAATTAAAGTCTGTTCCTCGTTTGGGCGCGAAATCCTATCAACAAGCTATTGGTTTCTTGCGTATTGAAGATGGTAAGAATGGTTTAGATAGAACTTCTATCCACCCAGAAAGTTATCCACTAGCATATCAACTTTTAAATGATAAACAAGTAGCTGTATTAGAATTGGGTAGTGATAAATGTCTACAAGCTTTCTCTAATTTTGATATGGAAACAATGGCTACAAAATACAATACCGATATATATACATTAGAAGATGTAGTCAATGCTTTACGTCAACCATTACGTGACTATCGTGATGAGTGTGTAGGGCCATTACTAAAGAAAGAAATTTTAACTATTGATGATTTAGTAGTTGGAATGGAATTAGAAGGTGTGGTTCGTAATGTAGTTGATTTTGGAGCATTCATTGATATTGGATTAAAAAATGATGCATTAGCACATATCTCTAAAATGAGTCCGACTCGTATTAAACATCCAAGTGAAGTTGTTCGAGTTGGGGACATTCTTCCAGTATGGATTTTAAGTGTAGATCATGAAAGAGGTAAAGTACAATTAACTTTAGTAGAACCTAAATAAGACTTGAGATGATTCTCAAGTTTTTTATGTAATGGTAGAAAAAATTAAATTTTTAATGGTTAAAATAGAGAGTTTTAAGTTAATTATATAAATATTGATAATGTATATTTATTCGGCTATAATAAGATTGTATCTTGGATTAGCCGAAAAGTGAGGTGTTTTTATGTATATTAAAAGACATATGGAATCTGTTATTGAAGAGTGTGTTGAACAATTTCCTGTAGTGCTTGTTACTGGACCAAGACAAATCGGAAAAACAACTTTGCTTCAGTATGTTTGTAAAGACTTTAACTATATTACTTTTGATGATCCAATTATTTTAACTGAGGCAGTAGAAGAAACAAATCTTTTCTTAAAAAATAATGAGCCACCTTTGATAATTGATGAAGTTCAATATGCTCCTCAAATATTTAGATATTTAAAGATGCATGTGGACAAGGAAAAGAAAAAAGGCACATTTGCATTAACGGGTTCACAAGCATTTGAACTAATGAAAGGTGTTAGTGAAACTTTAGCAGGAAGAATGGCAATTATTGAATTGGAAGGATTGTCTTTAAGAGAAATTCACAAGGTATCTTTCAACAAACCATTTATACCTAATGAAGAATATGTTAACGAAAGAAAAAAAGAATTAGTAGACTATTCACGTTTATGGGAAACCATTCATAGGGGATCAATGCCTGAACTACAAGATGAAAATATGAATTGGGAACGATATTATTCATCTTATGTAAAAACATATATAGAAAAAGATGTTAGGCAGATAATCAATATATCTGATGAACTAAAATTTATAAAGTTTTTAACTGCTTTAGCTGTTCGTTGTGGTGAATTGCTTAATGTTAATTCTATCGCAAACGAAGTTGAAGTAAGTGCGGATACAATCAAAAGATGGTTATCTATTTTACAAACTTCAGGCATAATTTATCTTCTAGAACCATATTCAAATAACATTCTGAAAAGAGTTGTTAAAACACCTAAAGTATATTTCTATGATTCAGGATTGGTTTGTTATCTTGCAAGATGGACAAGTGCAGAAACGACAAGAGCAGGAGCGCAAGCAGGAAATATTTATGAAAACTTTATTGTATCAGAAATTTTAAAAAGTCATTTAAATGCTGGTAAAACGATTTCATCAATTTATTTCTATAGGGATCGTGATCAAAGAGAGATAGATGTTGTAATTGAAGAAGATGGAAAACTTTATCCTATTGAAATAAAAATGACTGGAAATCCAACTAAGGCAATGGGAAAACATTTTACTGCACTAGATAATATTCCAAATAAAGAAAGACAGCCTGGAATTATCTTGTGTCAATATGATAAAAAAATATATCTATCTGAAAATGTTATTGCATTACCGATTGAATATATTTAAATTTCAAGGAAATATAAATAAAAGATTTGAAGATAATGACATTTTTAGGTATACATTAAGACTTAAGATTTCTTAAGTCTTTTTTATGGGAATAATATGTGAGGTGGATACGTATATTGAATTAGAAAGTTACGACATTCTATAAGGAGGAGTTGTACAGATGAACACAATGGTAGTAGCGATATTATTAGGTTTGTGGTCGGGTATTGGTATGATTTTAGATTTGTCTGGGTTTGGTGTAAGAACCCCTTTGTTATCAGGAGTTATTGCAGGATTAGTAGTAGGTGATGTAGGACTAGGATTTGAGATTGGAGCTACGTGTTTATTGATGAGTGTTGGTTATTATACTTATGGTGGTGCAACGATTCCAGATTATGTGACAGGATCTATCTTCGGAGTAGTTGTGGCACAAAATACAGGTAGTTATGATGTAGGTTTAACAATTGCAGTAACGTTGTCTTTATTGATGACACAAATGGATATTTTAGGAAGAGCATCTACAACGGTATTTCAACATTTAGCAGATAAAGCATTGGAAAATAATAATATTCGTAAATTTGAAATGTGGACGATTTTGGGAACATTACCTTGGTGTTTATCTCGTTTTATTCCGGTATTTTTAGGTATCTTATTAGTCAATCAATTGGAAGGTTTTGCGTCTTTTGCGACTAGTATTGAATGGATATCTAATGGATTACGAGTGGTTGGTAAAGCATTACCAGCAGTAGGGTTCTCATTGCTGTTATCGTATATGGATATTAAAAAGTATTGGCCATTTATGTTATTTGGGTATGCGTTGTTTGCGTATATGCAAGTGGGAACGATTGGAATTGCGATTTTAGGTATTGCTTGCGGAGCATTGTATATTCGAAATACTGGAGGAAGTACAAATGTCTAGAACCAATAAGAAATTAAGTGAAAAGGCATTACGTTCAGTGGCTTTGCGTCATAATATAGCTTTGCAGTGGTGTTGGAATTATGAACGTATGCAAGCGGCAGGTTATGCATATTCTATGGTTCCAGCGATTAAAGAATTGTATACTGAAGAAAAAAGTCAATGTCGTGAATTAGAAAGACATATGCAATTTTATAATACCCATCCAGGGGCTTCTGCGTTAATTATTGGTGCAGATTGTGCTTTGGAAGAAAGCTATCAAACAGAAATGGGAGATAGTTTAAAAGTAGCGTTAATGGGTCCTTTGGCGGGTATTGGTGATACGATATCAGCTGTGTTGATTGGTCCGACATTCTCTATTTTAGCAGCATCTATGGCAGCGGATGGTAATCCTTTATCTATCTTGATTTTAACTTTACCACAAATTATCTTATGGATTATCCGTTTTCCATTGTTTAAATATGGATATAACCAAGGTGTGAATGTAATATCTGATGTAGGGAATATGAATGCTTTAGATCGTTTACAAATAGCAGCTAGTGTATTGGGAATTACAGTAGTGGGTGGTTTTGTACCATCTATCTTATCGGGATTAACGATTAAAGAAAGTTTCTTGGCAACGGAATTATTGGATGCGCAAGGAAATGTAATTAGTACTACAGCTGGTCAAATACAAGGTGGATTGGATGCAATGTTGCCGTATTTGATTCCGATTTGTTTGACGGGTTTGTGTTATTGGTTAATTAAAATCAGAAAAATAACTCCATTAAAAACAATATTGATAGTTTGTGTATTAGCGTTTATTGCTGGGGCATTTGGTGTGATGTAAAATGGACAATTTGTCCATTTTTTTCTATAATTGAACTGTAAATAAAGGAGATTGACCCTATGAAATTAGCCTATTCAACAATTTGTATTAATCCCAATAAACCAACAAGACAAGAAGGATTTTTATACCAAGTAAAACCAATATATAATTTCCATGATGATTTGCATGCAAGAATTGTAGCGTTTGAAAATGAGGGTGAAATTGTATATTTGATTTCTGGAGATACCATTGGTTTTCCAATTAGTATGCAAGATAGTTTAGAACATATTTTACAACAAAAAACAGAGAAGAAAGTACATGTGACATTGTGTGCAACGCATACACATTTTGGTGCAGAAACAAAAGACCATCGTTATCAAGGTGAGTTTATTGAAAAGGTGGTTTATGCTATTGAGTATTTACAATTTACGGAATATGATAACTTAGAAATTAGTTATCAATGTGTGCCATTTGAGAAAGTGGGAACAAGTCGTATTTCCAATCATAAAGCGAATGTATTATTGCAATTGTTTACTATTTATCATGATAGACAACCATTGGTACAAATGATTGTTCATAATTGTCATCCAACGATTCATCATGGGGAAACTCCATATTTTACAAGTGAGTATCCTGGATATGTGTTACAAGAACTTAGAAGATTGTATCCAAATACGTATTTCACATTCTTGCAAGGTGCTGCAGGTGATGTGTCTACACGTTTTACTCGTTCATCACAAGATTATGCATCTGTGATTACATTGGGTAATCATATGGTAGCAGAGATTGATCGATTAATGAAAAAAGATAAGGAATATCATCCATTGAATCAATTTGCATATGCTTGTACATATGTACCAATGACACATGAATTCCATCCAATTGATTTATCAAATATTCCAGCGAATTTATCTGAACGTGAGTTATTTACAATTAATGAAGGTGTGATTATGCGTGAAGCTTTATCTAAGCATTTGGAAACATTGGATAAACAAGTGATGGTGTCTAAGTTAGATTTAGGAAAGAATACTTTGGTATTTATGCCAAATGAAGCATTCTCAAGTTATATTGATTGCATGGATATTACACGTAGTGCTTTAGTGGCTTATTCTAATGGTGCTTCTCCATATATTACGGGTATCAATGATAATTTTATTACATATGAAAAGTTTACGGATACAGTTACGGTAGAGGCTAAACAAGAATTAATGAAAGTGTTAGAAGAATACGGGAAGTAAATTTCACTATTTTTACACTATTTACTAAA
Source organism: Erysipelotrichaceae bacterium (assembly GCA_017561055.1). Taxonomy (GTDB): domain Bacteria; phylum Bacillota_I; class Bacilli_A; order Erysipelotrichales; family Erysipelotrichaceae; genus RGIG4607. The sequence continues at coordinate 7,914 of JAFZDT010000090.1, forward strand.
AAAGGGATGGAAACGTAAGTTTCTATCCCTTTTAAAAATTAATGTTCAAACAATTCTTTATGATGATCTACATAGTTTTCAGATTTATTATCAATCTTAGTATGGAAGTATTCTGCAAATAATGGATGTCTAGGCATTGTACGTAATTCTGTAGATACTGTATGCGCTAGTAATTGGAAGAATACTACATGGTGTAATGGTGTTAATAGTTCATCTACACATGATGGAATACGGATTGCATGATCTTCATCTACTGTTGGATCATTTGTAATAATGAAACAACGATCAGTTACTGTGCGTGTAGCATGATATGCTTGTACAGCACGTTTACCAGCTTCATCACCACCATCTACAAAAATAACGGTGTAGTTAGGTGTTAATTGTAAGTTTGGTCCATGGATATATTCATCTACTTCATAGCAGCAAGATGGAACGTGAACGGTTTCTCCAACTTTTAAAGCACCTTCCATAACTGTACCCATGTTTGCGCCACAGCCTACAGTATATAAATTTGTCATACTAGTAAATGCTTTGCGATGTTTATTATAAAGTACATCAAATGCAGCAACCATTTCAGCGTGTGCTGTCATGGCTTTTTTCATGTCTTTTTCAATCATGATACGGTCTTTTAATTTAATGTCGATATTTGCTTCTAATGCGAATAGCATTAAGAATAATGCTAAAGTAACAACACCTTTTGTTACATAACCAACTAATTCAATACCAACACCATAATCAACAACTAAGTCTGCTTCTGTTTTGAAATCGCTGTTTACATTTCCAGTTAATCCGATAGCAGGGATACCAAGTTCTCTACATTTGCGTAATGCTTTAATTGTGTTTGTACTGCATCCGCTTTGTGAAATACACATAACGAAGTCTTCGTCTTTGTTGATGTTGTGTTCATAGTTTGTGAAAGTGAATGGTGTAACAATTTTAACTTCCATATTTAATTGTTTCATCATAAATAGTCTAGCCATGTGTGATGCATTACAACTAGAACCAGAAGCAACAATAATAATACGACTATATGGTTTTTTTAGAAATTCATGTACTAAATCGTTTGTTAGTGCAGAAGAGTTCTCAATATTTTTAAGAACTGTTTCTGGAGTTTCTAAAATATAGTCTTTCATTGTAACGTTTAATTTTTCCATTGAGTAATTCCTCGTCTTTCTTTTCTTTATTATAACACTAAATAATGATGTCAAGTATTTATTTAAAGGATATATTCGCTTATAATTAAAGGGCAGAGGTGAAGTTATGACTGAAAAACAATTTATAGAAAAATTAGCTCAAGAGGGTATTGTGCTAAGTGAGCGTCAAATTCAACAATTTGCAGATTATGCGAGATTGCTAGTTGAATGGAATGAAAAAATGAATTTAACAGCAATTACAGCATTAGAAGAAATTTATGAAAAGCATTTTTATGATTGCTTGTTGCTTCACCGTCTTGTAAAACTTGAAGGTAGTTTGTGTGATGTTGGGGCTGGGGCTGGTTTCCCTAGTATTCCTTGTAAGATTGCATTTCCACAATTGCAAGTTACAATTATTGAACCATTAGGAAAACGTTGCGTGTTCCTACGTGAATTGTGTAAAGAATTACAGTTAGAAAATGTAACGATTTTAAATGAAAGAGCGGAAGATGTAGCGAAAAATAGTTTGCAACGTTATGATATTGTGACTGCTAGAGCGGTTGCGAATTTGCGTGTATTATCTGAATTGTGTGTACCATTAGTAAAAGTGAATGGATATTTTGCGACGATGAAGGGTGCAAATGGTTTAGAGGAAAAGCAAGAGGCGACTAAGGCTATGTCTGTTTTGGGAGCGAAGTTTGAGAAAGAGGATATTGTGTGTTTGTCTGATGGGGCTAATCGTGTGAATATCTTATATAAGAAAGTGAAAGAAACACCTAAGGGTTATCCTAGAATGTATGCGAAAATAAAGAAGAACCCTTTATAGGAGGAAGTATGAATACAGTTGATTTAGATATTTCGTTAATTCATCCAAATCCATATCAACCAAGATTGGAGTTTGAATTAGCGGCGTTAGAAGAGTTGTCATTATCGATTCAGGAGAATGGCTTGTTACAGCCGATTGTGGTTCGTGAAGTATATAATGGTTATGAAATTATTGCTGGTGAACGTCGTTTTAGAGCGTGTCGTATGGCAGGGTTAGAAACAGTTCCTTGTCGTATTATGGAAGCAAATGAAATGCAAACAGCAACGATGGCGTTGGTTGAAAATATTCAGCGTGAAGATTTGAATGCGATTGAAGAGGCGAAAGCGTATATTCAAATGATGCGTTTAAATAATTTAACACAAGAAGAATTGGCTAAAAAAGTTGGTAAAAAACAATCAACAATTGCCAATAAGATTCGTTTGATTAATTTAACAGAAGAAGTGCAAAATGAAGTAATTTCTAGAAATATTAGTGAAAGACATGCAAGAGCTTTGCTTTCACTAACAAGTGATCAACAAAGAAGAGCATTACAAGAAATTACGAATAATAATTATACTGTGCAACAAACTGAGTTGTTTGTGCAAGAAACTTTTAAACCTGAGAAGAAGCGTAAGATTAAAGTTAAAGGAAAAGGGTTTTCTAGAAATGTGCAAATTGCTAGAAATACGATTTTACAGGCGATTGGTTTAATTGAAAAAACGAATATGGAAGTATCTTATAAAGAAGATGATAAAGAAAATGAATATGTGATTACAATTCGTATCAAAAAGTAATAGGAAGTGTGTTAAAATAAATTGCAAAGGAAGTGAATAGAATGGGTAAGATCATAGCGGTTGCCAACCAAAAGGGTGGCGTTGGAAAAACGACTACGAGTGTTAATTTAGCTGCTGGATTAGCATATTGCCATAAAAAAGTGTTGCTTGTTGATTTTGATCCTCAGGCGAATGCTACACAAGGTTTAGGTGAAAGAAAAAATATTACATATAGTTCATATGATTTAATATTGCGTGATAAAGAAGTTGGAGATTGTGTTAAGAAGTTAACTCGTCCACCTATGGATTTGATTCCTTCTACGATTGATTTGTCTGGTGCAGATTTAGAGATGGTAGAGTATAAAGTGGGAAGAGAACGTTTGTTGTAGTCTAAGTTGGATAAGGTTAAAAATGATTATGATTTTATCATTCTTGATTGTCCTCCTTCTTTAGGTTTGTTAAATACGAATGCTTTAACGGCTGCGGATTCTGTAATTATTCCTGTTCAATGTGAATATTATGCATTGGAAGGGTTAACTCAATTGTTGGCTACAATTCGTTTAGTTAAGAAGTTATTTAATAATGATTTATTTATTGAAGGTGTTTTATTAACAATGTTTGATGCGCGTACAAAGTTGAGTTTTGAGGTGCAATCTGAAGTTCGTAAGTATTTTAAAGATAGTGTCTATAAAGTATATATTCCTAGAAATGTTAAGTTGTCTGAGTCTCCTTCTGTTGGAAAGTCTATTTTTGAGCATGATGTATATTCAGAGGGTGCTAAGGCTTATGCCTTATTAGCAAAAGAAGTCATTGCTAAAAATTCTTAGGAGGTATGTAGATGAAGAATGAAAAACGTTTGGGTACTGGTTTAGGTGCGATTTTTGGTGATGATTTGTCGTTTGCGATTGAGTCTATTCAAAATGATGCACAAAACCATGGTGGTGCTACAGATATTTTAGTGGATAAAATTGTGGCGAATCCATATCAACCTAGAAAAGAATTTGATCCTAAAGCATTAGAAGAATTAGCAGAATCTATTCGTGAACATGGTGTGTTTACTCCTATCTTAGTTAAAGAGATGGATTCTAATTATGTATTGATTGCTGGAGAACGTCGTTTGCGTGCTGCGAAGATGGCGAATTTAGAAAAGATTCCAGCTATCATTAAAGAGTTTACTGATGAACAAATGATGGAGATTTCTTTGCTTGAAAATATTCAACGTGAAGATTTAACAGCAATTGAAGAAGCTGCATCATATGAACAATTAATTAAGAAGTTGGGTTATACTCAAGAGCAATTGGCGAAGCGTGTTGGTAAGTCTCGTGAACATGTTGCGAACTTATTGCGTTTATTAAAATTGCCTAAGGAAATTCAATTAATGGTTTCAGATAAGGTGTTATCTATGGGGCAAGTTAGACCTTTGATTACATTGGATTCTGAACAAGAAATGTTAGAGTTGGCGTATAAGATTCAAAAAGAAGGATTGTCTGTAAGACAAGTGGAAAAACTTGTTAAACAAATGAAGAAGCCAGAGTTTGAAAAGGCGAAGTCTGAAGTGTTGGTTGATACAGGATTGTTGAATGTACAACGTATTATGCAAGATCGCTTACAAACTACGGTTAAGGTTACGGATTCTGAGATTCGCATTAAGTATGTTGATGTGAATGATTTGAATCGTATCTTGGAAATTATAGATTGTTTGGATGATTAACTTTAAGCCGACCTTAGGGTCGGTTTTTGTATAGAAAGGGTGATGGTATGGCAAAATTGAATAGTAAGAAAATCTTGTTATGGTGTTATATTATAGTCAATGTTTGTTTTGTTGCTCTTTTTATTCATATGGGTGTAAATGAAGATGTAAATGTGTATAATCCTAGAAATATAGATGGGGTAACTACCATTGAAGACTATAATCTAGATTATATTCATGATGATACGGCTCCGGCAAATATTCGTAAAGTATATAGTTGGATGATTGAAACTACTGAAATGACAGAGAAGTGTCTTCGTTTCTATACATCTCATCACTATGTAGATGTGTTTATTGATGGTGAATTGGTTTATAGTATTCATACCGATAAAGAGAATATGTTTGGTGATTCAATTAGTAGTGTTTGGACCAATGTGCATCTTTATCCGAAAGATGAGGGTAAAGAGATTCGCGTAATTTTAACTCCAGTATATGATTCGGTAATTAATTATTCAGTTGAATTTGAATATGGTACTTTATATGACATGTTATTGAATGAGTTGAAATTAGAATTGATGGATATGTCTTTGGCAACATTGGCGATTATTGTTGGTGTTATTATTTTGGGTTATCATTTGTATGCGTATTTCTCTAAGAATTTTAAGAATATAAATGGTCTATATTTGGGTATAGTGTCAATAATTCTTGGTGTTTGGAGACTTATGGACTTACGTTTTACTAGTATGTTATTCGATAATTTCTTGGCTATGGGGTATGTAGCAAATGGATTGTTGTTTTTGGTTTGTCCACCGATTATTTTCCACTTTAAAACAGATTTAAAGGAAAAGGAAACAAAGGTTTTAGATTTTGTTTTATTTGTAGCTATTGCGGTTGCGATATATGCATTTGGTTGCCAAGTATTTGGTATACAAGATTTGCGTGCGAATATTTATTTAGCGCATATTGTTATGATTTTAACGATTGTTGCGATTGTATTGAATATCATACATTATAAAGATTATTTTATTCGTAAAGATTTTATTCATCCAACATTGATTATGGTGATTTCTTTAACAGTGGGAACGTTACTTGATTTATTATTGTTCTATACAACAAAAGATACGGTTGGTATGGTTTTTACTTTATCAGCATTCTTGTTACATGCGTTGTATCAATTCTATAACAATATTCGTGAAATGAATTATAAAGCGAATGTGGATCCGTTAACAGGATTGATGAATAAACGTAGATGGGAGTCTTTGTTAAAGAGTACGAAGAGTGATAAACCAATTGGTATTGTGGTTATCGATATTAATAACTTAAAGTATATTAATGATAATTTTGGTCATGATGCTGGTGATGTAATTATCTATCGACTAGCTCATATTATGAAAAGTATTCTTCCGCTTCACTATCATCTTTGTCGATGGGGTGGTGATGAATTTGTTATTATGATAGAAGATTGTACGCAAGAAATTATTGATAAATATGTACACAATATTCAAGCGGGTGTTGACACCTATAATAAATTAAAACAACCGCAAAGTATATCGTTTGCGACAGGTTCTGCTATAACATCAGAATTTGAAAATATTACGTTAAATGAGTTGTTTATGATTGCGGATGAGCGCATGTTAGAGAATAAAAAAGAATGGAAATTACAACAAAAATCATAGTGAAAAACTATGATTTTTTGTTATTTTTACGCTAAAATTTTGTGAACTTTTTCACTATACAAAAGTACGGTAAAAATGAATAATTTTACATAGATTTTTCATGAATTTCATTGAAAAAATACGTGACAAATGGTATATATAAAGTGGGCAAACCTACCGAAAGGTAGGGACGCAAAGCCAGGTATCTAAACAGAAATGTATGATCGACCGGTTGCAACATTCTTTTTGTTGTGGCCGGTTTTTATATTTTGGCCACAAAAAAGGGGCAAAAGAAGTAAAATATCAACACTTTTCAGTAAAAAAAACAAGAAAATGAAAAGTGGTTTTTTGGCGTTATAAGAGAATTTACATGTAAGACGAAATGCATGAGGAGGATATAGTATGAAGAAGAATTTAATGACAAGGATATTTAAAGGTGCGTTGGCGTTATTGTTAGCTTTCTCTGTTGTGGAAACTTCAGCGTTTACTAAGGTAAGTGCGTTGGATGTTGTTCCTAATAGTAAAGTTGCAGATACGGACACATCAGAAGAATGGCGTAACCATTTTATTAACAATACACAAACAGCTGGAACTATTTCTACAGGGAATGCTGGGTATGTATGGAGTGATAAAACGGTTTTAACATCTCCAAATGCAGTATTAAGTGCAGAAGGTGTTCAATTAACAGATGATAGTAATTTCTTAGTTGAATTATCTGCAGTTTCTGCTAACCGTGAAGTAGTTGGATATTCTACTATTCCTACTGATACTATGCTTGTACTAGATTTATCTAACAGTATGACTGAAGATAATATGTATGCAATGGTTAAAGCTGTAAATGCAGCTATGGATAAATTGTTAAAATTAAACAATGAAAACCGTGTTGGTATTGCTGTATATGATACAGATGCTAGTGTGTTATTACCATTGGATCGTTATACAACAACAAGTATTAATAACAATGAAACAAATAATACTACAGATGATGATTATCCTGAATATATTGAATTAATTGACTTTAGACGTAGTGGTAGTACAAACTATGGAACAATTCAAACTGTAAGAACTGTTACAACAACAACTAAACAAGTGGTAGCGGATTATTCTAATGTCAATTGGACTAATTTCCAAACGGAGTATAATAACCAATACAATAATACTGGTAGAAATAATGTATTAAGAAAATATTTAGCTGGTTGTCTCCCTGAAGGAGTTTCTCTTGATTGGAGTACAGTTAGAAATAATAAGCCATATTATACAAGTTGGGAAAATTATATTAAAAATAATTATACAAACTTCACTATTACCGAAACAAATGAAAATTTGGTTGTTAAAAATAGTGACGGTGATGAAGTTGATGAAGATGTAGCTATCGGTGGTGGTACTTACATGCAAGCTGGTATGTATCAAGCTTGGACGCAATTTGGAAATGTAAAGGATACTGTTGTTCAAAGTGGTATTTTAGCCGGCACAAAACGCATGCCTGTAATGGTACTAATGACTGATGGTGCTCCAACTTTTACTACTTTAGAATATAATGAAGTTGAAGATTACAATGATGATATTTCAGATGGTACTACTGCCAATAGTGCAAATAATCGTAACGGATTCCTTACACAATTAACAGCATCTTGGGTTAAAGAGAAAATGGCTGCTCATTATAACAATACTGCTTTATTCTATACATTGGGATTAGGTGTGGGCACTAGTGATATTGCTCAAAGTGTTTTAAATCCAGATTTTTCTACTGAGGAAATTGATAGTTACTGGGAATTATTTTTACCTGCAAAGAATGGTGCAACAGTAAGACTTAATGAAGGAAGATATAATTATACTGATGTTAAAAAACGTGATGAGATAGTTAAAACAAAAGACTATGTAAATAAATATTTCGGTGCTAATGATGCGACAGGATTAATTAATGCATTCAATGAAATCGTTTCTGAAATCGTTTTACAATCTAAATATTATCCAACATTAGCTGAATCTAAGAATTATAATATGGATGGTTTCATGACATTTACTGATCAAATTGGTGAGTACATGGAAGTTAAAGATATTAAAGGATTAATTTCTGGTACTGGTGAGGCTAGAAAATTATATAGTGGTAGTGCGTTTGCGAAAGCGTTTATTAGAGATAACATTTTCGGAAATATTTCTACTGGAAATATGAATAACTTGGATGATGATGGAAAAGATATGATTAAAGTTATTCAAAATCGTTTGGGATGTACAGAAGATCAAGCGAAAGAAGCTTTAAGACAAGCTATTTTACAAGGTCATGTAAGTTATACAAGTGATACTGATTATAGTAACTATATGTGCTGGTTTGCGGATGCTAATGGCAAATTCGTTGCTGTATGGAATGGTGATGAAGATGCAACTCATGCTGGGGCAAAATATAGAGTTACTGACTATGGATTCTATGGAGCAGTAGGTTCTGAAGAAACTTTCAGCTTAACAGATATGGCATATATTGTTGTTCAAGTTCTTGAAGATATCACAACTGGACAACAAACAATGATTTGGAAAGTTCCTGCATCATTGATTCCAGTTATTGAATATGAAGTTTCATTTGATGGAAACTCATATGAAAATGCAACAAATATTAAAATGAATGTTATTGAAGCTGAACCTTTACGTTTGGTTTATGAAGTAGGTGTTCATTCTGATATTAATGAATATAACATTTCAGAAATTGTAGATCCTAACTATGAATTTATTAATAGTGATAAAGATTATACATTCTATACTAACTTATTTAATTATAATGAAGTAGATAAGAAAACTGGTGCTGATAGTGACAAGGCAACTGAAATGGTGTTTGAACCATCATTAGAAAATGAACGTTATTACTATACAAAAGATACTTATGTATTAAATGCTAGTGGTCAAAAAGTAAAAACTATTAGTTCTGGTCAAAAATATTATTATGAATCAGTTCACTTTAATAAGAATAGTAATGGAACTGTAGATTTAATTCGTTGGAATTCTGAAATTAGTGCTAGTAAATTAGTTGATTCTGTATATGAAGTTGATGAAGAAGGTTATATTTATCTTCCAAAGGGAACAGCATTTAGTCGTTTGGCTGCTGCTGGAACAACAGAAAAATATGGAGATGAAGCTAACGTTACTGATTCACTAGGATATTACAATTATCCTGTGATTTATAAAGATGATACTAGTGAGTATTCATCAAAAACATATTTAGGTAACAATGGTCGAGTAACTATTGAACCTAAGACAGGTATTAAATTAAGCAAGGTTATTGAAAATGTTGCTGCTAATACAAATACATCTTTTGATTTCGTTATTGATTTAAAAGATGAAACTGGTGCGGCTATTACTAAAGAATTAGAAGTGGCTCGTTTCCATAAAGATGGTGCTGCATATGATGTTTATGAAGTAACTCCATCAAATGGTAAAATTACTGTTACATTACTTGAAGGTGAACATGCATATATCATGGATTTACCTGAAGATGCAGTGTATACAGTTACTGAAAAATATAATGAAGATTATTCATTGAAGATTGCGACAGTTAATGGCTTAACACAAAGCTTAAATGCACCTTATGATGCAACTGGCACAACTAAGAACAATGTTTTTGATAATGTTGTTTTTGAAAATGCTTTAACTGTTGAAGGTACATTAACAGTTGAAAAAGAAGTAGTTTACCCATTCGATGTAAATGAACAATTAGCTGCTAATAAAGAATTTACAATCCTTGTAGATTTAGGCGCTAAATATGCTGGAAGAACAATTGAATTAGTTGGTGGAAAAACTGTTACTGCTAATGCTGATGGTGTTGTTCAAGTGGTATTAAAAGATGGTGAATCTGTTACTTTCGTATTAGATGAAGGTGATGGATATGTTGTTACTGAAACAAATTTACCAGCTGGCTTTACAATGAATACAACTTCAAGTGTTAACTTAAGTGGTAGTGTAACTAAAGACGGGATTACTGCAACTGTTGTAAATACATATGCACCAGGAAAAGTAAATCCTGTAAATATGACTGTTGAAGGTAATAAAACATTAACAGGTCGTGATTGGTTGGCAACAGATGAATTCCAATATGTATTACAATCATTTGATGGTAGTCAATGGAATACAATCGCTGTTGTTGATGGTGATAAAGATAAAGTAAATAGTGAAGATAAGACATTCAATTTCAACAATACAGTGGCTGCAATTGAATTTGCTGAAGTTGGAACATATTACTATCGTGTAGTTGAGGTAAATGCTGGTAAGACAATTAATGGCGTTACTTATGACTCTACAGTTTATAACTTTGATGTAGTTGTAGCTGATGCTGACTTAGATGGAAAATTAGAAATCGCTGATGTAGTAAGCACAAATGCAACTATTGCAAAAGAAAATGATAGTTTTGGTGTTGTAGTTTCATTTACAAATACATATGCACCAAGTGGAAGTGCGGAAATTGTATTAAATATTAATAAAGAAATTACAAATAATACAACAACTACAATTGGTAAAGATGGTTATACTTTCGAATTGTATGATAATAATGGACGTTTAGTTGCGACTTCTGATGCGACAACAAATGAAGGTAATACTTCAATTGAATTAGTGTTCAACATAGATTCTTTAGGTGAACATGAGTATGTATTAAAAGAAGTAATTCCAACAAATCCATTAACTGGTATGGTTTATGATTCAACAATTCATAACATTGTAGTTAAAGTGTTTGATAACTTAGATGGTACATTAGCAACACAAGTAAAAGTTGATAATGGTAACTTTGTTGTAAGTGATAGTGCTGAAATTAATTTCAATAACATTTATGATGAAGAAACTCATGTAATTACTGGTAATAAAGAATTAATTGGACGTGAATGGCAAGAAGGCGATGCATTCAGTTTTGAATTATATGTAACAGATGCTAATTTTGAAAACGGTCAATTAGTTGATACACAAGTAATTGATTTTGCTAGTGCAACTAAAGAATTTGCATTTGATGCAATTACTTATTATGAACCAGGTTCTCATTACTATGTAATTAAAGAAGTTGCTGGTAATATTGATGCTATTCGTTATGATGAACAAGAATATCATGTAACTGTTACATTAACTAGAGATGCTAATGCACAATTAGTTAAGGAAGTTACAATTGTAAATGCTGATGGTGAAGCTGTTAACAATATTACATTTACAAATGAATATTTAATTGAAGCGACTGTTAAGAAAGTATGGAATGATGCTGAAAACCAAGATGGCATTCGTCCAACTGAATTAAAAGTTACTTTAAGTGATGGAACAGAAGTTACATTAAATGAAGGAAATAAATGGACTGCAACTGTAAAAGATCTACCAGTATATGATGCTGATGGAAATAAGATTGCATATACATGGACAGAAGAAAATGTTGCTGGCTACAAATTAACAGATACAAGTGTTAATGGAACAGTAACAACATTAACAAATACACACACTCCAGAAGAAACAGAAGCTACTGTTAAGAAAGTATGGAATGATAACGAAAATCAAGATGGTATTCGTCCATCTAGTTTAACTGTGACATTAAGTGATGGTACACAAGTTGAATTACATGAAGGAAATAACTGGACAAATACAGTACCAGGCCTTCCAAAATATGCAAATGGTGTAGAAATCGTTTATACATGGGTTGAAGATGAAGTAGCTGGTTACAAATTAACAGATACAAGTGTTAATGGAACAGTAACAACATTAACAAATACTCATACTCCAGAAGAAACAACTGCAACTGTTGTTAAAGTATGGAATGACTTAAATGA
>JAFZDT010000091.1 GCA_017561055.1 Erysipelotrichaceae bacterium
TGGTGATTCTAAGGTTGATGCAATTGAGTTTGTTAATACTTATGAAGTATTAGATTCTTCTAAGGCATATGCAACAATTAGAGGTACGAAGTCTTTAAGTGGACGTCCACTAGCAAATGGTGAATTCGAATTCGAATTATATAGTGCTACTTATGATGCAGAAACTAAACAATATGTTGCTGGAGAATTAAAAGAAACTGTAACTAATACTGCTACAGCATTTACATTCTCTACAATGGAATATAGTGAAGTTGGAACTCATTATTATGTAGTTAAAGAAAAAGCTGGTGAATTAGGTGGTATTACATATGATGAAACTGAATATGTAATTGAAGTGAAAGTTACTGATGGATATGATGGTAAGTTATATTCAAGTGTTGCGATTATCAATAGTAATGCAACAGTGGTAGCGTTCAATAATACATATACAATTTATCCAGATACATTCTCATTTGAAGCAGTTAAGACTTTAACTGGTCGTGAAATGAATGCTGGTGAATTCAGTTTCGAATTATATGAAACAAATAGTTCTTATGAAAATGCTCAACTAGTTCAAACAGTTAAGAATGATAAAGCTGGTAAAGTTGAATTTACTGGATTATCTAAATATCCTGGTACTTACTACTATGTAATTAAAGAAGTAGAAGGTAATAAGGGTGGTGTATCTTATGATTCATCATACTATCAAGTGAAGATTGTGATCGTTGATGAAGGTAATGGTACAACGAAGATTGAAAATACAACAATTACAAAAGTATCTATCACTGATAATGGTGCGGTTAGTGAAAGTGCTGATAAAGTAGCGTTTGCTAATACATATACTCCAACTGATAGTGATGGTATTGTAATTGAAGGTAATAAGAAACTTACTGGTCGTCATATGATTAATGGTGAATTTGCATTTGAATTGTATGATGAAGAAGGTACTTTAAAACAAACAGTTGTTAATAAAGATGGTAAGTTTGCATTTAGTCCAGTATTCTTTGAAGAAGTTGGTACTTATACATATACAGTTAAGGAAAAAGATCTAAATGCTGGTGGTATGAGTTATGATGCTAAGGAATTTGTGGTTGTAATTAAGGTTACTGATGATTTGAATGGTGAATTGGTTGCGACTGTTGATTCTATTAATGGATCTAAGAATACTGTAGTTGAATTTAATAATAGTTATGAAATTGTTACTCCAAATTCTACTATTATTGAAGGATTCAAGACATTCACTGGTCGTGAATGGACTGATGAAGATGTATTTACATTTGAATTATATGAAACTGGTTCTGATTATGTAGTTGCTGATGGTGCTACACCAATGGATACTGAAACAGCTACTAAGGGTAATACAGCATTCGCATTTGATGAAATCAAATATAATGCAGAAGCTACTCATTACTATGTAGTGAAAGAAGTTGTTGGTGATACAACTGTTGGTATTACATATGATGCTAGTGTATACAATGTAAAAGTTGATGTTGTTGACTTACATAATGGTACATTAAGTGTTACTCAAACAGTTTCTAAGGCTAATACAGTGGTTGAAGAAATTGAGTTTGTAAATACATATGAAGTTTATGAAGGAGCTAATGCTCAAGCTACAATTTCTGGTATTAAGACATTGACTACTCGTCCTATTAAGGATGCTGAGTTTACATTTGATTTATATGAAACTGGTAGTGATTTCACAATTGTTGCTGGTTCTACTCCAATTCAAACAGTAAATGATGGTGTAACATTCACATTCGAAACAATTAAGTATGATAAGATTGGTACTTACTACTATGTTGTTAAAGAAATGAATGCTGGTCAAACAATTAATGGTGTAACTTATGATGCTAGAGAACATAAAGTTCAAGTTGATGTTACTGATGGTGGTAAAGGATACTTAGTAGCTAAGGTTACTGTTGTTGGTAAAGAAGATAATACATTAGTTGTAGATAACAAATATACAATTACTCCTACTGAGTTCTCATTAGATGGAACAAAAGCATTATCTGGTAGAGATATGAATGCTGGAGAATTTACATTTGAATTATATGAAGCAAATAGTAGTTTTGTTGAAGCTGAACTTGTTCAAACAGCAACAAATGCTGAAGATGGTTCATTCGAATTTACAGGATTAAAACAACAACCTGGTACATATTATTATGTAATCAAAGAAATAGCTGGTTCTAAGGGTGGTGTAACATACGATACTGCTAAGTACCAAGTAACTGTTACAGTTAAAGATGATGAACTTGGTGGAACAGTTGTTACTAATAGAAGTTATGTAAAAGTAACTGCTAATGGATCAGCAACAGCTGAAAAAGTTGAATTCAATAATACATATGAACCTAAAGATACTGAGGGATTAGTTGTCGGTGGTATTAAGCTATTAACTGGTCGTAACTTAGTAAATGGTGAGTTTATCTTCGAATTATTCAATGAAACTGGTGAATTATTACTTCAAACTACAGTAAATAAAGATGGTAAGTTTGCATTTGCACCATTAACATATGAAACAGTTGGTACTCATGTTTATACAATCAAGGAAAAAGACAATGGAATTGGTGGTATTACATATGACCCAACAGTATTTACTGTTACTGTTGAAGTTGTTGATGACTTGAATGGTGAATTAGTAGCTACAGTAACATCTATTAAGGCTTCTAATAAAGCAGTTGATACAATGATTTTCGAAAATACATATAAAGCTAAACCAATTTCAAATACAATCGACGGTATCAAAGTTGTTACTGGTCGTGAATGGTTAGATTCTGATGTATTCACATTCGAATTATATGAAACTGCAAGTGATTATGTAATTAGTGGTGATGCTATTGATACAGCTACTGCTACTAAAGATAATCAAACATTCGCATTTGATGAAATTACATATGATACACAAGATGTATATTATTATGTAGTTAAAGAAGTAGCTGGTACTATTGGTGGTGTTACATATGATGTAAGACTATACAATGTTAAAGTTACAGTTACTGATATGTTAGATGGAACATTCACATTAGAACAAGAAGTTGTTGTTGATGGTGAAGTTGCTGAAATGGTTGAATTTGTTAACCCATATAAAGCAAGTGCTACTGGATTAACATTATTCGCTCAAAAAGTAATTGATGGTAGAGATCTTGTTGAAGCTGAATTCTCATTTGAATTATATGAAGCAAGTGAAGAATTTGTAGTAAGTGGTGCTGCTATTCAAACTAAAGAAAATACTGCTGAAGGCGTAGTTGAATTCGATGAATTAACATACGAAGAAGCTGGAACATACTACTATGTAGTAGCTGAAAAAGTTGGTACTCTTGGTGGTGTGACATATGATGAAACTAAGTACTTTGTAACAGTAGAAGTTACAGATGACTTAGAAGGTCAATTACATGCTGAAATCGCAAGTATTACAACAAATACTTCTGAAGAAGCTAGTGAAACTGTAACATTCAACAATACATATGTACCTGCTCCAACTGTTGATGGTATTATCTTAACTGCTACTAAGATTTTCAATGGTAGAGAATTAACTGAAGGTCAATTTACATTCAACTTATTCCAAACAGATGAAACTTATGTAATTGACTCAGTAGCATTACAAACAGCAACAAATGATGCTGTAGGTTTCGTAACATTTGCTGAAATGCAATATGAAACAGCTGGTTCTTACTACTATGTAATTAACGAAGAAAAAGGTACTAATAAGAACATTATCTACGATACATCAAGCTACATGATCGAAGTTAAAGTAACAGACGACTTACAAGGTCAATTACATGCTGAAGTTGTAAGCATCACTAAAGACGGTGAAGTTGCTGAAGAAGTTATATTCGAAAATACATACTTCGTAAATACAGCAGATACAACTACTGCTAATGGTTACTTAGCAACAATGTTCGCAAGTGCTATTGCATTAATTATCGCAGTAAGCAAGAAGAGAAAATTAACTAAATAGTTAAACTCAAATAGGAAGTTGTTCAAACAACTTCCTTTCTTTTTATACAAAAGTACGGCTACACCGTACTTTTATACCTGATGTGACAATAAATATACCTGATATGTAGTTTGTATATATCTATACAAAAGTACGGCCACACCGTACTTTTATACCTAATGTGTCAATAGAGTAACCTGATGTGTAAATAGCATTAAAAATACAGAAGAATATTAAGAGTTATTAAACAGGAGAAAGTAATAATTACTCTTTTTTAAAGTTTTAAAATACTGTAAAATGTTAATGAACGACAACTTAGATTCATAGGAAGGGGAATATAATATGAATTTAAAAACAATAATTAATAGAGTACTAAAAATGTTAATGGTTGCGACTATTGTTGTAAGCAACTGGACTGGTAGTACTATTTTTGTAAAAGCTCTTGGAACGTTGCCTAATGGCCCTCGTTTTGAGTATGACTTACACGAAGGAATTATGATTCAATGTGAAAATTATAGTGATGGGCGTGCATGGTTTGAGGCAATTTGTTTATCATCTAGTTCACAGTTGATATTTGATGATGGAGTAAACCAAGTATCAATTAGCTTGAATGGTAGAGCAACTTTAAACAGCATGGAAGGTGAAGTTTATGGTGTAAATGTATTTCCACAAACTTTATATGATGCAGGAGTAACACCAGGTACTTATGATGTAACTTTAATGATGGATGAGTATCCATCTGTTACAGTTTCAAATATCAAGATTACTTATGGTTCTAATGTGAATACAAACATTGAATATCAATTATTAAAATCATTTGAAATTGTGAATTTTACAAAGAATGTTGCGTCTGGTACAACATTTGAAATTAAATATGAATTAAATGGTGATGTGGATGCAAATTTACAAATGGTTTACTATATGCCAAATGAAGAAATGTTTTTGGAAGTTGGTAAAGAATTTAAAGTAGAAGAAGATTGGAAATATAAAGCAGAAGATATTCCGTTTGTTTATATGTCTGTATCTGCTAATGTAGATGGATATTATGTTGGAAATATTTATTCTCATTTAACAAAAGATGAAATTATGGATAAATATGGATATGAGATTAATGACAAAATTTATCCAATTGATGATTATTCTATTACATTAACTGATGCGAATGTTGATAAAGATGGACCTGTTTTTAATAATGTTGTTATTTCGCAGGAAAAGAATTATGTTGACATTAATTTCGAATTAGTTGATATGGTTGGAATTTATAGTTTTAATGCTTATTTTAAAAATGTAAATAATGGAAATGAGTTCAATCTTTATTTTGAAAAACCTGAACAATTAATAACAGCAGGTACTCATACATTATCAACTAATATTCGTGATGTTTTTGAATGGGCTGAAAAGGGTACTTATTATCTATCTAAAATCGAAGCATGGGATAAAGTTGGCAACTATGCTGAAAATAATTTTACAGATCCTACAAAGAATACAGTTGCAATAAGTGCTGAAAATCATCCTTTATATAATGCTACAAGTAAAGATGTAGTGTTTACAACACAATTTGTGGATGGAGAAATCTATTTTAGAAGAGATAAAGACATGCATGATGGTGGCTATTTTGTAGAGGTTCAAGTAGAGGATTGCCGTAAGAACTTAGTTGCTTTCGCCTGGTTTGATTTGAATCGTAATATGTTTAATACAGATAAAGTTGCTGATTTAACGTATACTACAACTTTAAATGTTCGTTTAGATAGTGCAACGGTAAAAACTCTTGATGTTTCTATTCCAGTGCATATTGTTGATCCAATTGGAACAATTGTTGAATATGATCATGAAGCTGAAATTATTCTTGATTATGAAGAATATAAAGCAAATAAACAAGGTGTTCAAATTAGTCGTATTCGTCCTTATTATGTACAATTAGATACTGGTGAATATATTATTGATTATGCAAAAGTAGATGGTTTGGGTGTTGGTAGCGATGGAAACAATTCTATGTTTGGTGGTCGTTATGCATATAATCCATTATATAGAACTGCGAATGCAGATGATGATACTGGATATATTGAAGATACAATTTATGTATATTTAATTGATGATAATGGTAACTTAGTTGGGGAAGCGGGAAATGTGCTTCTTGCGTCTACTAAGCGTAAAGAAATTACATTAAGTGATGTATCTTTACCTATTTCTATGAAAACTAAAGAAGGTACAATTCCATCTTATGCAGTTATTGATGCGAAAGCTATTTCTACTATTGATGCATTAAAAGATAAAGAATATGTAGCTTATGATATGAATATTGCGGCTGATGGTATAAAAGTACAACCAGTAGGTGATATGGAAGTAACGATAAATTTACCTGCTAATTTACAAAATCAAGAAGTTGATGTTTATTATGTTGATGCGAATGGAGCATTGCAATTAGTGGATACAGTTACAGCAACAAGTTCTGTAACGTTTACTACAAATCACTTCTCTACTTATGCAGTAGCTGCTAAAAAGCAAAGTAGTTCAAATACTGGATTTGTTGGTGATGTGGATTCTCCAATTCAATCTTTTGAGATTGAAGGGTTCCAATCTAAATTTAAGTCTGGAAGTTCATTTAATGTTAATTACACATTAAAAGATGGTGTGAGACCAGATGCAGCTTATATTGATATGATTTTCTTAGCGGATAATGGCGAAGAATTTGGTGCTAGTGTATGGGATAATCAAATTCAATTTGATGAAATGTGGAAATATAAAGCTGAAAATTATCAGTTTGTTTATCTATCAATGAGATACTATGATGCGGCTGATAATGAATATTATGCATATTATTCTCCATATACAAAAGAAAAAGCTATGGAAATGTTACCATACTTGTATGTTTCAGAAAATGCAAAATGGTATGTATATAACTTTGATTATTCATTTACATATACTGATGTGAATATTGATAAAACTGCTCCAAGTTTAGAAAATTTTACAGTTTCTAGAGATAAAGACTATATTGATGTTTCATTTACATCTGATGAAAATCAATCTGGAATTGCTAGTATATATTTAGAATTTGATAATGGATACGGTTTTAGTGTTTATGCAGAAAAGGTTGATGGTATATATAAGGGAAGTTATTCTTTAATGAATGACTATCAATACTATTTAAAACCAGAAAATGAAGGAACATATACTTTAAAAGAAGTAGCATTGTATGATGCTGTTTATAATAGCACATCAATTATTCCAAGCAAACCTTTCACATTAGATTTATTATGCGCTGAAAATCCATTAGCGAATTTAACGGAAGAAGATTATAGTTTTGAAACATGGTATCCAGATGGTAAGTTATATGCTCGTAAGGATGTAGATTTAGATTCTTATATGGGTGCAGTATTCTTAAATGTCAAAGATTCAAGAAATGAAATTATAACTCTTGGTTTTGATATTGTCGATGTAGCAAGCTATGATAATTCAGCTGAAAAAACATATACAGTTCCATATACATTTGTATATGAAATTAATGGTAAACAAGTAAGAGTTGAACATGATTTTGAATTAGTAGTTCAAGATACAGTTGGAACAATTATTGAAACAGAATATGCTCAAGAGTTCATTCGTTCTTATGAAGATTATAAGGAAAATGGCTTATTAATGATGCAAATGAGAACATTAGTTCCTATTTTGGTAAAACTTGATACAGGTGAAGTTATTGTGGATTATGTAAAACCTGGTGCTGGTGGCTCCTTTGCTGGAGAAGATACTACGGGTGCTGCATATATCGAAGAAGGTGCGGATTGCTATTATTATCCTAAGTACCGTAGAGAAAATGATGATAATGGTTACATGATTCAAAGTGTTCGTTATTATTTGATTGATAAAGATGGTAACTTAGTAGATTATGATGGAAGTGTTAGAGTTCCATATGCTGAACGTGATACATGGAAATACAATACGTCATTTGAAGAATTAAAAGTTTCTGCTTTAGAAGGTACAATTCCAAGTTATACAAAAGTTAATGCAATTACAGTAAATAATTTAGATCAATTTGCTAATACAGATTATGTAGCATATGACATTACATTAGTAGCAGATGAACAAGAAGTTCAACCAGTTGGTACAGTAGATGTTACATTGGATTTACCAAGTGAATTACAAGGTAAAGAAGTAGAAGTATATTATGTTGATGATAATGGTGTATCAAGTAAAGTTGATAACTATACAACTAGTGAAGATGGTACAAGTGTTACATTTACAACAGATCACTTCTCTACTTATGCAGTAGTGGCTAAAGAATTAGTAGTTAAGAATGGTATTTGCGCTGATGAAAATGGTAAACTTTGGTACTATGTGGATAATGTTAAGACATATGGTGGCTTGATGTATATTGATGGATATTATTACTATGCAAGAACATCAGGAGAAATTGTAGCAAATAGAACATATTGGATTACAAAGACAAACGATTTATTACCAGAAGCAAACTATACATTTGATGCAGAAGGTAAAATGGTAAATGCTCCAGTGGAAGAACCAGAAGTACCAGTTGTATTAAATGGAATCCAAGCAGATTCAACTGGCAAACTATGGTACTATGAA
>JAFZDT010000092.1 GCA_017561055.1 Erysipelotrichaceae bacterium
AAAGTGGTGCTAGAGAAGGATTTGGTACGGATATGTTTATCTTGTCTAGTGCAATAGCCAAGAAATTTAATATTGAAGTAACTCCTACATTGGATACAAAAGAAGCTTTACGTTTTTTACAAGAAGGTAATGGCTATGTAATTGCTAATACGATAGGTGATCGTGAAGGTTGGATAGGAGTGTTTTCTGATAGTAGACATTATATTGTTTTAACTGGTGCTAAAGATAATGAAGTTAGTGTATTGGATCCTTTGTTAGCTGAAGGACGATATGATGTTGAAGGAAGAATTGGTAAAGTTCGTTTAGATGGTTGTGTAGCGTATGCTGATTTTTCTGTTATAGAAAATGATTGTTTAGGTAAACGATATTATTTGTTTAAGAAAATTGCGTAAAGCAATTTTTTTATTTAGGTATGTTTCTGTTTTTTGTCGTATATATAAGTAGGAGTGATAAAAATGGAAACAAGATTAAAAGAAATTATTACATATGCTTTACGTTTAAAAGCGACAGATATTCATTTTACTTATAAAGATGTAATGCTTATTGAATGTAGAGTACAAAAGAAATTTTATTTGATTCCAATAAAAGAAAAAGATGAACAATTATTTTCGTATTTACAATATTTGTCAGATATGGATTTAAGCAGTTTTGCGAAACCACAATCTGGTGCTTTTACAATGGAATTAGATGATAAAACGTTTGCTTTTCGTTTTGCATTATTACAAACACATCAACAAAAAAGTGGTGTGTTACGGATTATGAATTTTCAAAAAGCTTTAACGTTACAAGAATTAATCTTAAAAGGAGAGCAAAGAAAGTTAATTAAGGAGTGGTGTACATATGAAAACGGGTTACTTTTGATTGGTGGCCCTACTGGTGATGCCCAATTACAACTACCAATAATTATAAAAAAATAATATTGGTAATGTTGTAATCTTCATCAATGTGTATCTCTTTAATTATAGTTCTCAAGAATACTTGTTTTTCTTCTTTAGAGAAGGAATTGTATAGTTCGTGAAGGTTTTCCTTCAATAAGTTTTTAATCGTTGGAGAAACAGGTTTAGGGGCATCATCAACCGTTTTAAGTTTATCATTCAACTCTTTGTAGTTCTTATCATACATATCTTCGCTAATTCTTCCCTTTAAGTACATATTGTTAAGGCGATCAATTTCAGCTTGAATCTTTTTAGTATCAACAACTTTAGGTTTGTTTGATTTCATTTGATTCTCGCTACTTATTACAAACTCGTTCATCATAGGTACTATTACTTCTAGTAAGTTTTCCTCAATTAATGATTCAACTTTTGTTCTTTTAAAATCACAAGTTTCTTTTTTAGTATGGTAATAACCGTTACATCTATATCCGCTTCTTTTTGTTACTTTTCCCTTGTAGTTGTGATAGCTAGTAGCACCTACTAATTTTCTGCCACAAATAGGGCAAATAATCATACCGCTAAAAATGTGAGTATATGAACTCTTTCTTTGTGGGATGTTTCTTGTCATAATATCTTGAATTAAATCAAATTTTTCTTTAGTAACATAAGGCTCACAAAAGTTTTCGTTACCTCTATAGCAACCATACAACAAAGGATTCTTAAAAAGATTTGTTAAAGTCTTGTAATCCATATAAATACCGTATTGTTCTCTCAAGTATGTGTATGTTTTACGCATTGACTGATTTACTAAATAGTATTCAATTGCATCATACAAGATATGTTCGGTTTCTTTGTTATGGATTAAGTGTTTGTTTTCGATTTCAAATCCAAAAGGAACTGATGCATAACCCCATAAAGTTTCGCCTTGTTTAACTTTGTATTGGAATACATCCTTAATTCTTTCGCTGGTACGTTCTCGTTCATTTTGAGCAACAGAAAGCATGATGTTGACCTTGAATCTTCCACTAGCAGTTTCAGTCTCATAATCCTCTTGTGTGGCTCTCCATGTAACCTTGTGCTTATCAAGAATTGGTTGAACTTGATAGTATTTTTCTACTGATCTAAACCATCTATCCAATTTAGTAAAAATGATTAAGTCAATCTTATCTTCTTGCACATCCTTTAGTAATCGTTGAAACTGTAATCTCTTGTTTAACTTATCGGCACTAATGCCTTCATCAATGTAGAAGTCTACCAATACCATTTCTTCATGTTCATCAACATACTTTTTTAAATGTTCTATTTGAGTTTGAATGGACAAGCCATCACGAACCTGTTCCTCGTGACTGACTCTCACCATACAAGCTACTCTAATTTTTTTCATTTTCATCCTTCCTTTCAATTGGTTTGCTTTGCACATCTTGTTAAAAGATGGAAATTGAGGGGATAATTATTTCCTTTTCATCATGATAAACTTGGCATAGTTCATCAATTCTTCCATTTCGTTATCATCGAAGTCGAATTCATTAACATTTTGTATCCATTTTTTAACATTCGACATTAATCGCTCATTGTCTGCTGTTATAGTAAATGACGTACCATCCTTGAAGCGATAGTCAATAAATTTATCGTTTGTAGTTGAGTCTGGTTCATCATATCCAAGCAAATAACCTGGTGTGGTTCTTAAGGCATTAGCAAATTCCCAAAGCTTTGATTGGATGATATCATTAACTCCTTTTTCAATCTTTGTAATGGTAGTTCTATTTGTATATCCTACCTTTTGTGCTAGTTCCTCTTGAGTCATCCCTAAACTTTCTCTTCTTTGTTTGATTCTTGAGCCAACTGACATATTATTACACCTCCATTTGTGTAAGTCAATTATAAACGATTTGTGATTATTAAGCAACAAAATTTATTTTTAGTGAAATATTTGTTGACATCGTGTATAGATTTTGGTAAATTTGAATTGTGATTTTAAATCACATGGAAGGAGAGTAAATGATGGTTAATACAAATGAGTTAAAGGCGATGATTATTCGCAGAGGTTTTATTTTGGAAGATTTATCTAAAGAAGTAGGCATTAATAGGGTATCTTTGTCTAAAAAAATTAACAATAAGTGTGAATTTAAGGCTAGTGAAATCTTAAGAATGCAAAGAGTATTACAATTGTCTAATGCAGACAGAGACTCGATTTTTTTTAATATTGATGTGATTTAAAATCACGCATATTTCTACAAAATTCGACATGAAAGGAAATGACATGGCAAAGAAATCAATAGCAACACCATTAGCAAAAGTTGAAATCAAAGATGGTGTCAAATGGGGCAAAACATCAATCATCATCGATGGACAAGAAGTAGCAGGGAAAATAAGAAGATACACATTAACTCATGTGGCAAATCAAGTGCCTTCTCTGTATATCGAATTTATTCCTGAAGAAATCGATGTATCTGCATTGGTGGATGTAATGGAAATAAAAAATGACTTACCAGAAGATAAGTCAAATTTACAAATGATTGAAGAATCAATCGAACATGGGATTAGACAAGCCATAAAGAAACATAACGAAATTATGGACAAGAATCCACCAAAGGTTATTTGAAATAACCATCATCGATAAGTTTGTTGATGCAAAGAGCAAATACATAAGCTGATTCTCGGGCAAGTTCAGTCTTAAATTTTTTAAACTCTTCATCAAATTTAGTATCGATAAATCGCTTTTGCTTATATTCGTTGACTATATCTTCAACGAAATCATAAGTAAGTTTATTCACAGTTATCACCTCGCTTTCAATGTAAGGATTATACAACATTAAAGCAATTAAGGTGGTGTGAAATTCATACAAATGAAAGGAAACTGTTATGGATGAAGAAAAAATTAGAATTGCATTAGAGTATATCCTTTCACAAAGAAATGGTTGCGAAGTTAAGGTAACCGTAGAAAGGAAGCCTAAAGATGCACAAATGTAACAATTGCGGTTGTGAGTTCGATGAACCAATTGAAGTTCGCACAACTTATGAATCATATTACGGAGTTGGTGGATTATTCCCTAACCACAATTATTTAGTTTATTTAGCTTGTCCTAATTGTAGGGATGAGGATTTTGAAGAAGTTTATGAAAAGGAAGAAGAGGAAGAGTAAGTATGGAAATGAATACAGTTTTATTAAGTGTTGATAAATACAACGAATTATTATTAGAAAATCAAAAAAATTATATCGCATCATTTGAAAAGGGATTGGAAATTGATGAATTGGAAGAAAAGTGTACTAAACTTTCATATTTATTAATTGAAAAGTGCATAAACGAATACTGCTTGGATGGGCGAACATTAGAAGAATTAACTGATATTCGTTCAATTACATTTGCGATTGATAAGGGTGATTACAATAGGCTTATCAATTCAGGGATTTCACACCATGCAATCGTTTATGGCATTCGCAAAGTCAAGGAACGATATGATGCAAAACAAAGGGGTGAAGAATAATGGCTCAAAATTTAAAAGAAAAATTATCGTTAATTCAAAATGAGTTAAAAGCACCAAAAAATCAATACAACTCATTTGGTAAATATAAATATCGTAACTGTGAAGACATTCTTGAAGCAGTTAAACCTATTTGCAAGAAGTATCGCACTACATTGCTTATTGAAGATAGTATCAGCCAAGTTGGTGAAAGATACTATGTTAAAGCTACTGCATCATTGCTAGATTGGGATGCTAATGAAGAATTTAGTGTTCAAGCATACGCAAGAGAAGAACTTGAGAAAAAGGGTATGGATGCAAGTCAAGTAACAGGGGCAACAAGTTCATATGCTCGTAAATACGCATTAAACGGTTTATTCAACATTGATGACACAAAGGACACAGATAGCGAAGAATACCAAGCCAAAGGAAAAGCAGAGCCAAAGGCAGAAGTTAAGTTAGCTACAAAAAATCAAATCGAAATGATTGTTACTTTGTACAAGCCAGAAGAATTAACAACGATGCTTGGAAGATTAAACAAAAACATTGATGAACTTTCAGTAGAAGAAGCATCAAAAATGATTAAAGCAAGAAAGGGATAATTTATGGAACTAGTAAGAATTGAAAATGGCTCAATTGTTGTAGCTGAAGATGTACTTGAAAAATTCCATGATTTCCAAGTTGTGAAAGCAAGAATGGAAATGGAAGAAAAGAAATTGAAAGAATCATTACTTAAAGCGATGGAAGAGAACGGAATCAAATCGTTTGAGAACGATTTCGTGAAGATTACATATAAAGCACCTACAGTTCGTTCTAGTGTAGATACTCAAGCCTTAAAGGAACAAGGATTATACGATTCCTTTGTTAAAGAGTCACCTGTAAAGAGTTCGGTGGTGATTACATGGAGAGATTAGAAGTTTGGAAAGATGTTGTTGGGTATGAGGGATTATACCAAGTTAGCAATTATGGAAGAGTGAAATCTTTTGGGAATAAAAGCAACCACAAAAGTG
>JAFZDT010000093.1 GCA_017561055.1 Erysipelotrichaceae bacterium
GTAATAGTTGATTAAAATACAAGCAACTATTTTCTAAAAATAGTTTGTGATAATTGATAATTATCTGTTCTATAATAGGTGGTACCACAGTTAAATGGTGTACCATTTTTTAGGTGTGCAATAATGTACATACGAATTAATGGTGTTCCTACAGGTACTTCTAATAATTGTGATATTTCTTCATTGGCTAATACTGCATCTAACATTTGATCAGCATAGGTAAACTCAATACCTTGTTGTGATAGATATTTGTAAATAGAATCATTTGCGATTTCTTCTGTAAGATTTGGAACAATCGTTTTTGAAAAGTATTCATCTTCATAAGCAATCGGTATATCATTGGCTAATCGTACACGTTTAATATTCCAAATGGCTGCATTAACTGGAATATGTAAATCATTAGCGATATCTTCTGTTGCTTGTGTTTCTTGTAAGATTACATTTTTTGCAGAAGGTGTCATACCATGGCGTATCATTTCTTCTGAAAAGCCAATACCACATTGAAAACCTTTGAATTTTGGTTGCTTTAAAACAAAAGTACCACGACCATGTTGTTTTTCTAGGATATTTTCTTCAACTAAATCACGAATGGCTTCACGAATGGTCATTCTAGATATATTTAATTTATCTGATAATACAGGTTCTGATTCTATCATGTGGCCAATTGGATATACACCACTAGCAATGTTTTGAAGAATATATTCTTTAACCATTTGTGATTTTTTCATAGGGATTCCTCCTTGTATTTGTATTATATCATATAAATTTAACTTGTATATACAAGTTGTATTGACAAGTATTTATTTTGCATTACAATAATAATCGAGGAGGTACGGATATGGTAACTTTAGGTTTTGATCGTCAATGTATTACACCACAATTACCACAACCTTTATGTGGTTATGAAATGAATCGTGTGGCTGTTGAAGTGCATGATGATCTATATACACGTGTTATATTAATGAATCAAGAGGGTGAGTTATTTGCATTAGTGCAATGTGATTTGATTGCTGTAGATAAATTTATCATCGAGCGCGTATATAATCGTGTAAAAGATTTAGGTATTAAAAAAGAACATATTACAATTGTGGCTACACATACGCATGCTGGTCCTGGTGGAGTCATTAACACAGTTGAAGGATTAATGGGTCAAATGCAAGGTATTTTTGGTAAAACAAACTTTGAATTAATTGACATGATTGCGGATAAGATTGCGTTGGCTATTCATAATGCTAGTAAAGATATGTTAGAAAGTGATGTTATCATTGCTAGAGGTAAAGTGGAAAATGTAGGAACAGAAAGACATGATCCAACATTACCTGGTGATGATTCGCTATTAGTCTTTAATTTTAGAAGAAAAGATGGAAGAGAAATCTTATTATATAACTATGCATGTCATCCAACAGTAACAGGTCCTGGAAATATTGAAATGACTGCAGATTTCCCACATGCAGTTGAACGTGATATGGATTATGACATGGTCATGTTTGTAAATAGTTGTTGTGGAGATATTAGTTCTCGTTTTACTCGTATTGATAGTAGCTTTGAACAATGTGATATTTATGCAGAACGTATTATTAAAGGTATTGAAGAAGCATTAGAACATCCAGTATATGAAGGTGCATTCAATGATGTCTTTATGAATGAATACAGTGTTGTAGTTCCTATTCGTAAAGTTCGTCCTGTTGAAGAGGAACAAGCGAAATTAGCTGAATATGAAAGACAATTAGAAGAAGCGAAAAAACAAAACTTGAGTGCTAGTGAATTACGTGTTATTGCATCTTTTGCGGAAGGTGCTAAAACAGCAGTTAACTTAGCAAAAGCATTACAAGGATTTACGGAAGAAAATGTGCATTATATGATGATGCGTCTTCAAAATGTAGTAATTGCTGTTACTCCAGGTGAAATGTTCTCAACTTTAGGTAGACCTTTAAAGGATGAGGGTATTGAAGTATTTGGATATGGTAATGGTTATTATATTTATATAGCGGATGAATATTCTTATGAAAAGGGATATTATGAAGCTATGTCTTCTCCATTTGAAAAAGGTGTTGGAGAATTGTTATCAAAAGAAATGAAAGAAAGAGGAAAAGAATTATGTCAGTAACAAAAAGATATTTAGATGTATTACAAGCAAAATTAGATGAAATCGTAGAAACACAAGTTGAAAACATTGAAGCAGCTGCTAAATTAGTAGTTGAAAGCTGTGAAAATGGTGGTCGTTTCTATGTATTTGGTTCAGGACATTCTCATATGGTAGCTGAAGAAATTTATATTCGTGCTGGTGGATTAGGTTATGTTAAAGCTATTTTACCTCCAGAATTAATGTTACATGAAATGCCTAACAAATCTACTTGGTTAGAACGTTTAGATGGTTTCTCTAAAGCTATGTTAGACTTATACAAAGTTGATGAAAAAGATACTATTATGATTATTTCTAACTCTGGTCGTAATGCTGTACCAGTAGAAATGGCTATTGAAGCTAAGAAAAAAGGTGCTAAAGTTATTGCAATGACTTCTATGAAACATAGTTCAGTAGTTACTTCTCGTCATAGTAGTGGTAAACGTTTATTTGAATGCGCTGATGTTGTATTAAATAACGTAGCTGATAAGGGTGATGCTAATTTCTATGTAGATAACTTCAATGTTCCTACAGGTCCTACAAGTGATTTTGCTGGTATTGCTCTAGCAAACAGTTTAATTGTTACTGTTATTGATCAATTAGTTAAAGATGGTCATCAACCTCCTGTATTTAGAAGTTCTAATGTCGATGGTGCTGATGAATACAATAACGAATTATTTGATAAATACTACGGTTATTGGAAATAATGAAGGCGATTATTTTAGCTGGTGGAAAAGGAAACAAGATGTTTCCTTTTGCATCTCATCGACAAAAATGTACTTTACCAGTAGGAAATCAACCAAATATTGTACGTATTGTTAAACAATTAGAAGGTAAAGTAGATGAAATTGTAGTTGTAGTAAATGA
The DNA here is from genome assembly GCA_017561055.1 of Erysipelotrichaceae bacterium. GTDB lineage: Bacteria > Bacillota_I > Bacilli_A > Erysipelotrichales > Erysipelotrichaceae > RGIG4607. The sequence goes on from JAFZDT010000093.1 coordinate 2,990, forward strand.
ACAAGCACAAGATGTAATTTCTACGTTAGGTAGAAGTGATGTTCGTTTTGTGATGAGTAATAACTTACAACAAACATTAGTGCAAGAATGCACAGATGACTGTTTGATTTATTATGGTGATATTGTAGTTAGTGAAGAAACTGTGGATGCAGTATTAGCACATGAAGGTAACTGTGTATTAGTACAACCAACAGGTGAATTCTTACCAACACAAGATTATTTAACTGCGAAAGTTGAAAAGAATGAAGTGATTTGTGTATATGGACATTCTAGAGGTAGTTATGCGAATACACGATTATGTGGTGTTTATAAGTTAACTAAAGAATTGTTATCTTATATTGATATTACACCTTTGGGATTTGATTCTGTAAATTGTGGACAAATGCCAGATCATGAATATCATTTAGAAAATACAATGTTTTTAGCTATGAATGAAGGTAGCAAAGTTTCTGCTTATGTTTGTGAAGATGTCATTGATATGGATTTCCCATGGAATATTATGGATGCCAATCAATGGTATTGTGAACAATATGTAAAAACGATGTATAGCAATTGCATTGATGAAACAGCGGCGATTTCTGATAAAGCGATTATTCGTGGTTTTATCAAAGTTGGTAAAAATAGTAAAATTGGTGATGGTGTTATTATCAAAGGTAATTGTGAAATTGGTGATGATGTAACAATTTCTGATGGAGCTATTATTTATCCTAACTGTGTGATTGGTAGTGGTTCTGTGGTGACAGATAATTGTAAAATCAATGAATGCAGTGTAGTAGGTCCTAAAAATAAGATGGGATTCTCTGCAGAATTTGGTGGAGTATCATTTACAGGTATGGCACAAGTACATGGTAGTGAAATCTATGGTGTAGTTGGTAAATATGTAGATATTGCGGCTGGTTGTGTAACAGGTATCTTAAAATTTGATGATATGTTAGTATCTCAAAAAGTGGGCGCAAAACGTTATGCAAATAAGAATACGAATATTGTATGTATTGGTGATTATACTCGTACAGGTATTTGTAATGTATTCTATCCAGGTGTTAAGGTTGGTTCTCATTGTGCATTAGGACCAAATCTAACAATTCAAAGAGATATCGCGGATAATCAATTGGTTATGCCTAAACAAGAAGTTGAAGTTAAACCTTGGGGTAGTGATAAATATGGATGGTAAGCAGTAATGCTTGCCATTTTTTTATAAAGAAAACGAACCAGATGGTTCGTTTAGTTTAATTCCAATTTATATTGTTTTCTAGTTTTACGTTGTTTGCTATATAAATGATGATCTTCTGGAATGTTAATTGATTTGTTAAATTTAGCACCTAACATTTCAAATAAACGAATAGAGTCATTATCTTTATTATCACAAACAAAGTAAACATGGTTCATTAAACGTTCTTTTGCTACTTGAATTAATAATGTATAAATAGCAGGTAAGCAATTTGCTTTAGCAGGGTTATTTAATAAAACATGAATATGACCTTCATAATAAGAAGTTTGTTCTTGACCCATATACACTTTACATGTACCTAAAAATTCATTTGTTGCTTTTTCAGTAATTCTAAATTCGTGGTACAATTGTGTTGGTTGATCAAGTGGTTGTTCTTGTTCAATTTTATCTAAACGATATAAATCTGAATCATATGATAATTGTTTAAGCTCATAACGTTTGCTTGCTTCGTTTAATTGTGTACCAATATAAGCAACAATAGCACTACAACCTGAAGCGATGAATAAATTGCGAATTGGATGCTTTTTTCTTTTCTTTTTTAAGTTCATAGGAAATACCTCCATGGTGGTATTATACACATAAAAAGATAAGATAGTCAAAATAAGGAGATAAAATATGTTATATTTCATGATAATTAATCTAGTGGGATTTGTGATGATGTGTGTAGATAAGCAATTAGCTATACATCATAAAAATAGAGTTCCAGAGAAGGTTTTGTTTTTAATTGCTATAATCGGAGGAAGCCTTGGTAGCATTTTAGGAATGTATGCTTTTCGACATAAAACGAAGCATTTGTCATTTGTAATAGGTATGCCAGTGATTCTAATCATTCAATTAGTATTGGTATATTTTGTTATACATAACATATTCTAACAATATATGAATGTGATTGCATGTTTACCTTGTTATAAATATGCAATATTTGCATATTAAACAAATGAATATTATGCAATTCTTGCATATTATTAATAATATGCAAAGATGATAATATATAGGTGGTGATAATATGTTAAAAGACATTAGAAATAAATTAGGAATAACGCAAAAAGAAGCATCTATAATAACAGGTATTCCACTTAGAACGTATATTAATTATGAATTGGACGAAAAGAAACAAAATTCAATCAAGTATAAATATATATTAGAAACATTAAAAGAATTAACGAAAGTTGATGAAGAACATGGTATTTTATCTTTGAATGTTATAATTGATAAGTGTAAAAATGTTTTTATGGAATATCCAGTTGATTTTTGTTATTTGTTTGGCTCATATGCAAAAGGTAATGCGACTGAAATTAGTGATATAGATTTATTAATATCTACTAATATATCTGGAATGAAATTTTTTGGGTTGGTGGAAAATTTGCGTTTATCATTAAATAAAAAGATAGATCTTTTAACAATTGATCAAATCGTTGATAATAAAGAACTACTTAATGAGATATTGAAGGATGGTATAAAGATATATGGATAATATCAAAGATGATTCTTATTATGTTAGTAAAATTATTAAAGATTTAGATTAATTCAAATATCCGAAAATATTAAGAAATTATCTTTAGAATGTAGAAATAATAATAAACAAATACCGTGGAATGAAATATCAGGTTTTAGAAATCGAATTGTTCATGATTATGGTAATGTTGATATTCAAATTATTTACGATGTAGTAAAAAATGATATCTACGACTTGCTAGATATGTTTAATAATATGAAATAAGGGGTTTCGTAAGAAATCCCTTTGCTTTAGAATTACATAATCCATGTGGACAAAACGTTTAATTTCCATTATACTAATTGGGTAAAAGGTTATGAAAAGAAGAGTAATTTAATACAAGATTGTAGAGAGTGGATGATTGGTGGAAATTCCATATGGAGTATTAGATGAAGATGGTCTTGGAACTGGTTATCTGATAGGTAAGATAACACGTATGGTGGCGTTAACACAAATGAGAAGTAATTAAGGTGGTACCACGTAATAGCAAGCGTCCTTTGGGAGGCTTTTTTATTTTGTTAAAAGGAGGAAATCATAATGGAAAATAAAGGTAAGTATTATATTACGACAGCGATTGCATATACTTCAGGAAAACCACATATTGGGAATGTATATGAAATTGTATTAGCTGATGCTATTGCTCGTTATAAACGTGAAACAGGATACGATGTTCGTTTCCAAACAGGTACTGATGAACATGGTCAAAAGATTGAAGAAAAAGCAAAAGCAGCTGGTAAAACTCCACAAGAATTTGTTGATGGTGTAGCAGCAATTATCAAAGAACAATTTGATACAATGAATGTTTCTTATGATAAGTTCATGAGAACTACAGATCCTTATCATGAAGCACAAGTACAAAAAATGTTTAAGAAATTGTATGAACAAGGGGATATTTACAAATCTGAATATGAAGGTTGGTATTGTACACCATGTGAATCTTTCTATACAGAATCTCAATTAGTTGATGGTAAATGTCCAGACTGTGGTAGAGATGTTCAAAAAGCAAAAGAAGAAGCATATTTCTTCAAGATGAGTAAATATGCTGATCGTTTAATGAAACATATCGAAGAAAATCCACATTTCATTCAACCAGAATCTCGTAAGAATGAAATGGTAAACAACTTCATTAAACCAGGATTACAAGATTTATGTGTATCTCGTACATCATTTAAATGGGGTATTCCTGTAGATTTTGATCCAAAACATGTTGTATATGTATGGATTGATGCTTTAACTAACTACATTACAGGTTTAGGATTTGATTTAGATGGTAACCATGATGAATTATTCAATCATTATTGGCCAGCTGATGTACATCTAATTGGTAAAGATATTTTACGTTTCCACACAATTTATTGGCCAATCATGTTGATGGCTTTAGGTGTAGAATTACCAAAACAAGTATTTGGTCACCCATGGTTATTAGTTGGTGAAGGTAAGATGTCTAAGTCTAAAGGTAATGTAATTTATGCGGATGAATTAGTAAAATACTTCGGTAGAGATGCTGTTCGTTACATCATGTTACATGAAATGCCATTTGCTCAAGATGGAACAGTTACTTATGAATTAATGATTGAACGTATTAACTCAGATTTAGCTAATATTTTAGGTAACTTAGTAAATCGTACAATTAGTATGACAAATAAATACTTTGGTGGTGTAATTACAAATCCACAAGTTTCTGAAGAAGTAGATGCTGAATTAATTTCTATGGTTCAAGCATTACCTGCTAGAGTAGAAAAATGCATGAATGACTTAAAAGTACAAGATGCAATTGATGAAATCATTGCAGTATTACGTAGATGTAATAAATACATTGATGAAACAATGCCTTGGGCTTTAGCGAAAGATGAAGCTAAGAAAGATCGTCTAGCTACAGTATTGTATAACTTATTAGAAGGTATTCGTATTGCGGCTATTATCTTACGTTCTTATTTACCAGAAACAGCAGAAAAGATTTTAGATCAAATTGGAACTCAACAAAGAGATATGGATTCAGCATTAACATTTGGTTCTTTAGAAACAGGTATCAATGTAATCGCAAAACCAGAAATCTTATTTGCTCGTATTGATGAAAAAGAAATGTTAGAAAAAATTGAAGCAGATAAAGAACCTAAGGTTGTAAAACCTGAAGGTAAACCAGAAATTACAATCGATGATTTTGCAAAAGTAGAATTACGTGTTGGTACAGTTGTGAAGTGTGAAAAACATCCTAAGGCTGATAAATTATTAGTATCTCAAATTGATTTAGGATATGAAACACGTCAAATTGTAAGTGGTATTGCTTCTCACTACAAACCAGAAGAAATGATTGGTAAAAAAGTAGTAGTGGTTGTGAACTTAAAACCAGCTAAATTACGTGGTGTAGAATCTCAAGGTATGATTCTTGCTGGTGATGATGGAGAAAACTTAGGTTTATTAACAGTTGATTTACCAGATGGTACTGAAATTCACTAAAATAAATTACGACTAGATATCGTTAGATACCTAGTCGTTTTTTTGTAGTAATACAATTATTTTCATAAGAGTAATTTCTAATACAGAATATGGAATATTATCAAAACAAAGGTTTAATGTTATAGATTCATAGTCATGTTTATATATTTGTTTTGATAGTATATCTAATAATAAATCAGATATATTTTGATTACACTGGGCAGAGAGGCAAAATTCATTGAGTGAACGCTCTTCTTTAACTTTTTGAAACAAAATAAAAAATGAATCATCAAAAAGAATGTTTGGGAATAATTTATGTAAATCATATAAATGTCGAGAATGTTCTTTAATTTTATTAGTAAGATAGTAATCACATAATGCAAATACTTTATCAATGAAAGTCCTATCTAAAGATTGTACATTCACTGAGAATGGTTCCAAATGGAATTCAGAAACAAGGTCATCTCTATTTAGTGAAACTAAATATTCACCAATGATACTTTGTATCTCTTTTCTTTCAAATGGATAGGATGGTTGTTGTAAAGCTGTTTCTAAAATGATTTTATCTTTAATTGTGCTATTTTTAAGGAAAATGTTTTGATATGAAATTAAATATTGATTAAAAAGTCGTTTACTACGTGTGTTATCTAAATTGGTAATTTCAAGTTTACAATTAGCAACTGCAGTTTTAACAATTTCTTTAATTTTCTTTTTTGTTCCCTGAGTTAGTTGGATATTTGGGTGATAATTAATGTCTATATCTTCAGAAAATCGGTTAATAATTTTATAACATTTCGATAGACTTGTTCCTCCTTTGAAAACAAAGTTTGAGTCAAGTGTGAAGAGTTCTTTTAAAAGTAAAGTGACATAATAATCTTTCTCGATAAAAGATGGAATTATGTTTAGGGAATTACTACATAGATAAATTAGTTGTCTAAATTCTGTTTTGTTTTCATGTAAGTTCATTGTAAAATCCTTCCTCTAAAATGGTCGTAGTAGCCTTATTTGACATTGCTAGAACCATATCAAGAAGAACGGATTTTTTTAGTTGATTTTGTTTTGCGAAAGTAATGATTTTATCTCTATTAGTACGAATAGTTTCAAAGTCCGCAAAACGAAAAATATCAATGAATTGAAGATAACGATAATTAGATTTTGATATTTTTATTAAAGGTTTTCTAAGAATAATAGAAAGTCCGCCAATCTTTGTTTTTCTTTTTTTGTTTGTCTCAACATTTGTAGCGATTTCAATTAAATTTGGAACTTGTGTTGTTAATCCTATAGAATTTAATAATGTTAATCCTGTGTAATAACCAAAGATTGTTTTGTCATTTGAAAGATACTTTTTACTAATCACTTCATCAATTTCACAAATAGATGGTCCAAATCTTGTGTAGATTGGAAAATAATACACTCCATTGGAAAATCTGGAAAGAATACCTTTTTTCACATAATTAGATAACATAGACTTTATTGTATCGTAACTATATGTATCGCTTTTGATTTGATCTAAAATAATCGGTTCATTAGGTTCATATTTTGAACGTAGTTCTAACAACAAACTCATGTTATCACATCCTTTCAGATACATTATACAAAATGGGTATAAAAAAGTAAAATACAAGGTATAAAAAAGTAAAGTAGAAATGTAAGTTGTTTGCATTTTCTATGATAACTACATATAATAAAATAAAAGTAAAGGATGGATGTAAATGAAGAAATTAAGTATCGTTATATGTGCAATCCTTTTGCTAGTTACAGGATGTGCAAAGAATCGAAATCTTGAAAAAGATAAAATAGTCGCTATTAATGCTACTAGTTATTTTCAACAAAGAAAAGACAATGATTTCTATGTATTGTTAGATAGTTATTCTAAAGACAATATGACTGTGGAAGAGTTGAGTTTAGAGTTTGATGATTTAATTAAAATCTATGGTGAACCTTTGGAATATGATACAGAAGAAGTGGTAGCTTATAAACAGGAAAATGCGGCTGTTGTTAGTGTGCCTGTTCGTTTTACAACAGGATGGATGGATTTAACCTATACCATTAATTCTACAAGTTCTGTAACAGGATTTAAGATTACAGTAAGTGATAAGTTGGATGAAAATGGTTATAATGAAACCCAATTTGTTTATAAAGTAGATGATATGGAAGAACATGCGGTATTTACAAATACCAATAAAACAGAACAATCTCCATTGGTTATTTTTGTACATGATAAAGATATGTACGATAAAAATAGTACGATTGGTGTGCGTAAGTTATTTAGAGATTTAGCTTATGCTTTGGCGGATGATGGTGTCGCAAGTGTTCGTTATAATCGTTTGATTTTAGAAAATGAAAATATAGAAGATTCAATGGCTTTAATGAAAGCGGAATTAAAGGCTGTTTATGAAGCAAGTCTATCATTGGAAGGTATTGATCCAAATCGTGTGTATGTTTTGGGATATGGCATTGGTGGGTATCTTTTACCTAATTTAGTAGATGATTTACCAATTCAAGGAATGATTCTTTCTTCAGCTCCATATGAAAAGATTCATTATTCTATATATGAAGAAGAGATTTATGAAATTGATTGCGATAAAACGATGTTAGAACAAAATAAAAATGTTCGTAAACAAGAAATTGAAAATTCTAAATTGTTAATTGATTCTTTAGTAAACCCGGAAGATTTCTATCAAGATATTTTTGGCTATTCATCATCTTTTTGGATTGAGTTACAAACATATAGTGTTGTGGATGCGTTGAGTACATTTGCTAGACCAATTATGGTTACGCATGGAAGTAATGATTATCATGTGGTTTCTTCTGCTCATAATGTGTGGAAAAAGGAATTGGTTGATGTACAAAATATAACGTATAAGTACTATAAAAATATGGACCATTTATTATCGATTAATAATAAAACATCACTTCCTAGTGATCAATTAAAAGAAGGAACTTTAGCACCTGCATATATTTCAGATATTGTGAAATTTGTGCAAGAATAGAAAAAGTGCATATACTACAGTGTGAAGATGTCTAATGACATCTTTTTACTTTGGGAGGAAATGCTATGTGTGGAATGGGTGGATGGCTTGATTATCAATTGGATATGCATCAAAAGATAAATGATTTAAAAAATATGCAGAGAACTTTGGATTCTCGTGGTCCTGATGATGGTGGCATTTATGTGCAAGAACATTGTGGTTTAGTGCATTCTCATTTGGCAATAGTAGATGTGGAAAATGGCAAACAACCGTTTAGTTATGGAAATTATACAATTGTATATAATGGTGAATTGTATAATGCAAATGAAATGAAAGATGAATTATTGGAATTAGGTTATAGATTCAATACTAAGACAGATACAGAGGTTGTGTTATTGGCATATATTGCATGGGGCGTATCTAGTTTTAAAAAGTTGAATGGAATCTATGCCTTTGCAATTTATAATGATAAAACTGAAGAGCTTGTTTTAGTACGTGATTGTTTTGGAGTAAAACCTTTGTATTACTATGAATATGAACAGGGTATTGTTTTTGGTTCATTAATAAAAACCTTGTTTGCGTCTACAATTGTGAAACCAATTGTTACAAAAGAAAGCTTGAAACAAATATTCTTATTGGGTCCTGGGAAAATACCAGGTTCTGGTGTATTTAAAGATGTACAGGAAATATTGCCTGGGCAATATATGGTGATAAATCCATATAAGACCTATCATGAATTCTATTATCAATTAGAAGCGAAAAAGCATACAGAAACTGTAGAAGAAACGATTGAACATATTCGTAGGTTGGTGATTGATAGTATAGAAAGACAATTACCATCTGATATTGAATATGGAACGATGTTAAGTGGTGGGTTGGATTCAAGTATTGTCTCTAAAGTTGCGAGTGTCCATTGTGTAACATTGCCTACTTACTACATTCGTTATCAAGATAATGAAAAATATTTTAAACAGACTTTGTTTCAACCGAATCAAGATGAGGATTTTGTACAGGTTATGGTAGAAGATATGGAAAGTGACTTTCATACGATTACCTTAAATGAAGAACAATTGTTTGATAGTTTATATGAAGCAATGAAGGCAAGAGATTTACCGGGAATGGCGGATATTGATAGTTCATTCTATTTATTTTGTAAGAATATTAGTGAATTAGAAAAAGTTGTATTATCAGGTGAATGTGCTGATGAAATCTTTGGTGGATATCCTTGGTATTATAATGAAGAATATATGTGGAAAGATACATTTCCGTGGATGGATTCTATTGAATTTCGTAAACGTTTATTAATGGATACCGTATTAGATGATGAAGAACTGTTTGTTCAGAAATTGTATCGAGAAACGATAAATAGTGTATCGTATTTAGAAAGTGATAGTTATGAACAAAGAAGACATCGTGAATTGTTTTATCTAAATATTTATTGGTTTATGCAAACGTTATTGGATCGTTGTGATCGTATGAGTATGGCAAATGGACTAGAAGTACGTGTTCCATTTTGTGATAAACGATTAGTGGAGTATTGTTATAATATCCCTGTGGAAATGAAGTTTTTGAATGGGAATGAAAAAGCCTTGCTTAAAGAAGCGATGAAAGATATATTACCTATTGAAATTGTTCATCGTAAGAAAAGTCCATATCCTAAAACATGGAGTCCTAAATATTATGAAATGTTAGTCAATCGTATTCGTGAAGTAATGAATGAAGATGGCTTGTTTACGTATTTGGTAAATAAAGAAGTTATTGAAGAAATGATAATGGATGATAAAGATATCATGTGGTATGGACAATTGATGCGCAAACCGCAAGTGTTAGCATATTTATTACAAGTAGATATGTGGTTAAAAGAGTATCAAGTTATGATTGAATATTAATTGCTAGCGATAGCAATTTTTTTGTGTGAATAGAAAAGAATAGTATTCATAATAAAAATAAGGTAAAATGTATTAGCAAGAGAGGTGAATATTATGGCAGAAGTAATTGTTGTTGGTGGAGGTCATGCGGGTGTTGAAGCAGCGTTGGCTTGTGCTAGAAAAGGTCATGAAACGATTTTGTGTGCCATAAATAAAGATATGATCGCATCAATGCCTTGTAATCCAAGCATTGGTGGTCCAGCGAAAGGTATTGTTGTTAGAGAAATTGATGCCTTAGGTGGACAAATGGGAAAAACTGCGGATGAAACAGCCTTGCAGTTTAAAATGTTAAATACAACCAAAGGACCTGGAGTACAATCGTTACGTGTACAATCAGACCGTATTGAATATAGTAAGCGTATGATTGAAATTTGTGAACAACAAGAACATTTAGAGATTGTTGAAGGGATTGTGGAAGAAATTATTTCACATGATAACAAAATTGAAGGTGTACGTTTTAGTGATGGTAGAGAGATTGCTTGTAAAGTATTAATTCTTACAACTGGAACGTATATGTCAAGTTTAGTTATGGTGTCTGATGATGTGAAAGAAAGTGGACCAGATCAACAACCAACTACGAATAAATTAAGTGAAAGTATTCGTTCATTAGGTTTGGAAACTTTCCGTTTAAAAACAGGAACACCACCTAGAATTTTAACTTCAAGCATTGATTTTAGTAAGACAACAGAACAACCAGGCACAACTGAAAAAGTTTGTTTTAGTTATGAAACGGAAACAATTAAACCATATGATGAACAAGTGATGTGTTATTTGACATATACTGCACCAGAAACACATGAAGTAATTCAAGAGAATCTTCATCGTTCAAGTATGTATAGTGGTGTTGTTAAGGGTGTTGGACCTCGTTATTGCCCATCAATTGAAGATAAATTAGTTCGTTTCTCTGATAAAGAAAGACATCAATTGTTCTTAGAACCAGAATCATTGAGTTTACCTACTACCTATGTACAAGGTTTCTCAACATCTTTACCATATGAAGTACAAGAAAAAATGGTACATTCATTACCAGGTTTAGAGAATGCAGTGATTGTGAAATATGCATATGCAATTGAGTATGATGCTTTAAATCCATTGCAATTATTACCATCTTTACAAGTAAAGGGTATTGAAGGATTATATAGTGCTGGACAAATTAATGGTACAAGTGGTTATGAAGAAGCTGCTGGTCAAGGGTTGATGGCTGGTATTAATGCGTCTTTATGGTTAGAAGGAAAAGAACCATTAATTTTAAAACGTGATGAAGCGTATATTGGTGTTATGATTGATGACCTAGTAACAAAAGGTACACAAGAACCATATCGTTTATTAACATCAAGAGCAGAATATCGTTTATTATTACGTCATGATAATGCAGACCAACGTTTAACACAATATGGTTATGATGTAGGATTGATTTCTGATGCCAGATATCAAAAATATCAAGATAAGATGGAATTAATTGGGTCATTAAAACAACAATTAAAAGAAGTGCGTTTTACACCAAAACATGATGTAAATGCCTATTTACAAGAAGTGGGCTATGAACCATTGAAAGATGGATTGAGTATCTATGAATTATTGAAACGTCCTAAATTGGAATTGTTACGATTAATTGAAGGTACAGATATTCAAATGGATGAGGAAATGGCTCGTCAAATTGAAATTGAAGTCAAATATGAAGGGTATATTGATAAAGCGAGAAAAGAAGCGGATCGTTTAGCGGCTATGGAACGCTTATTATTACCTAAAGATATTAATTATGATGATGTGATTCATCTATCATTAGAAGCTAGACAAAAATTGAATAAGATTCGTCCATTGAATGTTGGACAAGCTTCTCGTATTTCTGGAGTAAATCCAGCAGATATTGCAGTTTTAGCAGTATATTTACAACAACGCCATCAAAAGTAAGTCATTAGGTAATATGTCAAGTAATGTCTAAGTCTTAATTCATAATGCTTTTTTAACAAAAAAGCATTATGAAAACAACTTTTCGATGAAGAAAAGAAAAAATTAGTTTATAGATGATGTGTAACTAGGATCGTATAAC
>JAFZDT010000094.1 GCA_017561055.1 Erysipelotrichaceae bacterium
GTGCAGACTTAATTTAGCAATCACCAAAGTGGGTTGCGGGAGTAAAAAGCACTTAACTACATAATCTCTGTTCAATATGATTATAAATTAGGACTAATATATGACGGAAGATATGCCGTCTAGAAAGATTATACGAGGAGTAAAATAATATGAAATTACAATTAGCAATCGATGATTTAACATTAGAACAAGCATTACAATTAGTAGAAGACGTACATGACTACATTGATATTATCGAATGTGGTACACCATTTATCTTTGAATATGGAATGTATGGTGTAAGAGAAATGAAAAAAAGATTCCCAAATAAGGAAATCTTAGCTGACTTAAAGATTATGGATGCTGGATATTATGAAGCTGAACAAGCATTAAAAGCTGGTGCTGATTATATTACAGTACTAGGTGTTACAGATAACTTAACTGTAAAAGGCGCAGTAGACGCATGTAATGCTTATGGTAAACAATGTGTAATCGATATGATTTGTATTCCTGATTTACCAACTAGAATTGCGAAAATGGAAGAATTAGGTGCACACTTTGTATCTGTACATGTAGGTGTTGACCAACAAACATTAGGTAGAAAACCTATTGATGATTTAAAAATTATGAAAGAATGCGTAAAAACAGCATCTATCTCAGTAGCTGGTGGTATCAATGAACATACATTACCAGATTACATTGCACTTCAACCAGAAGTATTAATCATTGGTTCAGGTATTACTCATTCTCAAAATCCAAAAGAATCAGCGAAAGCCGTTCATACAGCAATCAAAGGATAATTATATGAACAGTGTAGAAATTATTTTAAATGAATTACAAGCTTTAGCACCACAAATCCAACAAGAACAAATTGAACAAATGGCCCAAACAATCATGAATGCTCGACACATCTTTGTAGTTGGTGCAGGAAGAAGTGGATTCTGTGCTAGAGGATTCTCAAACCGTTTATTACATTTAGGTTTCAACGTATCTTTTGTAGGAGAACCAACAACTCCTAGACTATTAAAAGAAGACTTATTATTAATCGCCTCTGGTTCAGGTAAAACTGGTTCATTAGTTTCTATGGCTAACAAAGCCAAAGAAGTTGGAGCTCAAATTGGTACATTTACCATCAATCCTGAAGCTACTATTGGAGCTATGGCAAATGCAGTTATTACCATCCCTGGTACAACTCGTTTATTAGGTGAAGACAATAATACTCAATTATCTGTACAACCAATTGGTTCTGCATTTGAACAATTACTATGGATTACCTTTGATGCCTTAATCATGGAATTAATGAAGAAAACCAAGCAATTACCAGAAGACTTAATTAGTCGTCATGCGAATTTAGAATAACGAAGTGAAAACTTCGTTATTTTTTTGTTAAAAAGGTAGGAATTTTTAAAATTGTTGACGTATTAGATAGTAGGAGCATCCGTGAGGGGAGGTAAGAATGGATGTTACTACATTACTTATTAGGAAACAATCAATATGAATTTCGAATTCATCATTCTTATGGACTTTTTGTTCAATCATTACGTCCTTATTAGAGAATGTCTAAAACTATTAAAGAAATAGTTTAGATTGATTTGTGCTCCCTAAATTCGAACCCCTAGTGAGGCAACACTAGGGGTTCTATTACTTATTAGGATTTCATCCATTGTTATTATATCATATATAAAATTTATTGCATCTCAAATTATCCGCAGTTTTCCACATTTAAATACAATTGTATTCTTCTTGTTTATATCCAACTAACACTTTTGATTCTAATACTATTATTGGTCGTTTTACTAACATACCATCACTAGCCAATAAATCTAACATTTCTTCATCAGACATCGATACTAGTTTATTCTTCAAATCCATTTCTTTATACAATTTACCAGATGTATTAAACATTTTTCTTAATGGTAAACCACTCATTCTCCACCAAACTTCTAACTCTTCTCTTAATGGATTTTCCGTTTTAATATCACGAACTACATACTCTTTATGCAATTCATCTAAATGCTTTTGTGCTTTTTTACAAGTACCACACTTGCTATAACAAACAAATAACATCTTATCCTCCTACGATTTCATTAAAATGCTCTTCAATATATTTAGCTACACCATCTTCAACATTAGTATACTTTGTAATATCTTTTGCAATTGCTTTGACTTCATCGGTACCATTAATCATCGCTACTGGATATCCTACTGCTTCTAACATACGCAAATCATTATTCGCATCACCAAAAGCCATGACTTCATCCATACTAATACCTAAACCAACACACAATTTACGAATACTTACACCTTTATTAATTTCACTATTTGTAAACTCTAATGTATAACGACTTGCTAAATTTCCTACCATATCTGTACGCTTAAATTGTTGTAAACGTTCAATCATTTGTGGCATATATTCTGGCATAGCACATACACACAATTTTGCCCATTCTTGTGTTCTTTCTTTACTAAAGTCTGTTTGCGTATAGTGCAAATAATCATTACGACTAATCCACTCCGCAAAGAATGTAAAATCACTCATATATAAGTTTTCTTCATCACTAATTGCTATTTCACAAGGTAAATCACTAAACAATGAAATCACTTCATCAATACCTTCAGCAGGCATATAAGGTAAATGCTTAAAATAACCAGTATCTAAATCTTTAATATGCGATCCATTCATACCCACTACAATGGTAATAATATGATCCATTCCCCATAGTTTTAATTTCTTTTCTACAGTACTTACTGGTCTACCAGTCGCAATCCCTAATTTAACACCCGCATTATGCACTTTTTCCAATACTTCTTTTGTATATGGATTCAAATCCGAATGTTCATTTAATAACGTTCCATCCAAATCAAACATCAATAATTTCATAATTTACCCTCTTTTAAAATACTTATTAATATAATAAGCAATTCCATCCTCTTGATTACTTAGTGTAATGTCTTTTGCAGCCACCTTCGCATCAGCTGTCGCATTACCCATTGCTACACCTATTCCAACTGCCTTTAACATACCAATATCATTACCACTATCACCAAATGCCATTACTTCATTCATAGTAATTCCCATATACTCACATAAAGTCGCAATGCCATTTTCTTTAGATACTCTTACATCTACAAACTCATATCCAAATGGTGCAGTTTCAAAACCATGATATACATCATTATTCAATGAGTATAAATAATCAAATTCTTCTCTGCTCATCAATTCATTATCTGAAATAACAAGAACTTTTGGCCATGCTTTTTCATTTTTGCTAAAATCATAAACCACTAGTTCCGTACCATTACGTTTTGCACTCATCTTTTCTCTTTCACTCATATATTTCACATAACGACAATGATCATCATAAACTACAAAATTTGCAGGGAAATCTTCTAATTTAGATGCAATTTCATTGATAGAATCTTTAGATAACCAATGAGTTTCTTGCACATAATCTTTATTAAAATCAACAATTTGTACACCATTAATCGCTACTGCATAATCAACAATATCTTCTAAATGGTATTCTTTGATTGTTTTCTCTAATAAAGATTTTGCTCTTCCAGAAGCCAATCCAATTTTAACACCCAACGTTTTTACAAAGCGTAAAGCTTCAATTGTAGGCTCTGTAATACGCTTATCATCTGTAAACAATGTTCCATCCATATCCATCATGATTAATTTCATAAAGTACCTCCAGCATACTTTTCAAGAAAGTATGCAATTCCATCTTCTTCATTACTTAATGTTTCATATTTCGCAACCGCTTTGGCTTCATTAGAACCATTGGCCATAACTACACCATAACCTACCGCTTTTAACATATCAACATCATTACCACTATCACCAAATGCCATCACTTCATCTATAGTAATACCTAATTCTTCACAAATCACTTTTATACCACTCGCTTTTGACACTTTAGAATTTACTATTTCAAAGCAATCCACATCTGTAATAAAGCCATGATAGCGTTCATTATTAATGGATACTAAGTATTCACATTCTTCTTTAGTAAAAGGATAACTACGCATAGCTAATAACTTATTCCATGTTTTTGTATCACTAGAAAAATCATAGATTTGTAAAGGCAATTGCAAGTGTTTACATAGTCTATGAACTCTAGGTTCATCAAAACGAGCATACGCACATTCTTTTGTATAGGCAATCATATTCATATCCGTATGCTTCAATTTTTCAAAGACTTCACAAGACATATCACAACTGATTTGATCTTGATAATAGATACGATCCGTTACTAAATTCGCAACTTCTACACCATTTAAACCAACAATATAATCAACAACACCTTCTAGTTGATAGGCTTGAACCGTTCTTTTTACATTAAACACCGGTCTTCCTGTTGCTATACCAATTTTAATACCCAATTTATGCGCATTTAATAAACTTTGCATCGTTTCAATGGTAATACGTTTATCATTAGTAAACAATGTTCCATCCATATCCAACATAATCAGTTTTACATTTTCCATATCCATTTACCTCATGAAAATTATACAAGAAAACAAAAAGAAATGCGATAGATTGCCTATCACATTCCTTTAGTTATTATTTATCTGCTTGATGAACAACGATTTGATTAAATGGAATTTCAATATTATGTTTATCCATTAAAACCTTTAACTCTCTATTTAATCTTCTACGTGCACCAAAGAAATTTTGTTCATTTACTTCAACAATAAATTTCAATACAACACTAGATTCTCCTAACTCATCTACACCAATATATCGAGGAGCTGATAACCAAACATCCTTATTTCTTTCAAACATTTCAGGAAGAGCAGCTGTAATTACATTTTCAACTGTTGGAATATCTGCATCATAAGAAATACTTAACACTGTAGATGCAATTGAACGATTCATAGAACGATTTTGTAAATTACGAATATCAGAGTTATTTACAATTTTAAAGTTTCCACCATCATCTTCAATACTTGTTGTACGAATACCAATATTTCTAACATGTCCTCTAAATTCATCTAAAACAATGATATCTCCTACATGGTATTGACCTTCAAAGATAATAAATACACCAGAAATCATATCTTCAATTAAACTTTGTGCACCAAAACCAACAATTAAAGACGCAATTCCTAAAGAAGCGAAAATACCTGCTACATTTACTCCTAAAACGCCTAATGCCCATACTCCACCAACGATAACACAAATAAATTTACATAAGCTAGTGAATAAACCAACTACTGATAGACTTCTTTTATTATTCTTACCAATGGTTTCTAATACCCAACAAATACAAATATTTACTAACCAAACAATTACAATGACTGTAGCAGCACTAATTAATCTTGCTGGTGTAAGCATACCCTTTCCACCAAACAAACCACCAAATGTTTCTTGTAATTGAGCAATTACTTCTGCTCTTAATGTTGAACCAACTAATGGATTCCAAGCAAAAGATGTTAATAAAACAAGAATTACCCCTAAAATAACTACACGATTTTGTTTTTTCATTTCCATTCCTCCAATTCAATATGTATTACTCATAGTTGCTAAAGCAACGATATGTATATGAATTTACTAAACCAAACATCGCTTCTTCTTCACGGACAGATTCCGTAACAAAATCAACAATAGCTGTTTGTCCTAAAAGAACATCCGTTTGATTTACTGTCACGACAACATTATTGTTATCATTCCAATTAACTGTAACAACACCTGACGCATCTGTTTCATCTTCAGACACCTTAATTTGTGTTCCATCAGCTAAAGTAACAAGAATATATTCATTACTATATTCACTAACATAATCAGAACCATTAAACAATGTAAACTCTTCACTAGTTGATGCATAACCTGTATTGTCAGCATTCGCTACTAGTTCTTGATTTGTGATAGTAAATTCACGATAACCTGCACCACCACAACCACTATAGATATATTCTTCTGCAGGCGTTGCTAACCAGTCTAAATACAAGTTCATAGATAACTCAGTAGTTCTATCTGTCATCATTTGACCTCTAACAAATCCTAGAGAATCTGTCAATTCCAATTCAGCAGATAGGATTTCCCAGTTATATGCATCATAACGCACTAATTCAGCGCCATTAGGTGAATAATCTTTACTGAAACTAAATACCATTTCATAATCCGCATATGTAACTCCATTTTCTTGCCACATAACACTATTCAAATGGTTAAACGCTGGACTAAATGGTTCAATATAATCCACTAATTCAACAGTACAAGTTACATTATTTAAATCTAAATACGTTAGAACAATTCTCCAAGTATTACCTGAAGATTCACGACCAACAACTTGATCTTCATTTACCGTATAACTTGCAAGAATATTAAAATTATCATCAATCGTAATTTCACTAGCATCCAATGTCATAATTAACTGTTCTTCTTCAACTTCATCAGGATACATTGGGTTGTATACTTGTCGATAGAAATCAACAGACTGAGGTACTGCGTTCGCAAGATTTGCGAACTTCGCATTTACTGTATACGCATAACCAGCACCCTCTTCATAAATATCTGTAAACGAAATTTCAGATACATCTAAGATTTCATAATCGACAGTTGCTTCTGCAAGTTGATTTGATGTTGTAGTATCTAATAACCATACCACTTCTACAAATACTAAAGCCGTTTTCTTACCAGGTGCATTATCTCCACCAGTATACGATTGTTCAAACGCTACTGTATCTTTTGTATATGTTTGTGTATCAAGATATCCAGTAGCTGCATTTATATCTGTATACAATGTAATTCTTGTTTCTACATCACCAACAGATGGCTCAACACCACTACCATTCATTTGATATGTAAATGTTCCATCTTGGTTATCAATAACTTCAAGTGTTACTGCATCTATTTTTGGTGTTTGTACTGTAGTTGTACTACTTGCACTTTCACCATCTTTATACGTTAGAATCACTTCTGTTGTTGAAGTTTCTCCTAAACCAATTGGATTTCCTACAAATGTTACAGTTACTGTTTGAGCATCCACATCATAAACAGTCTCATAATTTGTAATTTCTCCATCATTAATACTAATTTCATATTCATCACTTGGCACATTACCAAATACATGCGTTTCTTCAATTGCATATCCAGCAAATTCATCATTATCAATGAATGCTTCCGCACCATCAATGCTATTTGATACAAACTCAGGATTGGATTGTAAATAATATTCAACTCTACCTGCCTCAAAATCTTGCATGTAGTTAGTATCTTCAGACCACACCAATTGCACAAATGCCGTAGCAGTCAATGTTTTACCAGGCGCATTAATTTCACATGTATAACTCTCTTCAAATGCGACTTTATCCGTTGTAAATGTTTGAATAACTGGCGCTTCTGTCACATTGAACTCATCTGTATACAATTTGACGCTTAATTCTACACTACCAATAAATGGTTCAAAACCACTACCATTCATATGGAAAGTATACGTTCCATCTTTATTATCTACTACTTCAAGTGCAACGGCTTCTATTGCTGGTATTGTAAATGAATTTGTGCTAGTTGCACTTTCACCATCTTCATGTGTTAAGACAACTTTTGTTGTTGCTGTTTCACCATAACTTAGAGGTCTTGTAGTTATAACAACAGTTACAGTTTGTGTTTCCTCATCATAGTAATCCTCATAATATGATACTTGATCTTCATTTACCATAATTTCATACTCATAACTTGGCACATTACTAAATGTATGAATTTCTTCTACTGCAAATCCTTGGAATTCATCATTTTCAAATATTCCATCTGCCCCCTCAACAACTACATCCGTTTTAATAGTTGCTTCCGGAACTGTTGGTTTAATAGGTTCTTCTTCAACTTCAGGTTCCTCTGGTATTTCTGGAACTTCTGGTTCTTCTGGAACAATTGGATCCTCTGGAATATCAATTTTCTCTTTTCCTGTTTTGAATTTTATTTCTTTTAAAAATTCTTTACTATCATTATCTTTTAAATAGAATGTCACTACATACTCTGTATCATATTTTAAATTCGTAAATTTCAATTGCTCTGTATTTTTATGAATTTCACCGCTAAACACAATCTCATTTGGTTCATCTTCAAGCGATACAGTATAAACAACTGAAGCCTCTTCAGGAAGATTCTCCATCTGTGTTTCAATCACCGCAACATTAGCCACAACATCAACTAGTGATGGTAAAAAACTAAATATAGGCATAGACGCAATCGTATATACTGTAGCAGCTGTCAAAACAGATGCTACCAATGCTTTAATAACAGCAGAAGGAGCTTTAATTTTCTTGGTTACTAACGGTCCAGATTCAGGGCAAAATTCTTTTTCACCATCATGGAACTCTACATAATCTTTTGGTCTTTGTGTTACCATAATTTCTCTCCTCCTTTTTAACTCTCTAATTTTACAACATTTGTAACATATTTTACACAAAAACATGATAATTTTCATAAAAAAACTCCTCTAATAGAGGAGTTAATTATTAATTAACGCTTACCAGCATCGTAGATTTGTCCACTAGCTTTAGGTCCAACTTGTTTATTACTGAAGAATACAATCGCAAGAATTGTTACTACATATGGGAATAAACTGAAGAATTCTCCAGGGATACCACTTAAGAATGGAATTGATGTTGAATATTGACCTAAAATTTGGCTAAATCCAAAGAACATACCAGACATCAATACACCCCAAGGATTCCATTTACCGAAGATTAATGTCGCAATCGCAACGAAACCTAAACCATGAACCGTACCAGCATAATAATAAGTATTTGTAGATAATACCAATGCTGCACCTGCCAATCCACCCAATGCACCAGAAACCAATACAGCAATCCAACGCATTTTTACTACATTAATACCCATAGAAGCAGATGCTTGAGGGAATTCACCACAAGAACGCAAACGCAATCCAAATGGAGTTTTAAATACCACATACCAAGTCACAACAACTAAGACAAATGCAATATATGTTGTTGGATACAATGCATTAAAGAACATTGGTCCAATAATCGGAATATCTTTTAAGAAAGGAATAGACACACGATTTAATGCAAATACAAATGAACGAGTCGATTTAGCACCAAATAAGATTTCACTTAAATAAACAGTTAATCCACCAGCTAATACATTCATCGCAGTACCAGCAATCGTTTGATCGGCACGTAAATGAATTGCAGATACCCCTAATAAAACAGAGAACACAATTCCACAAACAATTGCAATCAAAATAGAAATCCACAATGCACCAGGAACATTTGCTTCTTGCATCAATACTAAAGAAGCCGCAGCCGCAAATGCACCAATTTGCATAATACCTTCAAGTGCAATATTAACTACACCAGAACGTTCAGAGAATAAACCACCAAGAGCCGCAATAATTAACGGAGCCGCCAAAATTGTAGCACTAACAACCATAGAGATTACTGTATTCATTTAGCAGCACCTCCTTCCGCAACTTCTAAGCCTTTTTTCTTTTTCTTATCCAACTTATCTAATAAAAGTACAATTCCATATTGAATAGCTACTAAGAAAATAATTGTAGCTTGCATTAATTCGGAAATTTCCATTGGAATATTAAATAATTGCAAGTTCGTATTCGCAGCCTTTAATAAACCAAACAAGAAGCCAGCTAACACAATACCCGGAGCACTAGCCATACCAACTAACGCAACAGAGATACCATCAAATCCATAGTTATCCATCGCTTGGAAAATACGACCATATTTGAAAATACCTAAAATAACAACCGCACCAGCCGCACCAGCAAAAGCACCAGAAATAGCCATAGAAGCTACAATATTACGTTCAACTTTCATACCAGCAAAACGAGCAGACTCTTTATTAAAACCAGTAGCTCTTAAACTAAATCCGAATGTTGTCTTTTCAATAATAAACCAATACAACAATACACATACTACAATTACCAAAAATCCCCAGTTAAAGTTTCTTGGATTATTCACAAACACCTTACCAAAAGTAGCCGTTTCAGGGAAAGCAATTGTACGAGCATTAGTCTTTGTATCAATTTCTAAGAACGTACGAACTACCCAGTTAGAAAAATACATTGCTGTATAGTTCAACATAATACAAATAACGACTTCACTAATATTTTTATAAGCCTTTAAAATACCAGGAATTACCGCCCACAAAGCACCAGCAATCATCGCCGCAACCACACATAAAATCACATGAGGAATTGCAGGTAACTTAACAGTTAATGCCACAACACTAGCCGCTAAAGCACCAACAATATATTGACCTTCACCACCGATATTAAACAAACCTGTACGATAAGCAAAACCAACAGATAATCCTGTTAAAATCAATGGCATCGTATTTAAAAACCAGTTTAAAATATATGTAACATTAATTCCTTGAGAAGGTTTCGCTAAGTTAAAACCAGTCATAGAACGAAGCAATGCTACAAACATATTGTATGGACTACGACCCGTAATAGCAACTACAATAAATCCTAATAAAATACCAGCAACAACAGCAAACAATGAAATTTGCAATACACTACGCTTTTTATTCATTTGCTGCACCTACTTTCTTAAGTGAACCTGACATCATAAGTCCTAATTCATTTTCATCTGTATCTTTACGATATACTAAACCACTCAACTCACCATTATGCATAACTGCAATACGGTCAGATAAATTCATAATTTCATCTAATTCAAGAGAAACCAATAATACCGCTTTACCCTTATCATGTTCCGCAACAATACGACTATGGATATATTCAATAGCACCAACATCCAAACCACGAGTTGGTTGAACAACCAATAATAAATCACTAGAACGATCAATTTCACGAGCAATAATCGCTTTTTGTTGGTTACCACCAGACATACTACGTGTAATTGTTTCCTTACCTTGCCCACAACGAACATCAAATTGATCAATCAATTTATCTGCATATTCTTCAATTGCTTTAGGATTTAAAATACCATTTTTAGCATAAGGTTCTTTATGATAACAATGTAATACAAAGTTTTCTTTCAATTGGAAATCCAATACCAAACCATGTTTATGACGATCCTCAGGCACATGAGAAATACCGCTCTCTAAACGTTGTTTAATTGGTAATTTTGTAATATCTTTATTATTCAACAAAATCTTTCCACTTTCAGCTTTAGTCAATCCAGTCAACGCATAAACAAGCTCTGTTTGACCATTACCATCAATACCAGCCAAACCAACAATTTCACCAGCACGAACTTTTAAAGAGAAATCCTTAACCGCAGGTAATCCCTTAACATTTTTAACATTTAAGTTTTGAATATCTAAAACTACATCTGTAGGTTTAGCTTCACACTTATCAACACTAAAACTTACATTACGACCAACCATCATCTCAGCCATTTGCTCTTCTGATGTATCAGCCACATCAACTGTTCCAATATATTTACCTTTACGTAATACTGTACAACGATCCGCAACCGCCTTAATTTCTTTTAATTTATGAGTAATTAATAAAATCGTTTTTCCTTCTTTAATTAAATTACGCATAATTCCCATCAATTCATGAATTTCTTGAGGAGTTAATACAGCTGTTGGTTCATCAAAGATTAAAATCTCAGAATCACGATACAACATCTTAAGAATTTCTACACGTTGTTGCATACCTACAGAAATATCTTCAATCTTTGCATATGGATCTACATTCAATCCGTATTGTTTAGATAATTCTTCTACACGTTTTGCTGCTTTTTTAATATCGATTGTATAATATTTTGTTCTCGGTTCCATACCCAAAATAATATTTTCGGTAACCGTAAAATCATCCACCAACTTAAAGTGTTGATGCACCATACCAATTCCTAATTCCGTAGCCACATTAGGATCTTTAATTGTAACTTCTTTGCCACGGACTTTAATTGTACCCTTCGTTGGTTGATACAAACCAAATAGGATAGACATAATCGTAGATTTACCAGCACCATTTTCTCCAAGCAAAGCATGAACTGTTTGTTCCTCTACTTGAAGTGTTACATTATCGTTAGCGCGTATACCCGGGAAATCTTTAGTTATGTTTAGCATTTCAATTGCATATGCCATAAGGTTTCCTCCCTTGAATTTACTTTCATTATAACATAGGATTAGACAAATTCTACCAAAAGAAAAAGCTCATTTCTGAGCTTTTTACTTTATTATGATCGAATTATTTTTGACCAACAACTCTAGCATCTTCAGCTTGAGTTTTAGGAGTTACATTAACTTTGATTTCACCGTTAACAATCTTAGCTGTGTAATCTTCAACAGCTTTTAAGATATCTTCAGATAAGTTAGGGTTTGTTTCAGGAAGAGAAACACCGCCACCAGCTAAGTCATAAACTACAACTTTACCTTCGAATGTTCCAGCTTCAACAGCTTTTAATGCATTGTAAGCAGCAACGTCAACGCGTTTCATCATAGATGTTAATACAGCAGATTTAGAACCATCACCATATTTACCATAGTCATATTGGTCAGTATCTACACCACATACCCAAACGTCTTCACCATTAGCACGACGTTCAGCAGCTTCTTGGATAACACCATTACCTGTTCCACCAGCAGCATGATAAATTACATAAGCACCAGCATCATATTGCTTAGCAGCTAAAGATTTACCTTTTTCTGGAGCACCGAAATCATCAGCGTTGTCTCTTAAAATCTTACATTCAGGACATACAGCCCATACACCATCTTGGTAACCAGCTTCGAATTTGTCCATTGTTACAGATTCTTGACCAACGATGTAACCAACAGTAGTTTTGTTAGCAGCTTTTGCTTGCATACCAGCAGCAACACCTACTAAGAATGAACCTTCATGTTCAGCGAATACAGCTTGTTGTAAGTTTTCACCTGATAACCAGTCAACGTCGATAATTAAGATTTTTTGATCAGGATAGTTATTAACTGTAGCTTGGATAGCATCAGCAAATAAGAAACCAGCAGCGATAATAATATCAACTTGTTCATCAGCGAAAGTAGTTAAGTTAGGAATGTAATCTGTTTCTGAATCAGATTGTAAATATTTGTAATCTGTTCCTTCTACTAAACCAGCTTCAGTAGCGAATTTTTTTGCACCTTCCCAAGAAGTTTGGTTGAATGATTTGTCATCGATACCACCGATATCTGTAACGAAACCAAATGATACTTTTTCTTCATCGTTTCCACCTGTTTCACCACCACATGCAGCTAAACAAGCACAAGCCAATAAAGCAACTAATAAAATTTTAACTAGCTTTTTCATGTTTTTTGTTCCTCCTATGAACTAGTAAGCAATCTTACATTCAAATCATAGCACACCCACCCTAAATCCACAACACAATCTTTCACAGTTTTATCACAATCAAAAAAAGTAATTTTTTCACAATATTTCAATAGAAAAAAAGGATGTAATTACACAACCACTACATCCTTTACACCACAATTTCTAGCAATATCTGCACAACGATTTAATTCATCATCTGACACAATACGATTGCCTAATTTTTCTAAATATTCTTTTCGAACTCCAAATGGACGATACTTAATTAATTTATAACGACAATGATCTTGAACAATAGAACTTACATAACGTACAGTTTGCTCATTCATATCTTCATATCCATTTAATAATACGGTACGTACTTCATACATCTTATTTTGAGATATTAGATATTCCAAATTTGATAATATCGTTTCATTTCCCTGTGATGTTAATTGTTTATGAAATTCTACATCACTAGCTTTCACATCCAACATCACCGCATCACAAACATCCATTAATTCAGGATACTCTTTAAAATCATAATAGCCATTCGAATCTAAGAAACAGGTTAAACCCATGGCTTTTACTTTTGTAAATAATTCTAGTAAGAACTCTGGATATTCCATACATTCTCCACCACTTACCGTAATACCACGAATAAACACACGATTCTTATTGATTTCTTCAATCACATCATCCACACTCATCCAATACATCTTAGGAGATGACATATGTTCACATGTACCAATACAAGCATCACATTGTACACATAATTCTTGATTCCATTTTACTTCACCATCGACTTTAGACAATGCGCCCACAGGACAAGCATCTACACACTTACCACAATGGATACACATATTGATGGTTTCTGGATTATGACAATACCAACACTTAAATGGACATTTTTGTACAAAGATAGCTAAACGATTTCCGGGTCCATCCACATTCGAAAAAGGAATAATACGATTAATTGGAACTTTCTTCATACTTTTCAATTCTACGATCTAAAGCATTAGAGAAATCACGAGCACCCTTACCAAAGATAGATGCATTATTAATAGATTGACCATTCGCATCCAATTTCGCAAGTTCACTCTTCTTCACTAAATAACCAGTAACACGTACAACATCGTTATTTTCTAAATAACCACTAAAGTAACGCATACCCATATTCATAGCACCCTTAATAACATCCACCACTGCATCAGGTGTATTTTCCCAAGTTTCTTCAAACTTAAAGATATCACCAGTACCTGTAGGGAAGAATTTATGATACTTCGCACTATGTGCAATGTGTAATGGCATAATTGGTTCATTACCAACCGCAATACGAGTACCAGGAGAATTTTCTCTACCATCACTATCAATACCTACTTGTGCATGTAATCCATAACGAGAACCACAACCTTCACAATATAAGCCTTCATGAGCTTTTACTAATTTTTCTAATTCTTCTAAAATTTCTACACCCAATTGATCAGCTTCTGCATTATGTCCATAACCCTTTGTTTTATCAGTAATACCTAATAAATGATTACAGCATTCACCTAAACCAACCATACCAAACATACCTGTAAAGTTTTCACGTTTTACAAAACCTTCAGTTACTAAGAAATTAGATTTAAAGAAACTAGATTCTTCAACAATAAACTTGATACGTTTATCCATGAACTTTAACATAATATCTACATAATGAGGTAAAACACGTGTTTTAAAATCTTCAACACTATTGGCTTTTAATGATAATTCATACATACGTAAACGAGGTAAAGTATATCCGCCACCAGCTAGTTTTAATCCATTATAACAACTAGCAATGACATAATCTTCGCCCCAATCTTCACAGAACATTTTATGGTTCGCAAATGATGGTTTCGCCACCTTTAACATAGCCTTAGCACATACTTTCGCAAAATCATCACTTGTTACTTCTGGATCATATTTCACTGTTAAGTTAGGCATTGCACATTGCATTTCACAAGAAAGTTCTAATAAGATTCTAGCAGTTAAAGAATCTTTAGGACCAATATCCGCGTGTACAAATGAATCTGTAAGAGTTCTATCAATTTGTAATAAGAACATTTTTAAAATTGCTTTCGCATTTTCATAAGTTTCTTTTTGTACAAATGGTTCTAATAACTCATCTAAATTTCCTAAATATACAGGGAAAGTCGTAATCGATGGCACATGTTTATACATAATGTTTAAATACGTACATGCCTCTAATAATGTTGTTGGAACAGGTAAATCTAAGAATTTAGATCCTTTTTCCATTAAGATTGAATAATCAGGAATAATATAACGAGGACGATAAGGAACACGTCCTTCATTTAAATCACATAAAATACCATCTTGCATCGCTGCTTTTTCTTCAGCTGTTAAAGGTAAGCTTTCTAAATCTGTACCTTCCGCTAAACCCGCAAGAGCTTTTACTTGTTGATGATAAGTTAATGTTGTATCCGAAATAATTTTATAAACATCTGTCATATGCAATCCCTCCATAGTTAAATTTATTATAGCACCAGATAATTTATGTGACCATCAATTCGCTCATTTTTATGTATTATTTGTCTTTTTAAAATAAAAATATGCGGTAGGATATTTCTCTCTTTTTTGCGTATAAGTAAGTAGGAGGGATAATAATGAGTAAAGTCCTACAAAATCACTTCACAAAACTAATTACTATGCTTATAGTATTGCAA
>JAFZDT010000095.1 GCA_017561055.1 Erysipelotrichaceae bacterium
ATACCAATACATAAATTAGTGGTAAACCTGGATCTAACAAAGATGCTTTAGAACCTACAAACAACAAAGTAAATAATAAAGCTGTAATTAAAACATAGCAAACATTTATGTATAAAAGTTTATCATTAAACTTTGGACGTTTACGTAAATTTTCAAAATATATAAACAAAAATACAGTAGTAACAATGACAAAATATACACAAGTAATCGCCATATCAGAATAAAGTAAGTTTCCCATAAACGTTCCCAATAACGCAAATAAGACAGTCATAAAAGAGCTAAATAAATAGCCTAAAATTAATAATATAATCGACATAAAAATACCGTATTTCTTATTTGTCATCGTATCACCCATTTCTACTACCATCATAACATAAAAAGGAGATTTCTCTCCTTAAGTTAATTGTGAATTTAAATAATCTGTGCAAGATTGAATAAATTCCGTATTTGTCACTTTGCCATTATCATAATGAACTAAGTTATGAAATAATTTATCCAACATTTGTGAATTGCCTTGTAAAAATGCTTTCTCAATCACATATCGCATATTTCTTTCCACATTAGCTACAGACGTATTATATTGTTGCGCTAAGATTGGATATAACTGCATAATCTTCAATTTTGTTTTTGAAGTTGATAAGCGTACATTCCATTTCACTGCACTCTTTAAATAATAGTAACCATTTTGAGATGATGAAATACCCAACTGTTGAAATAAAGCAACCGTTCTTTGTTCTAACGAACGATTTTCATCTAAAAATATTTGAGAAAATAATCCATTTTCTAATAAAGGACAATATAATATCCCTTGTATTTTAAATTTCTTACGAATATCCATTAAACGAACATCAGAATCAATTTCTTCATAATAAGTCAAAAAGACAGAAATACAAATATGCTCATCCAAAAGAAATTGTAAAATCTTTGTGATCAATGTTGTATCATTTGGAGTATCCAAAAATAAACAATCAAAAGAATCCTCTTTTAATAAAACCTTAAAATCATCTTGATATTGAATCAAGCGTGTTCCCCTTTTCCAAGGCAAGTCTATCCAATCAAGATAACGATCAGATATCACTAATGTAAACATGTGTTCTCCTATCTAGCCAAGCATAACATCCATAAATAACATCACACAAAATCCAATTAATAACGAATAGGTAGCTAATTGTTCATGACCATGACCGTGTGTTTCAGGAATCATTTCATCACAAATTACATATAGCATCGTACCACCAGCAAAAGCTAACAAAAATGGTAATAACAATGATGAAATCGAAATCGCGAAATATCCAACAAATGTCGCAATCATTTCTACAATACCCGTAAACGAAGCAACCAAAAATGTACGTTTACGACTCACACCACTAGCCAATAGTGGAAAAACTACAATCATTCCTTCTGGAATGTTTTGTAAAGCAATCCCGGCAGCTACTGTAAAAGCATCCATAATATTACCTGTACCAAAACTTACTCCAGTAGCCAATCCTTCAGGAAAATTATGTATCGCAATCGCTAATACAAACAATAATGTCTTATTCATCAAGGCCGTATTTTTAGCATGAGACTCTTCTTTTTCATCATCTACTAAATGATGTAAATGCGGTGTTAAACGGTCTAACATATTTAATACAACTGCACCACCTAAAATCCCAAAAAACACCATCCAAATACCTTGTTTATCTACATATTCCAACGAAGGTAAGATTAAGCCTAATACAGCTGCTGCAAGCATAACTCCACTAGCAAACCCTAAAATCATATCATTCATTTTATGTGAGATTTCTTTAAATAAAAATCCAATTAATACACCAAAAATCGTCGAAAATCCAATTCCTAGTGCGGTTAAAGCAACTAACTGCATGTTATCCCTCCTTCAATCACAGTATACTTCAATTAAAATTAAATAGAAAGTTAAATAATTGTAAAAAAGAATAATAGTTATCTCACCATTATTCTTAAGCCTTTTGGATACTTATTTTTAATCATCATGCCATCACCCTTACCAAAACCTAAAGGAATTTTTTTATACATGACACATACATACCCTTTTATATTTCTACTAATGACATTACCACTTAAATAAACTGGTAATTCATCATCAGTTAACTCAACCACTTGTTTATAGTCATTGATAAATCGACTTGCTAGATAGAAATGATGAGCAGGTTCTAAACGTTTCTTAATCATTTCACCTACATAAACACCTTGTCTTAAAATATTGATATTTTTAAGCTGAATAAATGGCGTTTTCTTCATATATATCTTATTATTAATTTCTAAATAATAAGCATCTTCATATCCAAGTTGTCCTTTCACAAACTTAGAAACTTCCACATCCACCTTACTAGACTTTAATTCATTTTTACTAGATGTACCCGTAGAAACTTTCTTACGCATACGACACATAAAATGTCCTTCGCCACCATCCATAGGAAAAATACGACGAAGTTTTGAAACATCTAAATCTTCATATACAATTCCAGTACGTTTCACATGATCTAAGCAATCCACCAATTCCATTTCAGGATGTTGCTTTAAAAATTCATACACAACCCCTTCATTTTCTTCTTGGGCATATGTACAAGTTGAATAAACTAATAGTCCACCCTCTTTAACACATTGAACCGCTTCATTAAGAATAAATAATTGTCGAGTTGCACATGCATCTACATTTTCTTTAGACCACTCCAACTTGGCTAATTCATGCTTTTTCATCATGCCTTCACCACTACAAGGAGCATCTACTAAAACTTTATCAAACCACCCTCGCATTAAAGGACATAATTTATCTACAGGCGCATTGGTAATCATATTTTCAGTTACACCCATTCGTTCTAGATTTGATAATAAAATGTTAGCACGTTTGCTATCAAATTCATTAGAAACTAAAAATCCAGTATTATTTAATTTCGTCGCAATTTGACTACTTTTACCACCAGGTGCAGCACATAAATCCAATACCCAATCTCCTTCTTGAATATCTAACATATCTACCACACTACTAGCACTAGGCTCCTGTAAATAATATAAACCTGCTAGATGGGTCCAATGATTTCCAATACTCTTAACACTTGAATCAAATCGATACCCTACCGAACTAAAATTAGAAGGTTCTAAAGTATATGGAAATTGTTCTTTAAGAAAATCAATATCGCATTTCGCTTGATTGAGACTCAAACCTTTATAAACCTCCCGATCCAATGAAGCTATATACGCATCGTATTCATCTTGTAATAAATCTTGCATACGTTGTAAAAAAACTTGTTTCATGTTTTAGATTATAACATAAAAAAAGCTGACAGGAAATCAGCTAATTCTTTGACCAATATATTGCTTACCTTGACCATTTTTAAAATCTCTAGCAAGCATTTTACCTTTACCTTCAACTTGTAATACATCAACTAATAATAATTTACCATCACAAGCAATACCCATATATGTTGTACCATCTACATCATAGAAATCCGTAATTGTACCATTTTCAGCATTAGTCTTTTTATCACTCATCTTCACAGACCAAAATTTCATTTTCTTATCCATGCAAATGCCATAAGAAACAGGAACAGGAATTAAAGAACGAATATGATTATACACTGTACGATAATCTTTATTAAAATCCACTTTCTCTTCTTCTTTAGACACATTCCAAGCATATGTAACCAATGATTCATCCTGAGGAGTACGAGTATACGTACCATCTAATAAAGAAGGTAATGTTTCATGCAATAATTCTGCACCAATCTTCATTAATTCATCATATAAGACACCAGTAACCATATCATCAGTA
>JAFZDT010000096.1 GCA_017561055.1 Erysipelotrichaceae bacterium
GCAATTTATGTTTTTTACATTCCGCAACAATCATGCGTTTAAAATCATTTATATTAATTTCTTCTATATTTCTAACATCACATAATTTCTTAATTTGTTTGACTAACCCTTTACGAGAATCTAATGATTGATGTAAAACAAATACTAATATCGATGTTGGATTTGGATTTTCTAAATATTGTAATAAGATATCTTGCAAATCATCATCTAATTTACCATTTGCAGATAGAAATAATGGGTAATTAATAATAATCATTTTATAGTCAGCTAAAAAAGAAGGCATATTTGCATCATCCAATATGATACGTAAATCGATATTACTCGCATCATATTGCACAATGTCTACACTCTCTTTAGTATATATCTTTTTGATTTTTTCTAATTCTGCATTGACTAAATAATAGTCAGTACCACTTATTACATAATTCATACAAAATCACCGTTTCTATTATAACAAATAATCCATACTATCGCATCTTATTATTCAAAATAATCCGTTTATCCATAATCAAAAAATCCATGATTGGAGTAATTACAATTTCAATCATCCCCTCATCTTTTGTCGTAAAAAAAGGAATCTGATATCCTTTTAAACGAGCTACAACCTCTTTACTTGGATGATTATAATAGTTGTTATCACCACAACTAATCAACGCATACAAAGGCTTAATCGACTCTAATAAATGATTGGAAGTACTTGTATTGGAACCATGATGTGCAACTTTTAAATAATCAATATGTAAATCATCATATGTTCTAACAAGAATTTCTTCTTGTTCTTTGGTAATATCACCTAATACTAAAAACGAAGAATCATATATAGAAAAACAAGCAGTTAAACTATTCTCATTATCCCCTTCAAATAATTGATTTCCTAATCCATCATACATAACAAAATCATTCACAACATATTCAATATTCTTATCAGAAATAACATTTTCAATTTGAATTAAAGTAGATAATGAATCAAAAGCACCAACATGATCATAATCATCATGCGTTAATATAACTAAATCTAATCTATCAATCCCATAACTACTTAATACAGGATACACAATATCTTTTGCGACATCATAGGATACAGAACCACCTGTATCAATCAAAATATTGCCCCTATGAAATGGCAATGAAATCAAGGTACAATCCCCCTGACCTACATCAATATACACAACTCTACTAAATCCATACCAATGATTTTGATAATGATTCATTAAAAACAACAAAACAAGAAACCAAACATATTTCCTATTACTAGTTACAACATATTGAACAATTACAAGAATAAATAAAACACTCATCCAAACAAATGGCTTACCAACTATATGAAATGTAGGTAATTCAATTGTACATAAGTAATCGATAAATTTTGAAAACAATAACAATGGAAAATGAAACGGTATCCATATATTAATAAAACAAACACAATACATAAATGAAAATAATGGATAAATAATTCTAGAAACAAGTATTTGTAAAATTGATACATATCCATTAAATACCAATTGTAGCCACATAACCAACATTTGAGAAATACCATATACCCTTTTACAAGCAAAAGAATATACAAAACCAATACATATAGGCAATAAAAAACCAAATTCATATATCATATTAGGAAACAAGATAAGTAAAACCATCACAAGAATACCCCATCGATTCTTTTTACTTAGGTTTGTTAATTGAAGTAAATGACGAAGCAAAAAGCGACAACTAATCAAATCAAAATGATAAAAAAGAGCTATAAATACACAAAAAAGCATCGAAATAATAGTAACTTGTTTTTCTAAGAAGAAATAAGAACTTACACTTTCTATTAACCTAAGTATAAAAGATAGATGAATTCCCATAGACAATCCAAGATACAACCATCCAATATCATCATATATATGAAACAAAAACATCCTCATAATTTTAACAACATCTTCTTCTTGATTCATAATTATGCGATAGCCACGATTACGTAAAGAATTTCCCTTCTTAATCAATACAACTTCATCTGCGTAACAAACTTTGGCAATCCTTCTTGATTTAGCCCACTTCTCAAAAGAATACCCTACTCTATTTTTTGTAGAATCTATTTTATCTACTTTTCCTTTAACTAAAACAATATCATCAAAATTAACATCAAAGTCTCCATAAACCATAATATGACTATGATTCACTTTTACTACAAAATAAGTATCCTTTAAAGACACAACTTTGCCTTCAACTCTTTCAATACTAGGACTATACAACAATTGTACATGTACAACAATTAAAACAAATAACACTAGAAATATGCTGATATATTCTTTTAATGATATTAACCACAAACACATTACAACCACTAATACAATCTTCATATAAACATTCGATAAAAGAAATGTAGCCAGTAATACGATTGCGGCTAAAAAATAAGTCACATCACTTACTTTTATAGACATATAAAATCCTTCAATTTTTCAAAAGATTTTTCTTTAATACCATCTATTTTCATAATATCTTCTATTGTTTGAAACAAACCATTCATTTCTCTATAAGCAATTATCTTTTCAGCTTTCACTTTTCCAATACCAGGAATATTCATTAATTCATCCACTGTTGCAGTATTTATCGATATTTTCGTAACCGTAGTTTTCTTTGGTATAGATAAAACATCTTGATCTTTTAAACACATCAACAAATTAAACCCACTAATATCTGCTTCATCAGTTAATTCAATAAACCTTAAAGCATCTTCAATAGTACTATATTTATCTAATATTAATTTCTTTTCTTCCACTACTTCACCTTGTACATATACAGTAATCGAATCATTTTGAAAATCATCTAATGAAAAAGTAGACATAGGCCAAGCATACAATAATCCAAAAACTAAAGAACTAATAACCATAAATTTCATAACATCACCCCTACTTATAAATACGACAAATTTTTTAAATATTCCTACTACTAATTACAAAAATATTTGCATACACTACATTAGGTGATCGATATGTGGACTCTATTATTAGAACTTTTAAAACAAAATTTACCCTTTTTATTTGGCATGATGAAAGGATCTTATCCCCATCCATTAAGCAGTGAAGAAGAAAAAGAATGTATAGAAGGATTAATGAAGAAAGATATTAACGCTAGAAATAAGCTTATTGAACACAATCTACGATTAGTAGCACATATCGTTAAAAAATACGATATTCAAAAAGAATCTACGGATGATTTAATCAGTGTTGGAACCATTGGATTAATTAAAGGTATTGATACCTTTGATCCAAATAAAGGAAGAAAACTAACAACCTATATATCCAAATGTATAGAAAATGAAATCTTCATGTATCTTAGAAGTGTAAAAAGAAAATATCAAACCATTTCCTTAGATGAACCAATTGGATCAGATAAAGATGATTCCGAAATATCGCTTTTAGACCTTATGAAAGATGAAACAAATAAAGACCCTATTGAAGTACTAACATTAGAAGATAATATCCACAAATTGAAAAAATACTATTTATTGTTAGATGAAGAGGAAAAAGAAATACTAGATTATCGATATGGACTACATGGTAAACCAGAATTAACACAAAGAGAAATTGCAAAAAGGAAACATGTATCACGTTCGTTAATATCTAGAATTGAAAAAAGAGCCTTTTTAAAGTTATTACGTGCATTTATTAAAGATGAGAAGTAGTAATTTATTGTAATTTATGTTTAAATTATGTAGGAAGTGAGGATTTCTTACATGATTAAAGCTGTAATTTTTGATTTAGATGGATTAATGGTAGACACAGAACAAATGTGTTTTCAATTATTTAAAAAAGTTGGCAAAGAACATAATATTGATGTTACTGTAGAATTTTATCGTTTATTAATTGGTAGTAACTCTTACATTTTAGATGAAGTGTCTAAAATTTACCCTTTCACTCATGAAATTTGTAAATTAGTTGAACCTGTTAGAGAAGATTGGTTCTACGAATATTTTAAAAACCCTGGAGACTGCAATAAACCAGGTCTACAAGAACTTTATAACTATCTAAAAGCAAATGGATACAAGATTGCGATTGCTTCTAGTAGCCGTCATAAATACATCCACAAAGTATTAAATCATTTAGGATTTGAATTTATACCAGATTCAATTGTTTGTGGAGATGAAGTAAAAATTGCTAAACCAGATCCTGCTGTATTTTTAAAAGCAGCAGAAATGTTAAATACACCTGTAGAAGAATGCTTAGTCTTAGAAGATTCTAGAAATGGTATTATTGCTGCACATCGTGCAAATATTAAATCTATCTTTATTGAAGATATGGTACTACCAGATGATTTAATGAAGAGCTATTTCGATATCCAATTAGATTCATTACATGATGTAATCAATTATCTAGAAAAACAAAGAGCCAATTAACTAACTGGCTCTTTTACTTTATTCAAAATTAAATTGTATTACATCATAATCATCATTAGATGGTAATTTCTCAGCCGTTTCAGGAATATCCAAAATCTTAACCTCTTCTAATCCTCTATAAACAAACCAATCATTTTCACTAGTTAAAGCACTAGAATATGTAGCTTCTTTATTCATTAAAGAAATATCTTTAGCTAAGAACTTCTTCAACTCCTTATCTTGGAACCATACATTTTGATTCAATGTACAATTCATTAGATAACGAACAACATTTGGCTTCGATTTCACTTTCTTCGCAACCAATTCTCCTTTATTGGTACGTTTACAACGTGTAATATCACTAGCTTTAATACGTTTAACTAATGATTTTTCAGTAAACACAAGCATACCTGTATCATTTGTACGTAAAATACTTGCACTAGCAACCACATCTTCTTTAGATAGATTAATTGCCTTTACCCCTTTACTACGACAAGAAGTTACAGGAATATCACTAATTGGATAACATGCAATATATCCTTCTTGCGTAATAATCGCAACCTCATCATTTTCATAAGCTACAAACGCTCTAACGATTTCATCATTTTTCACTAAATTCATAGCTGTAGAAACTTTGGAATTACGTTGTAAATACCATTCACTCATAGGAGTACGCTTAATCATACCTAATTTAGATACAGTCACAATCCATGCATAGGTATTGAAATCTTTAACAATACATCCATCCACAATCTTTTCATTCGCATTCATTTTAGAATACTTACTAATATGATTACCTACTTCCTTCCACTTAGATTCATCTAATTGATATACAGGTAAACATGCATAATTACCAAGATTCGTGAAAGCTAGCATTGTGTCTAATGTATCCACTTCAGCTTGTCCAATGATATGATCACTTTCTTTCATACCAGTAATCGCATCCGCAACCGCATTAAATGAACGCATAGAAACACGTTTTACATAACCATCACGAGATAATGTTACCATGACTCTTTCATTGGCAATCATACTAGTCTTATCAATAACAATTTCTTGAACTTCATCTTCAATTTTTGTTAAACGAATTCTAGGATTATCCGATTTAATTTTCTTTAATTCTTTAATCATTACATTATGTAAGACTTTCTTATTTTCAATAATTTCTTTCAAGTCTTCCATCTCATTTAACAATAACGCAAACTCTTGTCGCAATAACGTAATATCTGTATTTGATAAACGATATAAACGCAATGTAACAATTGCTTCTGCTTGTTCATCACTAAAACCAAAGGCTTCAATTAAACGTTTCTTAGAATCGGCTTTATCTTTTGATTTACGAATAATCGCAATAACTTCATCTAAAACAGATACAGCCTTCATCAAACCTTCTAAAATATGACAACGCTTTTCTTTTTTATCCAATTCATAACAACTTCTTCGATAAATAACTTCTTCACGATGGGCAATAAAGGCATCAATCAATTCTAAGATACCCAATAATTTAGGACGTTTATTTACAATACCAACAACATTGTAGTTGTAATAGGTTTGTAAATCGGTATTTTTATAGAAATAGTTCAATACACTATTCGCATCAATATCTTTCTTTAAGTCAATGACAATACGTAATCCATTACGGTCTGTTTCATCACGAACATCTAGTAATCCATCAATTTCTTTAGATAAACGAATTTCATCTAATTTCATGACTAAATTACTCTTAATTACTTCATAAGGAATTTCACTAACGATGATTTGTTGAATCATCTTTTGTTGAACAATTTCACATTTAGCTCTAACAACAACTCTTCCTTTACCAGTTTTAAAAGCATCGATAATACCTTTTCTACCTTGCACAATACCACCCGTAGGGAAATCAGGTCCTTGAACAATATCCATAATGCTTTCCACATCACAATTAGGATGACGCAAACGCATAATGACCGCATCCAATACTTCATTTAAATTGTGTGGCGCAATATTGGTCGCATAACCAGCCGCAATACCGGTACAACCATTTACCAATAAGTTAGGATACATTGCTGGTAATACCGTTGGTTCCATTTCTGTATCATCAAAGTTAGGCGCAAATAAAACAGTTTCTTTTTCAATATCTTCTAATAATAAACTAGAAATTTTCCCTAAACGAGCTTCTGTATAACGCATCGCTGCTGCAGGGTCATCATCAATACTACCATTATTCCCTTGCATATCAATTAATGGTTCTCTCATTTTCCAAGGTTGAGACATACGAACCATAGCATCATATACACTACTATCGCCATGAGGATGATAGTTACCTATAACTAAACCAACAGTCTTAGCACTTTTACGCGTTGGTTTTTCATAAACATTTCCATCTTTATGCATCGCATATAAAATACGACGTTGTACAGGTTTTAAACCATCACGAACATCAGGTAAAGCACGTTCTTGGATAATATATTTCGAATACTTACCAAAACGGTCTTCCATGATTTCTTCTAATGTTAGAACTTGTAATTGATCTAATACTTTACTCATTTACATGTCCCTCCATTCTATATTCATCTTCTAATGTAAAAGCAACATTACTTTCAATCCATGCACGACGAACATCTGCTTTATCACCCATTAATACATTTACACGTTTACTTACAGTAAATGCATCTTCAATCGTTACTTGAATCAATGTACGATTTGCTGGATCCATCGTTGTTTCCCATAATTGAGAGGCATTCATTTCTCCTAACCCTTTATAACGTTGAATTTCTGCTTTCCCCATTTTTTGACGTAAAGCATGTAATTCATCATCATTATAGGCATAATGAACTTCTTTACCTTTTTGAATCTTATATAAAGGAGGTAAAGCAATATACACCATACCTTGTTCAATTAAAGGACGCATATAACGATAGAAGAATGTTAATAACAATACTTGAATGTGAGCACCATCTGTATCGGCATCGGTCATGATGACAACTTTACTATAGTTACTAGCTTCATAATCAAAATTATCTCCTACACCAGCACCAATCGCATGAATAATCGTATTCAATTCCACATTCTTTTCAATTTCACTTAATGTACTTTTTTCTGTATTTAACACTTTACCACGTAATGGTAAAATTGCTTGATATTTACTATCTCTACCTTGTTTAGCACTACCACCGGCAGAATCCCCTTCGACTAAGAACAATTCTTTCTTACGAGCATCCTTACTTTGAGCAGGCGCTAATTTACCACTTAAGACCTTTTCAGACTTACCTGTCTTCTTCCCTTTACGAGCTTCTTCTCTAGCCTTACGAGCCGCTTCACGCGCTTGTGAAGCACGTAATATTTTACGCACCAACATTTGTGCTACTTCATGATTTTCCTTTAAGAAATAGCCTAAATGTTCATTCACAATATTTTCAACCGCTACTTTAGCTTCAGGAGTACCCAATTTACCCTTAGTTTGCCCTTCAAACTGTAATAAATTTTCTGGAATGCTACAAGAAACAATAACTGTTAAACCTTCACGAACATCGTTACCTTCAAAGTTTTTATCTTTATCCTTCAACAAGCCATGAGAACGCGCAAACTCATTAAATGCTTTCGTAAACGCAGTACGATAACCAACTTCATGCGTACCACCATCTTTTGTACGAACATGATTAACAAAAGAATAGGTATTCTCTTGATATTCATCAAGATATTGGAAAGCAAAATCCACTTTAATATCATTCACTACCCCACTAAATGTTACTGGGCTTGTTAATGTAGTATGACCCTCATGTAAATACTCTAAAAAAGCTTCTAAACCATTTTCATAAAAGAACACATCATGTTTATCTGTTCTACGATCAAAACACTCAATTTTTAATCCTTTTAATAAAAAAGCTGCTTCTCTACATCTTTCAACAATGGTTGAATAATGGAAATCAATAGTACTAAAAATCTTTTTATCCGGCATAAAACGAATACTACTACCCGTTAATTTTGTAGGACCAAGATTTTGTAACTTACCAACCTTTTTACCACCATTATCAAAACGCAATTTATAACAAGTACCCTTATAGTGACTTGTAACTTCTAACCAACTACTCAAAGCATTAACTACACTAGCACCAACACCATGTAATCCACCACTTGTTTTATAGCCACCTTCGCTACTAAACTTACCACCAGCATGCAATACCGTAAAAATAACTTCTAGAGTATTCATACCATTGGCATGTTTACCAACAGGCATACCACGCCCTTTATCCGTAACTGTTACACTACCATCTTTTTCAATCGCAACCGTAATTTCATTACCAAAACCATTTAACGCTTCATCCATTGCATTATCTACAATTTCCCAAACTAAATGATGTAAACCACGTCCATCAGTAGAACCAATATACATCCCAGGACGCTTACGAACTGCTTCTAATCCCTCTAATATTTGAATACTATTTTCATTATAGTCTTTTGAAACCATATTAAAATCACCCCAATACGTTTCTAATTATATCAAAATAAACAGCTTCATTTCAAATTCTTTCATGTTTTTTAAACATATGTGATATAATAACACACATAAGGAAGTGATACTATGACAAATTTGATTTTACCATTTATCGTAGGTTATATCATCGGATCGATTCCTATGGCATTAATTATTGGTAAATTATTCTATAAAACCGATATTCGAAAACATGGCTCTGGTAATCTTGGAGGAACCAATGCTGGTAGAGTCTTAGGTAAAAAAGTCGGCGCAATCGTTATAACATTAGATGTATTAAAAGCCGTTATTCCCGTACTACTTATGCAATTTTTAGTTGGATATGATGAAGCCATCGTCATTGGTCTAGCAGTCGCAATCGGACATTGTTATCCAATTTTTGCGAAATTTAAAGGTGGTAAAGCTGTCGCAACATCCTTTGGATATGTTGGCGCAATTACTGTCACAAACTTTTTACATTTTAGTTTATTATTGTTACTACCATTATTGATTCTATATTTAGTGGTTAAAACATCAAAATATGTTTCATTAGGTTCAATGACATCATTCGCAACCGCAATGATTTTGTCATATTTTATTCAACCGAATATTGTATTATCTATTTCATTTACATTCTTATGGATATTCATTGTATTTAGACATTGGCCAAATGTAAAAAAATTATTAAATGGCACGGAAAGCAAAGTTACATGGTAAGAGGTTTAATAACCTCTTTTTATTTGCATAAAAAAGGAATAGTCACCTATTCCTTATTCATAAAATCATCTTTAGCCTTATATACCTTCATGATTTCTAAACACTCATGATATCCAATGACATCACTCTCTTTAGCACCATTAAGAATACAATTCACAAAATGCTCAGTCTCATATTTAAAATCACTCACCATTTCCGCTTTCATAACACGCTTCATACCACCAACAGTTACAATCGCTTCACTAGCCTTCCAAAAATTCACAATTTCAATTGTACCTTTAGTACCATAAATCATTGCTTTATTTTCCGTTTGTAAATCCAATCCACCTACATTCGAACAAATTACACCATTTTCATAGCGAACTAAAGCTTGCGTAAAATCATCCACACCAGTTTCAGCCTTACGAGACATGGATACGATTTCTTTAATATCACTATTCACTAAATAGTTAAAATAACCTAAAGGATATACACCAACATCACGCATACCTCCACCACTTGGATAATGATATGCCCAATGATCCATTGTTAAATCACTCTTATAAGAATATTTACCATCCATGTATAAAATATCACCAATCTTACCACTTTCCATAACTTGCTTTACTTTTTGCGTTAATGGTAAAAATAATGCTTTCATAGCTTCCATTAATACTAAATTTTTGCTATATGCTAATTGATATAATTCATCTAATTCCTCAATTGTAGTAAACATAGGCTTTTCACACAAAACATGCTTCCCATGCATCAAACACTTCTTAACAATCTCATAATGTGTATCATTAGGTGTTGATACATAAACTGCATCAATATGTTCATCCCTAATCAAATCATCAATTAAGCCATGATAAGGTATTTTATATTGTAAAGCTACCTTCTCTGCTCTTTCTTTATTTCTACCTGCAACAGCATATACTTCACACGCATTTACCATTTGTGCTCCTTTGATAAAACGATGACAAATAGCACCAGGTCCAATTACACCAATTCGAATCTTTTTCATAAAATACCCTCCAACATCTACATAATATCACATTTTATATAAAGAAAAAACACAGTATACACTGTGTTCTAGTAGGCTATTTTGCTTGACCCATGCTTTTCATAACTTGCTTGATTTGTGCTTCAGATGGTTTACGACCCATTTGTAAGAACATTGCACGAATCATTTTTTCAGTTACAGGTGGATTTTCTCTTAATTGTTTTTCGAAATATTTACGAGTTAAGAAATAACTTGCTACTGCACCAATTAAAAGACCAACTACTAAATAAATAAGATTAGTCAAAACTTCCATTATAGATGCCTCCTTGCAATATATATTACCACTTTTTAATAATTTTTCAAGTCATTGTGGTATTTCTATAATCAATACATCCTCATAACAATAATGAAACCACCGATACATTGGATTATTAGGAACATCACTAATCAACATTCCATATGCAGTTAAAATAGCTTCAACACTATTATCACTACCACTAGGTGTATAAAAAAATGCATTTCGATAGGCTTGAATATACTCCCAGTCTTTTAAATATTCATAAAATTTAGCCATTGTTTCATCATATTTCATTTCGATTATATGACGTAATTGTTTATCTTTTTTTTGATCAATTAATTGTAATATCGTCTGTTGTAATTCATTTTTCACATGCACAAACTCTTTTTGAACACCCACTAAATAATACATACCATCACCCAAACAAACAATACCATATCCATTTGTCGTTGTATGTCAAAAAAAGGTATTCACTAAGAATACCTATGCCTTCATCATATCATCAGGTTTTTTTGATGGATCAAAATCTCCATCAGGTCTTTTCATATCATTTGGAATATTATTAGGATCAAAATTTTCTGGCATTCTAGATGGATCAAATTCACCTTTACCTTCTGGTCTACCCATACCACCAGGGAAATCAAAACCGCCATTGAAATTAATAATTGCATTATTTCCATTGATTGTATATGTACCATTCTTATCAATATCACTACTTGAGAATAAAACTGAAGAATACTTGCGAGGCGTTTGAATTTCAAACAACTGATCAACTACAATTTGAGTAGAATCAACTCTACCACTAATATAATTTAATTTACTATCTTTGTTAATAGAACCATTTCTTCCAAATGCAATCACTGTACCACCATTAATTGTAATACCTAAATCCGCATCAATACCACCATCCGGTGTATCATCACTACACATTGCTATAACAGTACCACCATTAATAATTAATGAACCATTAGAATCAATGCCATCCCCTTCATCACCATAGCCAGAATCAATTGATAAAATACCATCATTCATAGTAAATATAGATTCATCATCTTCATTCACATTAATACCATCATTTTGAGCAATAATTTCAATGCATCCCCCATTAATAGTTAAATGCATTTCAGAACCCAAGCCTTCATTTTCAGCTACAATATTTAAACAACCATCATCACCATCAATAATCATACTTTGTTTAGAATAGAAAGCCCCATCATATTTATGTAATTTCTTATCGGTACCAGGTTTAAATATTTTTGCTACATAACTACCATTTACATTATTGATAGAACCATTAACTAATTCTACATTTGCACCTGCACTACTTGTACTATTACTTTCATATACATTATAGAAAATAATAGCTGGCGCAACTTCACATGTTATATCGACATTATCCAATAATAATGTTACTACATCATTAGGATCCTCTTCCGCATCTTCACCTAAATCAACTGCTATTTGCCCTTTCGATAAACTACCTTTTAAACGATATGTTCCCGCCTTAGTAATATGCACCACAGAATGCGATTTAGCTTCTTCTATGCTATGAGAATCACTATCAGTACCTTCACCATAGCTGCTGTCTTTGCCTTCTTCATAATAAACAATATCATTTGCTAGATAAACTGCTTTACTATCATCTTTAGATATTTCATTTCCATCAACAAGAATTTCATTATCTGCTAATGTAATCGTAATATAATCATCATTCGATGTTACATCACTCTTTGAACATCCAACGAATAATAAAGTACAAATTAATAAAACCAACCATTTTTTCATATAC
This sequence comes from Erysipelotrichaceae bacterium, assembly GCA_017561055.1. Classification (GTDB taxonomy): domain Bacteria; phylum Bacillota_I; class Bacilli_A; order Erysipelotrichales; family Erysipelotrichaceae; genus RGIG4607. The sequence goes on from JAFZDT010000096.1 coordinate 12,594, forward strand.
ATACCTCATTTATAGTTTATATTATGCATAATCAATGTGTCCATTATGTGAATAGAATTTGAAAAATATAAAAAACCTAGAAGGCCGATATTATTTCCTGGCTTCCCAGGTGGGTATCCTGTGTCTATTTTTAGGATTCCTACATAAATGTAGGCATTCGACACCAAAAGACAACATCCGGATTCCCGTATATCGCATGTAGGAAATATATTATCCTTCTAGGCAACTACATAATAACATATAAATTTTGAATATACATTCTTGACAATCGACTTTTTTTCTACTTATCCAAAAGAAATCGTTTACATTTTTCGTGTAACTTTTACAAAAGAAAAAGAAGACTTTTGTCTTCTTATTCTACAATCTTAATACTCAATTCTCTTAATTGTTTTTCATCAACTAAGTTTGGTGCTTCACTCATTAAATCAGAAGCACTAGCTGTTTTAGGGAACGCCACAACATCACGAATATTATCAGTACCAGTTAAAATCATAATTAAACGTTCTAATCCGATACCTACACCACCATGAGGAGGAGTTCCATAACGGAATGCATCAATGAAGAAACCAAATTTTTCATGAGCTTCTTCCATTGTCATACCAATTGCTTCGAATACTTTTTCTTGTAATTTTTGATCATGAATACGGATAGAACCACTTAATAATTCATAACCATTTAAAACTAAGTCATATGCTCTAGAATAACAATTTTCTTGATCTGTCATCAATTTATCTACATCTTCTAAGTTAGGAGAAGTAAATGGATGGTGAGCAGCTACATAACGATTTTCTTCTTCCACATATTCAAACATTGGGAAGTTAGTTACCCATAAGAAACTATATTTATTTTCATCAATTAAGCCTAAATCTTTACCTAATTTAGAACGTAATGCTCCTAAAGCTGTTTGCGCAACTTTCTTCTTATCAGCTACAAAGAATACGATATCGCCTTCTTTAACACCTAATTCAGAAATTAAAGCCGCTTTTTCTTCTTCACTTACAACTTTCGCAATGCTACCAGACCATTCACCAGTATACTTTAAGTTCGCTAATGCTTTAGCACCATAGATTTTTACAAATTCTTGTAATTTATCTAAATCTTTACGAGAGAATTTATCAGCACCATTTTCAACTACTAATGCATTTACAATACCTTTATTTTCTAATACAGATTGGAATACACCAAATGTTGTATTCTCAAATACTTTACTAGCATCTTGTAAAGGTAAATCAAAACGTAAATCTGGTTTATCACTACCATACTTACTCATACATTCTGTATAAGGAATACGTAAGAAAGAATCTAATTGAATACCCTTAACTTTGAAGAATACTTCTTTCATTAAAGATTCTACAACACCCCAAATATCTTCTTCATCAATGAAACTCATTTCAATATCGATTTGAGTAAATTCAGGTTGTCTATCAGCACGTAAATCTTCATCTCTAAAGCAACGAGCAATTTGGAAATATTTTTCCATTCCACCAACCATTAATAATTGTTTATAGATTTGTGGAGATTGAGGTAAAGCATAGAATTTACCTTTACTAATACGAGAAGGAACTAAATAGTCACGAGCACCTTCAGGTGTAGATTTACATAAAATAGGAGTTTCTACTTCAATAAATCCTAAACTAGATAAGAAATTACGTACAACCATACAAACTTGATGACGTAAAATCAAATTCTTTTGAATTGTTTCTCTACGAATATCTAAATAACGATATTTTAAACGAGTATCTTCTAATGCATCTGTTTCATCCGCAATCATAATTGGAGTAGTTTCAGCACTATTTACAATTTTCACTTCACTAACTCTAACTTCAACTTCACCAGTTGCTAATTTAGGGTTAGGTACATCTTTAGCAGCCACAGTACCAGTAACTTGTAAAATATATTCATTACGAACTTCTTTTACACTATCCGCCATTGTTTCATCAAAAGTTAATTGTACTAAACCACTTCTATCTCTTAAATCAATAAATACAAGAGAACCTAAATTTCTACGTTTACTAACCCATCCTATCAAAGTTACTTCTTGACCAACATGAGATAAACGTAATTCACCATTGTTATGTGTTCTTTTCATGATTATTCCCCTTCTTTCATTAATAATTCGATTGTATCCACTACATCGTCAATATCACAAGAAACTTGTTTTTGAGATGCAATATGTTTTACATTACACATATGTTGTTCTAATTCTGTTTCACCAACAATTACCGCAAATTTTGCTTGTTTACGATCTACAGATTTGAATTGTGCTTTTAAACCTCTAGGAGTAATATTGAATTCACTCACAAAGCCATTTGCACGACAAGCTGTCGCAATTTCTAGTGGTACAGTACCAACATTACCTAAGCCCATAACATATACGTCAATGCCTTCTCTTTGACCTAAAGCAATACCTTCAGCTTCAGCTAAGATCATTAAACGTTCCATACCCATTGCAAAACCACCACCACTCATTTGAGGGCCGCCAAAGTATTCAACTAAACCATCATAACGTCCACCCGCAAATACAGTTGCTTGAGAACCACTTTCAGGGTGTGTACTTACAACTTCAAATACTGTGTGTGTATAGTAATCCAATCCACGTACTAAACGATCATCAATTTCATATGGAATTTCTAAAGCATCTAATGCTTTAAGAACTTCATTGAAATATGCTTTAGATTCTTCATTTAATGAATCC
>JAFZDT010000097.1 GCA_017561055.1 Erysipelotrichaceae bacterium
ACAATCGCAACTAACATGGCTGGTCGTGGTACTGACATTAAGTTAGGTGAAGGTGTTCGTGAACTAGGCGGTTTAGTAGTATTAGGTTCTGAACGTCATGAATCTAGACGTATTGATAACCAATTACGTGGTCGTAGTGGACGTCAAGGAGACCCAGGATTATCTCGCTTCTATGTATCATTAGAAGATGATTTAATGATTCGTTTCGGTGGTGAACGTATGAGTAGTATGTTTGCGCAATTGGATGATATGGTTATTGAAAGTAAAGTAGTAACAAAATCAATTAGTAGCGCACAAAAACGTGTTGAAGGTCATAACTTTGATATTCGTAAAACATTATTGGATTATGATGATGTATTACGTCAACAACGTGAAATTATGTATGAACAAAGAAACATTGTATTAGAAAATGATGATGTACATTCAATTGTTCATGAAATGTTTGAACGTGAAGCTGTGAATAAGGTTCGTGCTTATACAGATTTCACAACAAAAAACGAAACAATTGATGAAGAAGGTTTAGCAAATTCAATTCAAAAATTAGGTTTATTAGAATCTGAATTCAGTGAAGAAGATATCTTAGGAAAATCTGTTGAAGAAGTTGAACGTTTAGTGGCAGATCGTTTATGGGCTCATTATGAAGATAAAGTAGCTGAGTATATGGATTATTATCGTGATTATGAAAAAACGATGGTATTACGTTCTATTGATCGTAACTGGATCAATCATATTGACCAAATGGATAAATTAAGAAATGGTATTCATTTGCGTTCTTATGCATCAGAAAATCCATTAAAAGCATATGTATCTGAAGGTTATGATATGTTTGAAACAATGATGGGTAACATTTCAAAAGATGTAGTAAACTTCTGTATGGCATTGCGTATCCGTGTTGAAAGGAAGTAATGTCTATGGAACTATATGAAATTAGACAAAATTTGGAGAATACAACTGTGAAGTTAAAGCAGTTGGGTGATTCACTTTGACTTGTTATTGATGCAAGAAAAAGTGGAAGATATTCAAAGAAAAATGTTAGAAGATCATTTTTGGGATGATCGTAAAAAAGCGCAGTCTTTAATTGATGAAATGAATGAGAAAAAGGACATTGTTGAAGGTTATGCGTGGTTTAAGCAAAAATTAGAACAAATGATTGGGGATGCCCAGTTATTAAAAGAAGAATTTGATGAAGATTTATTTGCAATGTTTGAAGAAGAATATTTGGAAATGGCAAATAAATTTGAAGAATTTGAAATTCGTATCTTGTTATCGCATCCATATGATCGTAATGCAGCGATTGTGGAAATGCATCCTGGTGCTGGTGGAACAGAATCACAAGACTGGGTTCAAATGTTGTATCGTATGTATACTCGTTGGGCTAGTAAGCGTGGTTATAAGGTAACGGTATTGGATTACTTAGATGGTGAAGAAGCAGGTATTAAATCTGTAACTTTCTTAGTCGAAGGGAATCGTGCGTATGGTTATTTAAAAGCGGAACGTGGTGTGCATCGTTTGGTGCGTATTTCTCCATTTGATTCTGGCGGAAGACGTCATACATCATTCGCTTCTGTGGAAGTTATGCCTCAATTTAATGAAGAGGTTGAAATTGTAATTGATCCTAGTGATATTGTGGTAGAAACACATCGTGCAAGTGGTGCTGGAGGACAACATATCAATAAAACGGATTCTGCAGTTCGTATTATTCATAAACCAACAGGTATTGTAGCGAACTGTCAATCTGAACGTTCACAAATTCAAAATAGAGAACGTGCAATGAATATGTTGAAATCTCGTTTGTATCAACGATTGATTGAAGAACAAGAAGCGAAGATGAAAGAAATCAAAGGCGAAGTGAAAGCTAATGAATGGGGTTCTCAAATTCGTTCATATGTTATGTGTCCATATACTTTAGTTAAAGATGTTCGTACTGGATATGAAGAGGGTAATGTGGATAAAGTCTTAGATGGCGAAATTGATGAATTTATTTATGCGTATTTAAAATGGTTGGTGTAATATCAGCCATTTTTTTGTTATACTTAATATAATTAGTACTGAAGGAGATAAAAATATGAAATATGCAATTGGTGTAGATATTGGTGGGACAAATACTCGTGTCGCTTTATTTGATGAGGATTTGAATTTAGTAGAAAGAGTACAATTTTCTACAGATGTAGATGAACCTAGTGTAACTTTAAAGCAAATTGCTGAAACTGTGAAAAGTTTTGATAAGGATATTTGTGGTATTGGTTTATCTTGTCCTGGACCATTGGATTTGATTAATGGGAAGATTTTAGAAACAACTAACTTAAATAAGAAATGGCATAATTTTAGTATTTCTAATGAATTAAGTAGTTATTGTGGATATCCAGTATTCTTGGAAAATGATGCGAACTTAGCTGGTTTAGCTGAAGCGGTAGTTGGTGAAGGTAAAGATTATCGTTATGTACAATTCTTAACTGTATCTACTGGTTTAGGAAGTGGACAAGTTATTGATAAGAAGATTTATATTGGTTCACATGGTTTTGCGCATGAAGTTGCGAATGTATGTTTATGGAAAGATGGACCTACTCATGGAATGATTTATCCAGGTGGAGTTGAAGCAATTTGTTCTGGTACAGCAATTACTTCTCGTGCTGAAAAAGCTGGATTGGTTGTTAAACATGCGGGTGAAGTTAATGATTTAGCAAAAGCTGGTAATGAAGTTGCGAAACAAATTATGGATGATGCAAAACAATATTTAGCTAATTTCTGTGCAGCTTTAATTGCAATTACAGATCCTGAAATCATTATTTTAGGTGGTAGTGTTGCTTTAAAAACAGAAGGTTTTGTTGAAGAAGTTGAAGAATTAGTTAAAGGTAGAGTCTTTGATGTTGTTAAACCATATGTAAATATTAAAAAATCTACTTTAGATGAAAATAGTGGTTTATTAGGTGCTGGATATTTAGCATTTAGTCGTACAAATATTAAATAATTATAGGAAATCCTGTAGCAAATCTGCTATGGGATTTTTTTGTGAATTGTAAAAAATAATGCATTTATATTTTTTTATGAAAAAAATCATGTTACAATCTACATAGATTGGAGTTGTGGAAATGTTATTATTACAAAATGTATCAAAAACATATAAAACTGGTGTAAAAGCATTACATGATGTCAATTTAAAAATTGATCAAGGGGAATTCGTGTATATTATTGGAGCGACTGGTTCAGGAAAAAGCTCATTAATTATGTTAATAGATGGTGAAGAGATACCTACAACAGGTACAGTTGAAGTGGCTGGGATTGATGTTGGGAAATTAAAACATCGTAAAGTGCCAATGTATCGTCGTAATATTGGAGTAGTGTTCCAAGATTATCGCTTGTTGCCTTCAAAAACTGTATTTGAAAATGTGGCATTTGCATTAGAAGTAATTAATTTACCACGTTTAGAAATTCGTAGACGTGTTCGTCAAGTTTTAGAGCTAGTTGGTTTAGAGGATAAAGTGAATGCTTTCCCACATCAGTTATCTGGTGGTCAAAAGCAACGTGTGGCAATTGCTAGAGCAATTGCAAATCAACCTAAAGTGTTGATTGCGGATGAACCAACAGGGAACTTAGACCCAGATACTGCAAAAGGTATTATGGATTTATTAGAATTGATTAATCGTGAACAAGAAACTACTGTATTAATGGTTACTCATGACCGTAATATTGTTGATCAACATCGTCATCGTACCATTAAGCTAGAAGAAGGCTATGTTGTGGCTGATTTTAAAGATGGGGGGTATATCCACCATGTTTAGAGCATTAGGTAGACATATTAAAGAAGCATATTTTGGGATTACTCGACATTTTGCTATGTCTTTATCTGCTGCAAGTGCGGTTACTGTTACTTTATTATTAATGAGTATTATGGTGCTTGCTTTAGGAAATGTAAACCAAATTACAATGAACTTACAAGATAATGTAACAGTCTTTGTTCGTATTGAAGAAGAAGTTTTAGAAACGGATATTATAAGATTAAAATCTAAAGTTGAAGCTATTGATGGTGTTAGTTTTGTAACATATTCTAATAAAGATACCGAGTTAGACAGATTAATTGATGAATTTGGTGAAGATGGATATTTATTAGAAACGTATCGTGGAGAAAATAATCCATTGAGTCGTGCTTTTGTTGTGGAAATCGAATCTGGTTATAAAATCTCTACAGTGTCTGATGCGGTAGGTCGTATTGATGGGATTGAAGAAGCGTTATTTGGTGGAAGCACAACAGAACAGTTTATTGAGTCATTAAATATTGTTCGTCTTGGTGGATTTGGTATTGTATTGGCATTAGGTGTTTTGGCAGTATTCTTAATTTCAAATACTATCAAAATTACGATTTTTGCTAGACAAGATGAAATTGTTATTATGCGACATGTAGGAGCTACCAATGGCTATATTCGTACACCGTTTGTGTTAGAAGGAATGGTTATTGGAATTTTAGGATCTATTATTCCTGTTTTATTTACTATTATTGGTTATGACTTTTTGTATGAAGCAATGGGTGGCAAGATTATTACTGGTATGTTGACATTGTTGCCGGTGTTCCCATTTACACTGTATGTTTCAGGAGTATTAGTTGTTACTAGTATTTTTGTAGGATTGTTTGGTAGTTGGATAAGTGTAACTAAGAATTTGAGGTGGAAACGATGAGAAAAGTGTTCGTTTATTTCCTTGTTAGTTGTTTACTTATGGGAATGTTTGTTACTAATGTTTTTGCGGATGACTATGATTTTGAAAATAATGAAGATATGTATTATCAAATGTGTTCCAAACCTGGTTTGTCTGATTCTGATAAAGCAGTATGTAAATTGTTCCAAACATATTTGAATGAAAAAGTTGGTGAGCGTCAAGAGGTTGTGAATGCTGCCAACAAGGAACTAGCTTCAATTAAAAGTAATTTGAATAAAGTACTTAAAAAAATTGAAGAATTTGATAAGTTAATTGAATCGATTGAAAAAGAACAAGCAGCATTAGAGAATCAAATTAAAGAAATTGAAAGCAATGTTGAATTGTTAGAATTAGAAATTGAACAAAGACAATTGCGTATTCAAGAAATTGATGAACAGTTGCAATTGCGTTTGTACAATATGCAAGGAATGCTATCTATGAATAAGTATATTGAATACTTAATGGGGGCTAGTGATTTTGCGGATTTAATTCGTAGAACAAGTGCTTTAAATCAATTGATGAATTACGATATCAATCAAATTAAATTATTAGAAGATGAGAAACTTAAATTAGAAGCTGATATTTTAGCATTAGAAGAACAAAAAGTGGCGTTAGAAGAGCAAAAGGCTTTGTATGAAACAACTAGAAAAACATACGAAAGTGCTCGTAAGACGCAAATGGAATTGCGTGCTACATATTTAGCTCAACAAGCTGAAATTGAAGCTAAAAATCGTGATTTGCAAGCTGAGCTAAATGAAATTAAAAATCAAATGCAAAATATTGCAAATAATATTAACTATATCCCACCAAGTAGTGGATGGATTTATCCAATTAAAGAGTCTTTCTCTATTTCGGCTGGTGCGTGGTATTATCCAAAGAGCTTTGGTGGAGGAATGCATTTAGGTGTTGACTTTGCGGCAGGTAAGAACAAACATGTTGTTGCACCTGCTAATGGTATTGTAGCTTATACTTATGATAAGTGTACAAGTGGTGGTTTAGGCAATGGTTGCGGTGTACCTTGGGGTGGCGGTAACCAAGTGTTATTAATCGTGCAAGTTGGTAATCGTACATATGGTATTTTGAACTGTCATATGTCTAAAGGATTGGATGTTAAAACAGGAGATATTATTGAACAAGGTACGATTTTAGGTAATGTTGGAAGTACTGGAAATTCTTCTGGTCCACATTTGCATCAAGAAATTTACGATTTAGGAACGATGTCTTTACAGCAAGCGCTAAATCGCTATAAGAGCCATGGGGTTACATTTGGAACGGGATGGAATACTCTTTCAACGACATGTGATCGTAAAGGTACTCCATGTAGAATGAATCCTCAAAATATTTATAACGTAAAAGTTGGAAAATCATATAATTAGACATGCTATGCATGTCTTTTATATTGTTTAGGCGGATTTGTGTTAATTTATATAAAATGTGGTAAAATATAATAACATTAGAGGTGGATTATGTCAGAAGAAAAAAAGGTACATGTTCGTTTAGTTCGTCATAAATGGGCTGACGAAATTGAAATAGAAAAAAAGAATAGAAGAAGAAAAATAATTTTTATTTGTGCAATTATTACTGCATTTGTAATGGGTTCTTTGTTTGGTGGTTTATTTAGTCGACCAGTTGTATATCAAGGGAATTCTGATTTTGCAGTATTAGAATCAGTTTATCATTTGATGGGAAATCGTTGGTATTTTGCTAAGGATAATGAAAATATTAATCAGAATTTATTAGATTCTGCTATTCGCGGGATGGTGGATGATCAAGGTGATATTCATACGCAGTATATGTCTAGAGAAGAAATGAGTGAGTTCTCTACTTCATTAGAAACATCATTTGTGGGAATTGGTATTCGTTACAATCGTTTAGATGGTAATTTATTAGTACAAGGTGTTATTTTAGATTCTCCGGCTGAAAAAGCGGGAGTACAAGCTGGTGATTTGATTTTAAAGGCGGATGGTGTGGAATTGGCTCCATTATCTGATGATGATGTACAAAATCGTGTTCGTGGTAAAGAAGGTAGTAAAGTAATTATTACTTTACAACGTGGACAAGAGATTTTTGATGTTGAAATTACACGTCATACAGTACATACATCTGTAGATAGCAAAGTATTAGAAAATCAAATTGGCTATGTGCAAATTACAACATTTGGTGATAAAACTGCACCTGAATTAAAAATGCATTTAGATAATTTACAAGTAAAAAATATAAAAGATATTATCATTGATTTACGTGATAATGGTGGTGGATATTTAACAACTTTACAGGCTATGTCATCCTTTTTCTTAGAGAATGGTTCTGTGGTTTTACAACAAGAACATGCGGATGGCTATATTGAATTAACAAAGACTAAGGGAAACCCATATGATTTCAATGTTGTGCTATTAGTAAATGAAAATAGTGCGAGTTGTTCAGAAGTATTTGCGGCAGCGTTACGTGAACATAATGGTGTTAAAATTGTTGGTACAACAACCTATGGTAAGGGTACTGTACAAACTGTGCAAGCTTTCAGTAATGGAAGTGCATTAAAATATACAACAGCTGCTTGGTTAACACCAAATGGTGTGTCTATTAATGGGGAAGGAATTCATCCGGATGTAGAGGTATTCTTAGATGATGCGTTATATTTAACTGCGTTATCATTAGAAGATGATGAAAAGTATCAATATGATGTAGTGGCTGAAGAAGTTGTTAGTATGCAAAAGATTTTGAAATTTTTAGGATATACTATGAAACGAGTAGATGGTTATTTTGATAAAGTTACTGTTTCTAGTTTGAAAGAATTCCAAGTGGATAATGCTTTGGAAGTTACAGGTGTTTTAGATGATGATACTGCAAATGCTTTAAATCGTGCGGTATTAGTTAAATGGAATACCCAAAAAGATGAAGTGGATACACAATTAAAAGCTGCAATTGCATTGTTTAAATAGAAAGTAGGTGAACTTGATGTTTGAGTTGGTTTCTAAATTTACTCCTAGTGGTGATCAACCGCAAGCCATTCAAAAATTGGTTGAGGGAATTCAATCTGGCAAAAAACATCAAGTGTTACTTGGGGCAACAGGTACTGGTAAAACCTTTACTATTTCTAATGTGATTGCACAAGTGAATAAACCAACTTTGGTGTTTGTTCATAATAAAACATTGGCTGGTCAATTGTATTCGGAATTTAAAGAATTATTTCCGAATAACAATGTTGAATATTTTGTTTCGAATTTCGATTATTATCAACCGGAAGCATATCTTCCTAAAACGGATACTTATATTGAAAAGAATTCGATGACAAATGAAGAATTGGATATGCTTAGAATGGCTGCGTATAATTCGATCTTAGAGAGAAGAGATACGATTATTGTAGCTTCGGTTGCTTGTATTTATGCTTCAAGTAATCCTGAGCAATATCGTGATATGTTCTTTTCCATTAAAAGAGGAGAAATCATTGATCGACAAGAATTGATTCGTAAATTGGTGGCTCGTCAATATTCTCGAAATGACATGGATTTAACTCGTGGAACGTTTAGAGTCCGTGGAGATGTGATTGAGATTGCGCCAGGTCATGCAGATACGTTTATTATTCGTATTGAAATGTTTGATGATGAGATTGAAAGAATTTGTGAAGTAAATCCTTTGACTGGTCAAATGTTACAAGCATATCAAGTGTATAATATTTATCCTGCCAATGGTTATGCAAAACCTAAGGAACAAATGTTACAAGCGTGTATAGAAATTGAAGAAGAATTAAAAGAGCGCTTAACATATTTTGAAAAAGAGGGTAAACTATTAGAGAAGCAACGTCTTGAACAGCGTTGTACATATGATATTGAAGCATTAAGGGAATTTGGTATTTGTTCAGGGATTGAGAACTATTCTCGAATGATTGAGGGAAGAGAACCAGGATCTAGACCTTATACTTTATTTGATTATTTCCCTGATGATTATTTATTGATTATTGATGAATCGCATGTATCAGTTCCTCAAGTAAGAGGTATGTACAATGGGGATCGTGCTAGAAAAGAAGTTTTAGTTGAATATGGTTTCCGTTTACCTAGTGCTTTGGATAATCGTCCATTGCGCTTTGAGGAGTTTGAAACTTTAATTAATCAAGTGGTGTTTGTATCAGCGACTCCTGGTAACTATGAATTAGAGCAAACACATCATGAGGTTATTGAACAAATTATTCGTCCAACAGGTTTACTGGATCCTGAAATATTTGTACGTCCAACGAAAGGGCAAATTGATGATTTAGTTGATGAAATCAAAGAAAGAATTGCGAAAAAGGAGCGTACATTAATTACAACTTTGACAGTAAAGATGGCAGAGGATTTAACCGGTTATTTACAAAAGTTGGATTTAAAGGTAGCATATTTGCATCATGAAACGAAAACTTTGGAGAGAACGGAGATTATTCGTGACTTGCGTAAAGGTAAATATGATATTTTGGTAGGAATTAACTTATTAAGAGAAGGTTTAGATATACCAGAAGTCAGTTTAATTGCTATAATGGATGCAGATAAAGAAGGTTTCTTGCGTTCAGAGCGTTCTTTAATTCAAACGATTGGACGTGCAGCTCGTAATGAGAATGGACAAGTTATTATGTATGCTGATAAAATTACAGATAGTATGCAGAAGGCGATTGATGAAACCTATCGTCGTAGAAGTATTCAAGAAGCGTTTAATAAAGAGCATGGTATTGTTCCTAAAACGATTAAAAAAGAAATTCGTGATGCGATTCATGGTAAAGAAACCCAAGAAATGGCTACGAAGTATATGCAAAAGAAATTGAAGAACAATAAGAAAGCGAAAACGACGTTGATTGAACAGTTAGAAAAAGAAATGAAAGAAGCTGCTAGAGTATTAGATTTTGAAAGAGCAGCTGAACTTCGAGATATGATTGCTGAATTAAAAGTTGAATAAGGAGGATAAGGCAAGATGAGTTTTGTAAGAGAAATGAATTTAGAGTATGCACCAATTTGGGATGTAGCTCAACAAATGTTTATTACGTTAGCGGACTATGGTTATGAATGTGACATGGAATTTTCAATCTTTAACACAGTTAAAGAAAATGGTGAATGGTTAGAAGAACGTTTCCCAATTCCTGTAATTACAGTTAATGATGTATTTAAGATTCTTGTACATCCTACACATATCGCTTTAACATTGCCTATGCATAGAGAAATGGCATATCGTTTCCGTTTCCAATCTTTCTTACCAATGTTATTTGATATTCATGGTATGGAAGATATGAATGTAACATTCTATGAATCTGGTGATGCATTTGATGATGTAGCGCAAAAGATTTTAGAAAGTAATGAAACATATGTAGGTGTTACTTTCTCATTACCATTATTACCACAATCTATTGCGAATGTATTAGAATTATTAGCGTTTGCTGCACATGTATAAAAACTGAAACCGAGGAATCTTTAGATTTCTTGGTTTTTTTGTTATACTTTTAATGTAAAGGGGTGCTATTTATGGAAATATTGAATGCGAAAAATTATGAAGAAATGTCTATAACGGGAGCGAATATTTTATTAGAAACGATACGTAATAAGCCAAATGCTAGTATTTGTATTGCGACTGGTGGTTCTCCAGAACGTATGTATGAAATATTTGTAAATACAATTAATGAAGAAAAATTAGATATTTCAAATGTTACTTTTGTGAAGTTGGATGAATGGTATGATGCAGAGGAGTATGATCCATTTACTTGTAATGCATTTATCAAAGAGAAGTTGTTGGATAAATTGTATATGAAACCAAAACAAGTGATTGCTTTCCAAACAAAAGGTGAAGATTATCAAGAAGATTTAGATAGAGTACAAAAATATTTAGATGAAAATCCATTGGATGTTATGATTCTTGGTTTAGGAATGAATGGACATCTAGGATTTAATGAACCGGCAGATGAATTATCATTAGATGCACATATGGTACAATTAGATGCGATTACCCAAACACATGAAATGACGATGGGTAAAGTATTAACTCGTGGTGTGACTGTGGGAATGAAAGGTATCTTTGATGCGAAACGTGTGTTAATGTTGGTTACAGGTGGTCGTAAAGATGAAGCGTATAAATACTTTATGAGTCGTAAGGTATCTACGCGTACACCAGCTTCTTTCTTGTGGTTGCATCCTAATTGCACAACAATTATTGATAGAGAAAAGTTTCCAAAATAAAGCAGAAATCATTGATTTCTGCTTTTTAAATTACGTTATATTTTTTAAAGGCATTGTAGATGCCATCTTTATCTACATCTGTTGTTATATAATCTGCAAGTTCTTTGATTTCATTAGAAGCATTACCCATAGCAATACCAACTGCAGCTGTTTTGATTAACTCCGTATCATTTAATGAATCACCAATACCAATACTATGTTCCATAGAAGCGTTGTTATAAGCCATTACCTTTTCTACGGCTTTACCTTTATTCACGGTTTTATGAGAACATTCTACTGCAGGATAATACATACCTTCCTTTTTTACTGGAATTTTTGGGAAAGAATATTCTGGGAATAGTTGTTCTAATGTATCTACATCTTTTTCATTTTGATAGAAAATAGACATTTTACCAACTCTATCTACTTTTTGTGTTAAAGGATAGAAATGATAATCATCCATTTCTTGCACTGTATTATAGTTTAAGTAACGCATAAAAATATCGTATGTTACTTCATCTAAATAAGAACCATGATCAGTTTCTATTTTTAAATTCATATTATGTTCATTCGCAAATTTCATTAATGCATCTACATCCTCTTCAGCAAATGTATAATCAAAAATGATTTGATTGTCTTGATGAATTTGTCCACCTGCTGCACAAATATATCCATCTAGTTCTAAATGTAAAAATGGCTTCATTTCTAGAATGGTTCTACCAGAACATAAATAGACTTTATGACCGTTAGTTTGCGCTTGTTTGATTGCTTCAATTGCGCTAGCTGGAATCTCTTTGGTATTGGTATCTAAAAGCGTTCCATCTACATCTAAGAATATATATTTCTTCATAGCTATACCTCATTATTACAGATTTATTATAGTGTAAAATGATACAATTGTTAAGTATGTTAGATATGGGTATAATAGTCAATAACGATGAAATTCTAGGCCACTTGTTGTATAATAAGTGTGCATGAAAGAGGTACTATATGAAAGAAGAAAAGATTATCATTAAAGGTGCTAGAGAAAATAATCTTAAAAATATAGATTTAGAAATTCCAAGAAATCAGTTGGTTATTATGACTGGGGTTTCGGGTTCTGGTAAAACATCATTAGCCTTTGATACGATTTATGCAGAAGGTCAACGTCGTTATGTTGAATCTTTAAGTGCGTATGCTAGACAGTTTTTAGGGAATATGGAAAAACCTGATGTGGATTTAATTGAAGGATTGTCTCCTTCTATTTCAATTGACCAAAAAACAACAAGCAATAATCCGCGTTCTACAGTAGGTACTGTTACGGAAATTTATGATTATTTGCGTTTGTTGTATGCAAGAGTTGGTACTCCATATTGTCCAGAACATAATGAACCAATTTCATCTCAAACAGTAAAACAAATGGTTGAACAAATTCGTGCAAGTAAGGATGAAGCACGTTTACAGATTCTTGCGCCAATTGTTAAACGTCAAAAAGGTACACATAAAGATTTGTTTGAGAAATTACGCAAAGATGGATATATGCGTGTAATTGTAGATGGTGATATGCATTTGTTAGAAGATGAAATCACTTTAGAAAAGAATAAGAATCATGATATTAGTGTAGTGGTAGACCGTATTATGAATCGTGAAGAAAATCGTAGTCGTATGCATGATTCTATTGAAACAGCTTTAAAAATGACAGATGGTTTGGTAGAAGTGTTGATTGATACAGAAATGGTATTATTTTCTGCAAACTATGCATGTAAATATTGTGGCTTTTCATTGCCTAGATTGGAACCTAGATTGTTCTCGTTTAACTCACCATTAGGTGCTTGTGATGATTGTAAAGGATTAGGTTTTAAACAAAAGGTTAGTATCGATTTATTAATTCCAGATGATACATTATCGATTCGCCAAGGTGGTATTCGTTATTATAAGAATATTGTAGATTCTGAGAATATTGAGTGGCAAAATTTTAATGCTTTATGTAAATACTATAAGATTGATTTAGATAAGCCATTGAATCAATTTAGTAAAAGAGAAATGGAAATTGTCTTATATGGTTCTTATGAGCCGATTTCTTATAAGATTGAAGCAAGATCTGGAAATTCTTATTCTAAAAATGGCTTTATTGAAGGAGCGATTACGTTAATTGAACGTCGTTTTATGGAAACAAGTTCATCATTTAGTAGAGAATGGTATGGTTCTTTTATGGAAGAAGCTGTATGTCCTACTTGTGGTGGTAAACGTTTAAATCCTATGGCATTGTGTGTTCGTGTTGGTGGTAAAAATATTCATGAATGGACAGAAATGTCTGTTAAGCAAGCGTTGGAATTTATGGATAATTTAGAGTTAACCAATACGCAAAAAGAAATTTCTCGTTTGATTGTAAAAGAAATTAGAGAGCGTTTAACTTTCTTAAAAGATGTTGGTTTAGAGTATTTAACATTGGATCGTATGGCAGGAACTTTAAGTGGGGGTGAAGCACAACGTATTCGTTTGGCTACCCAAATAGGTTCTCATTTAACGGGTGTTTTATATGTATTAGATGAACCTTCTATTGGTTTACATCAAAGAGATAATAGTCGTTTGATTCAAACATTGAAGAATATGCGTGATTTGGGTAATACATTAATCGTAGTTGAACATGATGAAGAAACGATGTTAGAGTCTGATTGGATTGTGGATGTGGGTCCTGGTGCTGGTGTGCATGGTGGTGAAATTATCTTTAATGGTCCAACGAAAGAGATTATGGATTGTGAAGCATCAATTACTGGTCAATTCTTGTCTGGTAAGAAGGTGATTTCTTATCCTAGTGAAAGAAGAAAAGGGAATGGTAAATTCCTTAAAGTTAAAAAAGCGAGTGAAAATAACTTAAAGAATATTAATGTACAAATTCCATTAGGAACTTTAACTGTAGTTACTGGGGTTAGTGGAAGTGGTAAGAGTACATTAGTCAATGAAATTATTTGTAAGACTTTGCAACAACATTTAGGTAAACAAAGAGTGAAACCTGGCAAGTGTAAAGAAGTGGTTGGTATTGAATATATTGATAAGGTTATTGAAATTGACCAAGATCCAATTGGTAGAACACCACGCTCTAACCCAGCTACTTATACAGGGGTATTTGATGATATTCGTGATTTGTTTGCGATGAGTGTGGAAGCGAAAGCTAGAGGTTATGATAAAGGACGTTTCTCTTTTAATGTGAAAGGAGGACGTTGTGAAGAGTGTAGAGGAGATGGTGTTAAGCGTATTTCTATGCACTTTTTACCAGATGTTTATGTACCATGTGAAGAATGTGGTGGTAAACGTTATAATGATGAAACCTTACAAGTTACCTTTAAAGGGAAATCCATATATGATGTATTAGAAATGACAGTAGAAGAAGCATTAACATTCTTCTCATCTATTCATAAAATTAAACATCGTCTACAAACCTTAATGGATGTAGGATTGGGTTATATTAAATTAGGTCAACCTGCGACTACTTTAAGTGGTGGTGAAGCACAACGTGTAAAACTTGCGAGTGAATTGCAAAGAAAAGCTACAGGTAAAACAGTCTTTATTTTAGATGAACCTACAACAGGATTACATAGTTATGATGTAAATAAATTATTGACGGTTATTCAACGTTTGGTGCAAAATGGAGATACCGTAATAGTGATTGAACACAATTTAGATGTGATTAAAAATGCGGACTATATTATTGATTTAGGTCCTGAAGGTGGAGATGAAGGTGGAAGTATTGTGGCCTGTGGTACACCTGAAGAAGTTGCGAAAGAAGAAAAGAGTTATACTGGTAAGTATTTAAAGAGAGCTTTGGAGGTCAAGTAGATGGAAAAAGTTTTATTAGTAAAGGATGTATTAAAGTATTTTAAGTATCGTCAAATTTGTGGTGATGAAGAGTCATTAAATCGTAAAATTGAAGTAGCGGATATCAATCGTCCGGGACTTGAATTAACAGGATATTTTGAATATTCACAACCACGTCGTGTGGTACTTTTAGGTGGTAAAGAGTTAAGTTATATTAAGACAATTTCAGAAGAAAAGCAAAGAGAAGGATTTGAATATTTGACTAGTGAGCCGACTCCAATGATTTTGATTTCTGAAGATCATGAGTGTCCACCAGTTTTATTTGAAATTGCAAAAAAGAAAAACTTTCCAATCTTTGTGTCATATGCGCCTACAAGAAGTTTAATGATTGAAGTGGCTTCTTATTTGGAAGAAAATCTAGCAGTATTTGATAGTGTTCATGGTGTTTTAATGAATATCTTTGGTGTTGGTGTTTTGATTCGTGCGAAAAGTGGCATGGGGAAAAGTGAAATTGCCTTAGAATTAATTAAAAAGGGACATATTTTAATTGCGGATGATCGTGTCGATTTGGCTAGAATTCATAATAAGATTGTTGGAGAATGTCCAGATTTATTGAAGGATATGTTAGAAATTCGTGGATTGGGTATTATTAATGTTACCCAAATGTTTGGTATAACTGCTAGTGCTCCTCGTTGTGAATTGAAGTTAGTCATTGATTTGGAACGTTGGGATTTTGATAAAGAGTATAGTCGTGCAGCCAATGATGATGTATTCTTTGAAACGATATTTGGTATTGATATTCCAAAGATTGTTTTCCCAGTGCGTGAAGGTCGTTCTATGGCAGAATTGATTGAAGCAGCTGTAACTAACTATATTTTAAAAGAAAGAGGAATTGATTGTTCAAAGGAATTTGATAATCGAGTTTACAATTATATTGTTGAACAAAATAGAAAAGGGGAATAGAAGATGAAGTTTTTTCCAAATCCTACAACATTTGTAGAAATTGGACCATTGAGTATTCAATGGTATGCTGTATGCATCTTAACAGGGGCTTTTATTGCATATATCTTGGTAAGTAGAGAAATGCGTAAGATGGGTTATGAAGATGATGATACAGATAATATTTTTATGGGCATTATGATTTTAGGGGTACTTGGTGCTCGTATTTGGTATGTATTGTTTTCAGATTTGCAAGCATATTTCCAAGATCCTATTAGTATCTTCCAAGTGTGGGAAGGTGGTTTAGCGATTCAAGGTGGTTTGTTTGCTGGATGTTTATTTGTTTATTTATATACTAAGAAAAAGAAGATGAATTTTTTCCGTGTTGCGGATGCGTTGTTTCCGTATGTGTTAATTGGACAAGCATGTGGTCGTTGGGGTAATTTTATTAACCAAGAAGCATTTGGACAAAAGGTTACGGAAGCGTATTTTGAGCATTGGCCTAGTTTCTTGAATTTCATTAAAGAGGGCATGTTTATTGGTGGTTCATATCGTGAACCGATGTTCTTTTATGAAAGTATGGGATGTTTATTAGGTTTTGCTTTGATTATGCTTTATAAGAAGTTTAGTCATCCAAAGCGTGGTGATTTAGCTAGTTGTTATTTATTGTGGTATGGCTTTATTCGTTTTTGGATTGAGGCTAGACGTTCTGATAGTTTGATGTTTATGGGATTAAAGATGGCGCAGTTAATTTCTTTAGTATTTATTGTTGTAGGTGTTTTAGGGTTATTGGGTGTCTTTAGAAAGATGATGAAAGCTAAAAAACCTGTTTTATTATTTGATTTAGATGGTACATTATTAGATACTGAACCGTTAATTAAAGCTTCATTTAAACATGTATTTAAGCAATATAAGCCAGAATATGAGTTGAGTGAAGAGGAATTGTTGAGTTTTATGGGACCTCCGTTAGAAGCGAGTTTTAGACGTTTCTTTGATGAAAGTATGGTTCCAGAATTAGTAAGTTGTTATCGTGAATATAACATTTCACATCATGAAGAGTGGGTAAAACCATTGCCTCATGCGAAGGAATTGTTGAAAAAGTGGAAAAGTGAAGGATATCGTATTGGTATTGTTTCAACAAAATATCGTGATGTTGTGGAATTAGGTTTAAATGTTTGTGGTATGCGTGATGATGTAGAGTTGGTATTGGGTGGAAATGAATATGACAAACCAAAACCAGATAAACAAGGAATTATTCGAGCATGTCAGTTGATGAATGTTTCTCATGATGATTGTATATATGTAGGAGATACACATACGGATGTATTGGCTGCCATTCATGCAGGAGCTTATGCAGTTGCGTATATGTCAAATCCTAAACGTGAAGAAGAATTAACGAAAGTGAAGCCAAATCGTTTAATTACCGATTTAGCAGAGCTTGATGATATTCTTAAGGAGGATCATGCATGGAGTTACAATATGAGGTAATCATTATTGGTGCTGGGCCTGCTGGATTAACAGCTGCACTATATGCATCAAGAGCTGGAATGAAAGTTGCGATTATTGAAAAATCAGCACCCGGTGGAAAATTAGTGAAAACACACCAAATTCAAAACTATCCAGGAATCAATAGCATTGGTGGTGCCGATTTGGCATATCAAATGTATGATCATGCGACAACATTTGGCGCAGAATATCTTTATGGTGATGTGGTTGATGTAGTGGATGAAAAAGAGTATAAACGTGTCATTTGTGAAGATGGTACAGAATATACTGCGAAAGCTATTATTGTGGCTACTGGAACGGTGGAACGCATGTTACAAATTCCACATGAAGAAGAAATGATTGGTAGAGGTGTTTCTTATTGTGCGGTTTGTGATGGAGCATTCTTCAAAGATAAAGTGGTGACTGTTATTGGTGGAGGAAATGCGGCATTAGAAGAAGCGTTATACTTAACACAATTTGTTGAGAAGTTATATATTGTGATTCGTAGAGATGTCTTTAGAGCTGAAGAAAAGATTCAAAAGGATATAGAAAAAGAACCAAAGATTCAAGTAATTACAAAACATGTACCAAAAGAAATTGTAGTAGCTGATCAGCAAGTAAGTGGATTGTGGATTGAAAATGTAGAAACACATGAAAGAATGTTGTTAGAAACAGCTGGTATTTTCCCTTATATTGGTTCAGATCCTGCTATTGGTTTCTTAAAGAATTTACCAATTGATGCAGATAAAGGATATTTGTTAGTTGATGAAAACATGGAAACGAATATTAAAGGTATCTATGCATGTGGTGATATTCGTAAGAAACAGTTGCGTCAAGTGGTTACTGCTGTTAGTGATGGTGCTATCGCTGCACAACATATTTTTCATACAATGATGGAAGACTAGGAAACTAGTCTTTTTTTGTGCATGATTGTTGCAATATACCCCTAGGGGTATATAATATCATTAGAGTAGGAGTGATATCATGTCTGAATGTTGTAGATATAAAGAAGTAGAAAGAAATGAAGAGACGGTTAAACAATTAAAAAATCGTATTCATCGTATTAATGGACAATTGGGTGGTATTGAAAAGATGATTGATGAACAAAGATATTGTGGTGATATCTTAATTCAAATTTCTGCTGTTCAAAAAGCAGTCGAAGCATTATCTTATCAAATTTTACAAGAACATATGCATACTTGTGTTTTTAGTGCTGTTGAAAAAGGGAATATAGAAATCTTAGATGAAGTCTTGGATTTAATGAAAAAGGTGAAATAGATGATTGAAAAGAAATATCAAGTAACAGGTATGACCTGTGCTGCTTGCCAAGCAAATGTGAGTAAAACTGTCAGTAAACTAGATGGCGTGAATGCGGTTGATGTGAATTTGTTAAGTGGTACGATGAAAGTTTCTTATGATGAACATAAAATTACGGAGTTAACGATGGCTAAGGCTATACAGGATATTGGTTATGGCATGGTGATTGAAACAAGTAGTCAAAAGTCTTCGTTTAAAAGTGAATGGGATAAGCATAAAGAGCAATCTGAAGTAGAATGGAAACAAATGAAACAAAGATTAGTTACATCAATTATCTTATTAGTTCCACTTATGTATATCAGTATGGGACCAATGATGGGATTACCTTCTTTACCAATACTTGAAGGTGAAGAACATTTAATGATTCTGGCAATTACGCAATTGTTATTTACGATTATGATTATGGTAATCAATAAACATTTCTTTGTGTCCGGTTTTAAAGCACTGTTGCATAGAGTTCCTAATATGGATTCTTTGGTTGCGATTGGTTCTGGTGCTTCATTTGTTTATAGTATTTTTGCGATATATATGATGGCTTATGGTTATGGTCATCAAGATATGGAAATCGTTCATCAATATGCGCATTCGTTATATTTTGAATCTGCGGCTACGATTTTAACGTTGGTTACTGTGGGTAAATATATGGAGGCAAAGTCAAAGTCGAAGACCAAAGATGCCTTGGATCGCTTGTTGAATTTAGCACCTAAGATGGCTACTGTTATTCGTAATGGGCAAGAAATGGTGGTTTTACAACAAGAAGTGATGGTTCATGATATTGTTGTGATTCATCCTGGGGAAGTATTGCCAGTAGATGGAAAGATTGTGGAAGGATATGGTTCCATTGATCAAAGTGCAATTACTGGTGAAAGTCTACCAGTTGAAAAGCATATTGGTGATATGGTGATATCTGCGACGACGAATAAAAATGGTTCGTTTAAATATGAAGCATTAAAAGTTGGTGATGATACGACACTTGCACAAATCATTCGTTTAGTTGATGAGGCGGGGAATAGTAAAGCACCTATTGCTCGAGTTGCGGATACAGTGAGTGGCATTTTTGTACCAGTGGTGATTGGTATTAGTATTGTTGTAGCGATTGTGTGGTTATTGTTAGGTCATCCTTTTGTGTTTGCTTTAACGAATGCGATTAGTGTACTAGTGATTTCTTGTCCATGTGCTTTAGGTTTAGCAACTCCGGTAGCGATTATGGTAGCTACTGGTAAGGCAGCTGAGTTTGGGATTTTAATGAAGTCTGCACAAGCATTAGAACAGTTGCATAGTATAGATACAATTGTGTTAGATAAAACAGGTACTATTACTTCTGGTAAACCTCAAGTTACGGATATTTTACCTTATGGTATTAGTAAAAAAGAATTGTTGAAATATGCCTATGCATTAGAGAATCATAGTGAACATCCTTTAGCACAAGCGATTGTACAAAAGGCTAAAGAACAAAAAATTGCAGTTATTGAAATGACTGATTTTATGAATGTATCAGGGCGTGGAGTATATGCGAAATATGAAGAAAGTGTATATTATGCAGGTAATTTAGCTTATATTCAAGAAAGTAGTTTGCCAATTGATGAGATGATTGTGCAAATGATGGATAAACTTGCGATGGAAGGAAAAACACCATTGTTGTTTTATAGAGATTCACAATACTTAGGTATGATTGCTTTGATGGATACGGTTAAGGAAAGTAGTTATCAAGCAATTGCGGAATTTAAGAAGATGGGATTGCGTGTGGTTATGCTTACAGGTGATCATAAGAAAACGGCAGAAGCGATTCGTAAGCAATTGGATATTGAAACCGTTTATGCGGAAGTGTTACCAACTGAAAAGGATGCGGTTATTCAAGAGTTACAAAATAGTGGTCATAAAGTAGCGATGGTTGGTGATGGTATTAATGATGCTCCGGCATTGGTTCGTGCGGATGTGGGTATTGCGATTGGTAGTGGTACGGATATTGCAATGGATAGTGCGGATATCGTTTTAATGAAGAATTCGTTGTATGATGTTGTGAATGCGATTGGATTAAGTCATAAAACGATGAAGAATATTTATATGAATTTATTCTGGGCATTCTTCTATAATATATTAGGTATTCCGGTGGCTGCTGGTGTATTCTATCCGTTATTTGGCCTAAAGTTAAATCCGATGATTGGTTCTTTAGCGATGAGTATGAGTTCTTTATGTGTGGTTACTAACGCATTGCGTTTGCGTTTTGTTAAAGAGATAAAAGTAGAAGAAAAAGGAGATACTAAAATGAAAACTGTTGTATTAGATGTTAAGGGAATGATGTGTAAGCATTGTGTAGCACACGTAGATAAGGCATTACGTGGTGTTATGGGAGTGAGTGATGTAGTTGTTAGTTTAGAAGAAAATACGGCTACAGTGACTGCAGAAGCGTTTGTATCAAATGATGCTTTAGTAGAAGTAGTTGAAGAAGCAGGATACGAAGTTTTAGGTGTTAAATAATCATTGACAAAAAGTGGAAAAAAGATTATTCTCATTGTTGTGTGAACCCATGAGGGAGTAGCAAGCGCAATGCGCAACAAGTCAACATACTGGTATAAAGCCTGGCTTGTTTTAATATGCGAGACTCATGTATAGGATGACTATACATGGAGTGTATCTTTTTGTACAAATACCCAAGTATAGTTGCTTGGGTTTTCTTTTGGAGGTAGGTTATGAATTTAAGTTTTACATTTTTAGTAACTAGTTTCTTATTGGGTGTAGGATTAGCGATGGATGCATTTTCTGTTTCATTGGCTAATGGTTTAAATGAACCAGAAATGAAGCCAAGAAAAATGACATTTATTGCAGGTATTTTCGCCTTTTTCCAAGGTTTAATGCCAATGATTGGTTGGATTTGTGTGCATACAATCTTACAAGTATTTGAAGTGTTTGAAAAATTTATTCCATGGATTGCGTTAATTTTATTAGCATACATTGGTGGGAAAATGTTAATGGATGGAATTAAAAATGAAATTGAAACTGTAGATGCTTGTGGTATTACTTTAAAAGCTTTGATGGTACAAGGTGTCGCAACCAGCATTGATGCCTTATCTGTAGGCTTTACCATTGCGGAATATAATTTTGTAATGGCACTTATTTGTGTAATTATCATTATGGTAGTCACATATGTAATATGTTTTGGTGGATTAATCATTGGTAAGAAATTTGGTACAAAATTATCAAATAAAGCCACAATTATGGGTGGTATTATCTTAATTCTTATTGGATTAGAGATTTTTATTACTGGTGTATTTTTATAGACATATTTTAAAATCTGTAAATTGTGGGGAAATGATAGCAATGCTATCATTTTTTTGTTTTCGGAGGTGAAATAATGTTTACTTGGATGAGAAAAGTTAATCAAAGATTGTTAATGAAATTAAAGAATACGGGTAAAAAGTCTTTAATTGTGTATTTTGTATTAAGACTACTTGTATTGTTATGTTTAGTTCAGACGTTCTTTAGAAAAGATTATGATAGTACCTTTTTGTGTTTAGTATCTTTATTGTTATTTACGATACCAACACTATTAGAAGATACGTTTAATATTACTTTGCCAAGTGTATTAGAAAGCATTGTATATCTATTTATATTTTCTGCAGAGATTTTGGGTGAAATAAATAACTTCTATTTTATGATTCCTCATTGGGATACTATTTTACATACACTAAATGGCTTTTTAGCTGCGGGTGTTGGTTTCTCTTTGGTGGATATATTAAATCGAAATCGTATTGTGAATTTATCTCCATTATTTGTGGCTATTGTAGGTTTTTGTTTTAGTATGACCATTGGTGTATTATGGGAATTTAGTGAGTATACTTTGGATATTCTTATACGTACAGATGCACAAAAAGATATGCTTGTAGAAAATATCTCAACGGTATATTTGGATCCTTTACAAGAAAATAACCCAGTATATATCAATGATATTACTGGTGTGACCATTCATACATTACATGGTGATGTTATAGTTGATGGTGGATATTTAGACATTGGACTTCATGATACTATGAAAGATATGTTAGTAAATTTAATTGGTGCTTCATGTTTTAGTTTGTTTGGTTATTTCTATATTTTAGATAGAGATCGGTATCATTTTGTAAAGAATTTTATACCACGAATTAAAATGTAAAATTTTTGTAAAATAAGAGTAAAAAATTTGTTTTTGAAACAATAACCTTTTATACTTAACACGTAAAAGGGAGTAGTTTACACCATATGTGTAATAGTAGTCGTCATCACGTGATTATCACCGGTTGCTATTGTAATTAACGAGACTTTTATCGCATGGGCGATAAAGGTCTTTTTTATCGCTAGGAGGGAGAATATATGGATTTTGTAATTTTATTAATTGGATTTGTATTATTAATTAAAGGGGCAGATTATTTTGTAGAAGGAAGTTCTTCTTTAGCGAAAATCATGAAGATTCCAGCAGTGATTATTGGTTTAACGATTGTAGCAATGGGAACTAGTGCTCCTGAAGCATCTGTTAGTATCAATGCGGCATTAGCTGGTAATAATGATATTGCGATTAGTAATGTCATTGGTTCCAATGTTTTTAATGGAATGGTTGTTGTAGGGGTATGTGCTTTCTTACATAAATTTAAAGTGAATGAAGATATTTCGAAACGTGATTTACCTATCAATATTATCATTTCAATTATTTTATGTCTTATGATTATGGATGGTACATTAAGTCGTTTGGAAGGTATCATTTTATTAATTGGAATGGTTGCTTTTATTGGCATGATGGTACACGCAGCATTAAAAAATCGTGAAGAAGGTGAAGAAATTAAGACACTAAGTTTACCAATGAGTATTGTGTATATGATTGGTGGATTAATTGCGGTTATCTTTGGTGGTGATATGGTTGTGGACGGAGCTACAGCGATTGCGACAATGTTTGGTTTAAGTCAAAACTTTATTGGGTTAACCATTGTAGCAGTAGGTACATCTTTACCAGAATTAGTAACTTCAATTGTGGCTACTAAAAAAGGTGAAAGTGCATTGGCTTTAGGAAATGCAGTAGGATCTAATATTTTCAATATCTTGTTTATCCTTGGTTTCTCTGCAGTGATTTCTCCATTATCGGTATTAGGTGAATCATTGGTTGATGGAATGATTATGGTTGCGACAGGGGCGTTATTATTCTTGTTTGCGAAAACTAAAGGTGAGATGGATAAAAAAGAAGGTATTTTGTGTGTGCTAATTTATGTGGCATATACGGTATTCTTGTTTATACGATAAGACGCTAGATGCGTCTTTTTTTATCTTGTGGCGCATGATAAAATAAAGCAAGAGGTGATATTTGTGAATAAGAAATTAGTTTTAGTAACAGGTATGTCTGGTGCTGGAAAAAGTACAGCAATGAGTGTTATGGAAGATATGGGATATCGTTGTATTGATCAATTGCCAATACAATTATTAAGTGACTTTGTTAGACTTATTCAAACAACAGAAGACTATAGTTATGATTATGTGGCATTATCTACGACAATGGTAGATTTTCCAGATACGTATCAAATTCTAAAAGAGGCCTCTATTGATTTTCAAACTTTGTTTCTAGATACAAGTACAGAACAATTAGTATTACGATATAAATTTACTAAGCACAAACATCCTATGATTTTAATGAATTGCGCTAATACATTGGATGAAGCGATTGATATGGAACGTGTTGTGTATCAAAGTATGAAAGAAGAGAAAATGCTGGTTATTGATACAACAAAGTTGAATTATCTAGAATTAAAGAAACGTGTTGAAAACTATTTTTCATTACATGAAGCACCTACATTTTCTGTTTCTTTTGTGTCTTTTGGATATAAACATGGTATTCCTTTGGATGCGGATTTATTGTTTGATGTGCGTTTTTTACCAAATCCATATTGGGAAAAAGATTTGCGTGAATTAGATGGTGATAATGCGGAAGTGTACCATTATGTAATTGATAAACCAGAAACACAAGAATATTTACAATTATTAGTTCAATTTTTAAATTATTCTTTTGTGAATTATGAAAAAGAAGGTAGAAATCATTTAACTGTGGGAATTGGATGTACAGGTGGACAACATCGTTCTATTAGTTTGGTAAATTATTTATTTGATCACTATAAAGATCATATGAAGTGTTATAAAGACCATCGTGATAAAAAAGGAGAGTCCGAATGAAAAACGTTGTAGTAATTGGTGGAGGACATGGTCAAGCTGCGGTATTGCGTGGATTAAAAGATATTGATTCCATTTCTCTAACAACGATTGTTACTGTGGCGGATGATGGTGGTAGTACAGGAAAACTACGTCGTGATTTCCAAATTCCGGCGATGGGAGATATTCGTGGGGTTATGATTGCTTTGGCAGAGTCAGAAACGCTATTAAGTACATTAATGGACTATCGTTTTGATGAATCAAGTGAAACGATGGGTGGTCATAATCTAGGGAATATTATTTTAACTGCATTGACGCAAAGTACTGGAAGTTTCATGGATGCAATTTCGATGATTTCTAAGGTGTTGAAAGTTAAAGGAAATATTGTACCAAGTACCACACAAGTTATTACGTTATATGCAATTATGGAAGATGGTACAATTGTTCGTGGAGAGTCAAATATTCCAAAAGTTAGAAACCATATTCAAAAGGTGTATTATAAAGAAAAAGTAAAAGCTACTGATGCCGCAATTCGTGCAATTTATGATGCGGATTATATTGTATATGGAGCTGGAAGCCTGTATACTAGTATCTTGCCGAATATCATTATTGATGATATTAAACAAGCGATTCAACAATCGAAGGCAAAGAAAATATATTTCTGTAATCCGATGACACAGTCCGGTGAAACAGAGTTTTACACAGTAGAAGACCATGTAAAAGCAATTGAAAATCATGTACAAGACAAAATAGATAAAGTGTTTGTAGCAAATGATATGATTCCAAATGAAGTATTAAAAGCATATTTGTTAGAACATAGTACAAAAGTTCCACTAAGTGATATAGAACATGAATATGAGGTGGAATTGTGTTCTTTATTATCATTTGAAAATCGTTTAGTGCGACATGATGCAAAGAAAGTAAAAGAGGTTTTCCTAAAAGAATTGGGGGAATAGTATGTCATTTTCTTCAGAAGTGAAGTCAGAATTAGCATTAATCGAAAGAGAAAGTTGTTGTCAAAAGGCACAATTAGCGGCAATGATTCAACTTCTTTCGTCATTAACAATTGGTAATGGTGGATTACAGCTTATGATTCGTAGTGAAAATCCAACAGTTGCCAAAACGATTTGGAAGTTAATTAAGAAAATTTATAATGTGGATACGCAATTATCGGTTATTAAAAAAGCAAAATTAAAAAAGAATGGTATTTATGTAATTCGTGTATTAAATGAAACACGCCATATTTTAGAAGACTTGGAGTTGTGGACACAAAATGGTTTACAAAATTCTCCAACAAATCAATTAATTAAGAATGATTGTTGTGCACAATCTTATTTGGCAGGATGCTTTATGGCTGCAGGTAGTATTAATTCACCAATCAAAACTGATTATCATTTAGAAATTGCGACAAATGCCGAAGAACATGCAGTGTATATTCAACGTGTTATGAAAAAGTTGAATTTACCATCAAAGATGATTCAACGCCGTAATAAATATGTTGTGTATATTAAACAATCGGATTTGATTACGGATTTCTTAGCACATATTGGTGCTACAGATTCTTTATTTGCGTATGCGGAAATTAAAATTCAAAGAGATTATATGAATAGCATTACACGTTTAGAGAATTGTGCTACTGCCAATGATGTTAAGAGTATTCAAGCTGGTGAAAAGCAAATTTTAGCGATTGAGAAAATTAGTAATATTCGTGGCTTAGAGAATATTGATGAAAAATTACGTGAAGTTGCTTTCTTACGTTTAGAATTTCCTGATGCGTCGATTAATGAGTTGGCACAAGAATATGAACTTAGAACAGGAATTATTTTAAGTAAATCAGGAATGAAACATCGTTTGAATAAATTGGAAGAATTAGCTGAGAAATTATAGTATATATATTAATGAAATGACCAAAGTAATAATGGTGATATTATGAAATGGTTGTTTTTTTTATTCTCAATGAATTTATTTTTAACTTATTATCCCGTTGAAATTACTTCATGCGATCAAAATATTCAAGTAAAGTTTGAAGAACGTACGCAAACATTAGAATTGTTTAATGTAGAGGTACAAGATATGAAGCGAGCTTGTGAATTGTTGCAAAATGCTAGTGCGGTACATATTGCCTTTGAACCCAATATTCAACAAGAAGATATACTATCAGCATGGGTATTTGTAGATGATGTGTTATTGCAACAAATACTAATTGATGAAGAAATTGCGTCTATTGTGCGTAAAAATCCTACATATCAGTATCAATTAGATAAACCAATACAAAAAGTTAGTGTGCCATTGAAAAGTCCAATTGTAGCAAATCAAACTAGAGGAATGTGGATACTATTATTACATTTTGTAATGAGTGTACTAGGTGTTGTGATGTCTCGATGGGTCAAATACTAGTAATAGTATGATTTTTGAGGTAAAATAACGTAAAGAAGGGATTGATTAGAATGAAATATGATGTTAGTCGAATTATTGGATTGTTATTGCTTGTAATGGTTCTAACGGTTTTTTGGCAACCTTTGGTTTGGTTAATGATTATTGCCATGGTTGTAATGATTGTGTTAGGTCTTAGAATCATGATGAAATCGTCTAAAATAAAAGATGAAATCAATCAAGATCCAGATAAGTATTTTAGCCAGTATGAAACTTCTAGAAAGAATCAAGATATTTCTAGTGCAGATATTATTGATGTAGAATATACGGAGAAAGAAGTACATCCGAATGAGTAATTGTCCTTGTAGAGAGTTTAGAAGATTTAAAGATGAAGATATTTCTATTGTTATGGAGTATCTTAAGAAATCTAAGTATATTGAAAGTAATCATAATATTGTGAATATGATTATGTGGAGATTTTATTTTCCGTTATGGATTTGTGTGCAAGAAGAGTATTTGTGTTTAATTGGTAAGCATAAAAATCAATGGTTTATGTATATGCCATTATGTGAAGAAAAGTATTTTAAGCAAGCAGTATTGTGTACGAAACAATATTTTGAGAATGCAAAGATTCCTTTTGTTATGAGTTGTTTTACATATCATCAAGCGCATATGGTAAAAGAGATTATACCAGATATGCAAATTATTGAAGATCGTGATGGGTTTGATTATATTTATAGCATTGAACAATTGAAAACATTGTCTGGTAAAAAATTGCAAAAGAAACGTAATCACTTAAATGCGTTTTATAAAGAATATGAAAATCGCTATATATATGAAAAAATATCGCATTCTAATATTTCAGAATGCATAGAATTTTTACAACAATGGAAAAGTGATGAAGAAGATTCTATGTTACAAGAAGAGAAAAAAGGGATTAAAGAAGTCTTTCGTTTGTGGGATGTATTACCATGTGAAGGTGGCCTTTTACGAATTGATGGGGTAGTTAAAGCATTTGTTATTAGTTCTCCATTGTTTGATAAAGTGGTTCAAGTGAATGTGGAAAAAGCGGATATTGCTATTCGTGGTTGTTATCAAGCGATTATGGTTGAGCATATCAAAGCTTGTTTATCTCATTATGAATATGTGAATCGTGAAGATGATATGGGATTGGATAGTTTGCGTCAAGCGAAGATGGCGTATAATCCTTGTTCATTTGTTAGTAAGTATCGCTTACAAAAAGAGGTGTTTTATGATTAGAAATGCATTAGAAAATGAAAAATCAGCAATTTATCGTATCTGGAAAGAGATGTTTTCTTTTGATGATCAAGGATATACAGATTATTATTTTGCGGAATTGTATCGTGCAAAAGATACATTGGTATATGTGAAAGATGATAAAATTGTAAGTACCTTACAAAAAAGAGGTCATGTCATGATGTTGCATGATAAGCCAATTGCTTGTTATATGTTAGTTGGTGTTGCGACATTGACTGGTTATCAAAAACAAGGGTATATGAAGGAATTGATGAATGCAGTGTTAGATGAAGCATCTCATCAATGTTTGGTAACTTGTTTGCAAGCGTATAATCCAGAGTTGTATACACCATTTGGTTTTGAAATGTTGTATTCTCGTAAGAAATATCAATTTCATCGTGATGATTTTCCAAAGTATAAAACGATGGGTATTTCTCAAAATATGAATTATAAGGATATGGTAAGTTTATACCGTAAGTTCTGTTCATCATTTAATGGGTATATGGTACGTGATGAACGTTATTATAAGCGATTAGAAAAACAATTGGAAATGGAACATGGTTATCTTTATACATATTATAAAGATGATGAATTACAAGGATATATGATTTGTTACTTGGAATCCAATCGTATTGTGATTGATGAAATTATTTATGCGAATGGTGAAGCATTAGCGAGATTGTTATCGTATGCTTGTAAACAAAAGCCGTTTATTTCGTTGATTGTATCTGAATATGAAAATATGGGTAAACTATTACCGAATGCGGAGGTTAGTACATTTGGTACTATGATGGTAAAAATTAATGATGAAGCATTGTTTGAAGAGTGTTTTAATCGTAGTGCTAAACCGCTTAAAGATGCATTTCATGATGTGAATAAGCCGTTATATA
Organism: Erysipelotrichaceae bacterium; assembly: GCA_017561055.1. GTDB lineage: Bacteria > Bacillota_I > Bacilli_A > Erysipelotrichales > Erysipelotrichaceae > RGIG4607. Next base: position 29,075 of record JAFZDT010000097.1, read on the forward strand.
TTCATGAAGTTGCATAAGTATTTATTGAATGGGATTAAACAACAAAAATATTATTGTTAGGTTTTTCACAATTGACAATTATATTGGAAGTTGTATAATTAAAATGTGTCAAAGGGAGGATTTTATCAAATGACAGTAAAAGTTGCTATTAATGGATTCGGACGTATTGGACGTCTAGCATTCAGACAAATGTTTGGTGCTGAAGGTTACGATGTTGTTGCTATCAATGACTTAACAGCTCCAAAAATGTTAGCTCACTTATTAAAATATGACTCTGCTCAAGGTCGTTATGTAGGTCATGAAGTTGAAGCTAAAGAAGATTCTATCGTTGTTGATGGAGAAGAAATCAAAATCTATAAAGAACCAGATGCAAGCAAATTGCCTTGGGCTGAATTAGATGTTGACGTAGTATTAGAATGTACAGGTTTCTATACATCTAAAGCTAAAGCTGAAGCTCATATCACAGCTGGTGCTAAAAAAGTTGTTATCTCTGCTCCTGCAGGAAACGATTTACCAACAATCGTTTACAATGTAAACCATGAAAAATTAACAGCTGAAGATACAATTATTTCTGCTGCTTCTTGTACAACAAACTGCTTAGCTCCAATGGCTAAAGCATTAAACGAATTCGCACCTATCCAATCTGGTATCATGACAACTGTTCATGCTTACACAGGTGACCAAATGATCTTAGATGGTCCTCAACGTAAAGGTGATTTACGTCGTGCTCGCGCTGGTGCTTGCAACATCGTTCCTAACTCTACAGGTGCTGCTAAAGCTATCGGTTTAGTAATTCCTGAATTAAACGGTAAATTAATCGGTTCTGCTCAACGCGTTCC
>JAFZDT010000014.1 GCA_017561055.1 Erysipelotrichaceae bacterium
CTGTATAGGCATTCCATACAACACCACAAACAGAATCACCTATCATAGGATTCTCTGTATCAAACACAAAAGGTTCATTTGTACCTTCATAAACAATCAAGTTAATATGATCTATATAAAGAGCTATTGGCATATCTCCACTATAAATACCAACATACTCACCATCTGGTGCAAGCATATGGAAATTACCACGTAACACCACATCACCTTCTGTAGAAGGAATATGCTTCCCTGTTTCAATTTTTTGCCAATCACCATCAGCAATACGATATTCACCATCAAAATACACAGTAGCAATCATAGCAGGCTGAGCTTGCATACTATTGGCATTACCATGCCACAATAACAAACTCGCTAAAAGAAATATTAGTATAATCCCAACTATCTTAAGTGAATGTATATTAAAAAAACGAGACATTTTATGATTCATCTTCCTATCTCCTTTGAATTTATATTCATTATTAAAATTTATTATACAACTTAATAACTAATTACATGTTAGTCTAAATACTTTTTAATTTTATTATAAAAATATAGTGTTTGCAATCTCTTACATGATAACACCTAGTTATGCTTTTACACAAAAAAGGTAGTAAAATCTACTACCTATTTTTTAAAACACTCACAATTTTCAAATGCATACAATATGCCATCATTATCAACTGCTTTTGTTACAAAAGACGCTATCTCTTGTACTCTTGGATCACCCTGTCCCATCGCAATCGAAACATTAGCACACTTCAACATATCATAATCATTCATTGAATCACCAAAAGCAATATACCCCTCTAATCCATGATGATTTAAGAAGATTTCAATTGCCTTAGCTTTACTAGTACCATAGATACCCAAATCCGCATAAGGGAAATACGAAGGATTTACACGCAAACCTTCAATATCCATATATGGCTTATAATCATAACCTCTATCCGCAAATAAGATAAATGCTAATACTTGTTGATTTGTATATTCAACAACACTAGGAATTTTCATCTTCAATACAGACATCGTTTCCCTACAATTATCATCCGCATCCAAAGTCATAAACCAATCTTCATTTGTCATTGCACACATCGGATGACCTAAACGATTGGCCACTTCAATTACTTCTTTCGCTTTCTCACAAGTAAAAGCTTCTTGATAAATGTAATTATGATTCTTATCCAATACTTCTTGTCCATTACAACAGATATAACCATCCCAATCCACTGCATTAAAAGCAACTGTTGTTTTTGTATCTTGATAAATTCTACCTGTTGCTATACAACACAAATACCCCAAACTTTGTAATTTCTTAATTGTAGTAATTGTGCTTGGCGGAATCGTATGTGTTTTAGGATCAACTAAAGTACCATCCACATCAAAAAAGATTGCTTTAATATCCATAAGACTCTTTAACCAAAATTACGTGAATTCTTCCAGCCTCATGGCTACGTTTAATTGCGACATACGCATCACAAATACGTTGTTCACTATTACAATTACAGCACTCACCAACCTTACGACATGGTGTATCCTTATTTAAACGTTCCGTATTCATAGGAGCCGCAACCATACAAATACGCTTCTTCGCAGTTTCTTCATCTTTACAAATCTTATTATAACCAGCTACCACAATTACTTTCTTAGGGCCAAAAATCATTGCGGCTACACGGTTACCTAAACCATCTACATTATATAATTCACCTTGTAAAGTAATTGCATTGGTACTTGTTACATAGACATCTGCAGTAAAAGCTTCACGCAATACTTCATGTAATTGTTCTCTAGATAATGCAGGATTATCACGATCTTGGTATACAACATCCATTTCACGAATCATATCTTTAATACCCGTTTCATTAAGAGTCATAGAACCACCAAAACCAACACTTGCACCATTTGGAATTAATGATTTTACTAGTTCTCTTGCTTCTTCAGCATTTTCAACTACATCACAAGCAAAACGTTTCTTTTCTAAAGCTTGTTTTACACGATTACATTGTACATCAATAACTTTTTTACTATTTGCGTCCATCTTTAATTCCTCCCATTATCAGCCAATGTTCGATTTTCATCAAATTCAAATTCAATGATACCACAATGCGGTATATCTAACTCATACGCAAAGGCACGCATCAACACCGCATGGCAAACAACAATAATTTTCTGATGATTTACATATGGTAATAATGCTTTATACGCACGATCAAATACTTCTTGCAAACTTTCATAATGATATGTACTATCCTCATGACGTTCACCATGATACTTCACAAACTCCACATTCGGTTGTTCATAATCCGCATCTTCAGTAAAACGATAGGGATTATCTGGAATCCATTCATGCAATCCTGGTTGAATTTCCACATCCAAATCACGCTTACGACTAATTAACATCGCAGTATGTAATGCTCTAGGAAATGGACTTGATACAATTAATTCGGCACCATCCAAGCGCGAATCTAAACTAACAGCTTTTGCTTGTTCAATTCCTTTTTGTGTTAATTGTCCTAATTCCATACCATAACCTTCATAAAATGGTCCTGTAAAATAGGAATAATCAGGCTCACCATGACGAATCATTATTACTTTTACCATATAGAAATCCTCATTTCTTTTAAGTATTTTAACATGAATTCATCACAGTTTAATAATCTAATTTAAAATTAACTCACTTCTTTGAAAAAACATACAACCAACTTGTAAATAATGCATACCCACCAAAATTGCCATACTAACAACTTCCATACGAATTGCATCCCAAGCTAACATCCAATCATTTCCAACCAAAATCCAATCAAAACGAACAATTGTCATAGACAAAGCGACTAACCAAACAACAAAGATTGCACAGCCTAATACAAACAAACTTTTCACTACACTTCTACATTCCTTTACAGTTAACTCTTTCATCACCATTTGTACCATTAAACTATATCCAATACTCATAAAACCAAGCATCCCTAAAGAAGTACTTACGGTATATGGCATATATAAAAGCGCAACACTACCACAAACAAAAGGAATATGTAAAGCCAATGTAAACCAATGCAATTTATTAGCACCTATCATATATAAGAAAAACCATCCAACTAACAAAGCAGCTAAACCACACATATATCCCAAAATTACTTTACCTGCAAAAATATTCGCATATGCAAACACTAAACACACACATCCACTTAATACCATATAATGACGTTTCATAATCAATACCTCCTTGAAGCATTTACATTGTAACAATTTCCCATTCATTTATAGTCCCGTTTATGGTACTCTAATATTAGAGGCGATCTTGATGTCAAATAAAATTACAATCTTATATTTACTCGATATTTTAAAAAGAAAAACCGATGAACAACATCCATTAACTAGCTCAGAATTAATTAATGAAATTTATGAGGCAAGCAATCATCAAATTACAATCGAACGCAAAGCCATCTATAGAGACATTCAAACACTGATTGATTATGGACATGATATCTTACAAACAAGAGAAAATAATCGTAGAGGCTATTATTATGCCAATAGTGATTTTGAAGTAGCAGAGATTCGTTTATTAATGGATGCAGTAGAAGCATCCTCTTCTATTAGTCATAAAAAAAGCCAACAATTGATACAAAAGCTTTCTAAATTAGTCAATGAACATAACGAAAAAGATTTACAATGGCAAATCAATTACACATCAAACAAAAGTGAAAATGAACATATTTTATATAATGTTGATACCATAAACCAAGCCATCATTCATAAACAAGCCATAACCTTCCAATACTATGACTATGATCTTAATCATAAACGTATTGCTAGAAAGAAAAGCTATCAAGGAATTCCTTATGCTTTAACATGGGACCAAGACAAATACTATTGTGTATTATATATTGAAAAATATAACACCTTCTCTAATTATCGATTGGACAAAATGGATCACATCCAAGTTCAAGAAACAAACCATATTCCTTTACCATTTGATACCAAAGAACACTTAAAAAATACAATGGGGATGTATAAAGGACAAAAGACGACCATACAATTACAATGTGCAAATAACCAAACACTTATTTCCCATGTATTTGAAAAATTCGGGAAAGATATAATCATCCAAGAAATAACAGATACTTATTTTACAATTGCAGTTCCAGTTGAAATATCACCCGTTTTCTATGGTTGGCTATTCCAATGGACACCACAAATTCGAATTGTATCACCAATCGATATAAAAGAGCATTATCATACAATGTGTAGCCAAGCACTTGAAAAAACAGAATGATTGGTATACACTATATTAGCAGTCACTTGTATAGAGTGCTAAAAGGAGTGGAAATATGACTAAACAACAATTTAAAGCAGAATCAAAAAGACTGTTAGATTTGATGATCAATTCCATTTATACCAATAAAGACATCTTTTTAAGAGAATTGATTTCAAATGCTTCAGACGCATTAGACAAAAGAAACTTTCTATCATTAAATGATGCTTCAAAACGTGTAGCACCAGAAGATTTAACAATCACTCTAACACTAGATAAAGAAAATCGTACATTTACCATTACTGATACCGGTATTGGTATGACCAAAGAAGAACTAGAAAACCATTTAGGTACTATCGCAAAAAGTGGTTCTTTAGACTTCAAACAAGCCAATGAACAAATGAACGATATCATTGGACAATTTGGTGTTGGTTTCTATTCCGCATTCATGGTAGCAGAAAAAATTACAGTAGATACTTTAAGTGCTAATGATACCCAAGGTTATATTTGGGAATCAGAAGGTGCAGATGGTTATACAATTACAGAAAGCAATCGCACAAACATCGGTACAACCATTACATTACAATTACGTAAAAATGAGGAAGAAGAAAACTATGATTCTTATTTAGACACCTATAAAGTAAAATCATTAGTTACAAAATACTCAGACTATGTTCGTTATCCAATTCAAATGTTAGTTGAAGTATCTCGTTTAAAAGAAGATACAGAAAACGAATATGAAACAGTTAAAGAATTACAAACACTAAATTCCATGGTTCCATTATGGAAACGCAATAAAAAAGAAATTACCCAAGAAGAATATAATAATTTCTACATGAATAAATATATGGATTGGGAAAAACCTCAAAAAGTATTACATTATACAATTGAAGGTAATTTATCATACAATGCATTATTGTACATTCCATCAAAAACACCATTCAACTTCTATTCACAAGACTATGAAGCAGGATTACAACTATATTCTAAGAGCGTGTTTATTATGGATAATGCGAAAGACTTATTACCAGACTACTTCCGTTTTGTAAAAGGACTAGTAGACTCTGATGATGTGTCATTAAATATTTCTCGCGAAATCTTACAACAAGACCGTCAATTAAAAGCGATTGCGAAAAGTATTGAAAAGAAAATTAAAAATACTTTAGTAGACATGTTAGTTAAAGAAAGAGAAGAATATGAAAAATTCTTCATCAACTTCGGTTTACAATTAAAATATGGTCTATATTCTGATTATGGTGCACACAAAGAACAACTACAAGACTTAATCATGTTCTATTCAAGCCATAATGACAAATATACGACATTAAAAGAATATGTAGAACGCATGAAAGATGAACAACAACACATCTATTATGTATCAGGTGATTCTATTGAAGCCATTCAAAAATTACCACAATTAGAACGTCTACAACAAAAAGGATATGAAGTTTTATATTTCCTAGATGATGTAGATGAATTCGCAATTCGTGTATTAAATACGTATATGGATAAACCATTTAAATCGATCAATCAAGGAGATTTAGATTTAGATAGTGAAGAAGAAAAACAAGAAAAAGAAACTATCAAAAAAGAAAATGAATCTTTATTGCAAGCATTAAAAGACGCATTACAAGATAAGGTTAGTGATGTAACAATTTCATCAAGACTATCTACCCATCCAGTATGCTTAGTATCTGATGAAGGCATTTCATTTGAAATGGAAAAAGTATTAGCACAAATGCCAGATGGAAATGGACTAAAAGCTACTCGTATTTTAGAAATCAATCCAAATCATGCATTATTTGCGACATTACAAAAAATCCATGAAACAAATAAAGATGCATTATCAAACTACGCAGACTTATTGTATACACAAGCATTATTAATTGAAGGATTCCCTATTGAAGATCCAGTAGCGTATACAAATAAAGTATGTCAAATGATGATTGACGCAAATAAATAGCACATTTCCTAGCGAAATGTGCTTTTTTTAAAAGATAACTTGTACCAACACCATATACACAAGCGTTCCACCCAAAATACTAAGTAGAGTATTACGCTTATATACATGTAAAATAATAACGGTAAGACTCGCAATCATTTCTGGTATTCCAAAAGGAACTACCATAAAAGATACATTCTTCAAACAAAAGATAACCAGCATCCCCATAATCGCATATGGTAATACTTGTCCTAAATAGACAATAATATCTGGTGTTTTACGGTTTGCGAAAATCCAAAATGGTAAAAATCGCAACAAGATTGTCACAACACTCATGACTACAATTAACAATATCGCATGACTATTCATGAGCATTTCCCCATTTCTTATACACAAGTAATAAGATGGTAATCATAATCATCGTTGGAATTAAGAAACTATCTGCACCAAACACCATTAAGCATCCAATTGAAGACACCACACCAACGATTGCTGGAATATGATCCTTATGATTCAACCACTGTTCAACAAATACAGTAATAAACAAAGCAGTTAATGCAAAATCAATACCCTCTGTACTAAACGGAATAATATTGCCTAAAACACTACCCAAAATACTACCACTTACCCAATAGCTATAATCCAACAAAGAAACCAACATATAATAGGTATGCGATTTTTCTTCATCTGTACAAACCAAGGAATATGTTTCATCCGTTAATAAGAAAGCTAAAACATTTTTATATTTCACATTCTTATATTTATCAACCATCGAAATTCCATAGAATAAATGACGAGCATTCACAAGTAAAGTTGTTAAAGCAGCGGTAATTAAAGAAGCACCACTCACTAATAAATCAATACCCACATATTGCATAGAACCAGCATAAATAAAGATACTCATACATGCCGCATAACCTACGCCATAGCCTTTGGATTGTAAAATCATCCCAAAACCAATTCCTAGTACCAAATACCCACTCATAACAGGTAATGTATCAAGAAAAGCTTTTTTAAACTCATTCTTCACATTTTGCATATTCTCTAACCAATTCTGGATTCCATCCATTAAAAATTTCATCCACCAATTCTGCTGTTTTAATGGTAATTTCTGGATACATGATAGAACTTACATATTCTTTATTTTGAATACAATCATTCACATGATCCACTTCATACACAAATTCACAAGGACATGGATATTCCACGATTTCTTCTACTCCATCTTTTACAATCTTCATCGTACGTGCTTTCCAATAATTTTCTACTTCAATATATCCATGTTCAAAATAGAAATTAGCTACATTTTTCGTTTCCACATTCATAGAAATACAACTACTTACCATCACACGATCTTCAATACTGAATTGCAATTGACAAAAATCATCTGTACCTGTAGGAGCCTTTATTTGCATACCTTGTCCTTTAATATCCAAAGTATCCAATAAATACATCAAGTATGCTGTAGTATAACTACAAGAGCCATATAAACAGCCTCCACCATATTGCAAATCATACATCCAATGTTCATAACCAAAACGAGCCACAAAACTTGATGTCATATTGACATAACGCAATTCTCCTAATGTTTTTTCTTGAATCATTTGTTTAATATGATTTGTAATTGGTAAAAACACAATTTTTTGAGCTTCCATCAAAAAGACATTATGTTTTTTCGCTTCTTCAAACAAATGAATCGTTTGTTTTTTTGTTAAAACAAATGGTTTTTCTAATACAACATGCTTATTTGCACGAATGGCTTGTAAAGCATTAGGATAGTGCAATGCATTTGGTGTCGCAATATAAATCACATCCAAATCATCATCTGCCAACATTTGTGCATAATCATCATAGGCTTTATCAATCATGAATTCTCTAGCTTTTCGTCTAGCTTTATGAATATCCCTAGAACAAATAGCTCGAACATCACCATTTTTAGAATCACGAATTCCTTGAATAAAACGACCAACAATCGATGCTGTACTTAAAATACCGTATGTAACTTTTTTCATATTTATCACCATTTTTAGTATAACATGAAACTTTACTTTGTGATAAAATACATATGAAAGTGAGGATATAACATGTTAGAACAAGTTGCTGAAAAATATTATCTTCAAGGATACAACTGCGCAGAATCACTATTCTTAGCAGGAAATGAATATTATCAATTAGGATACGATGTAGATGCTGTACGCTTATTTGCTGGTTTTGGTGGCGGTTTCCAATTAGGTGATGTATGTGGTGCATTATCTGGTGCTGTAGCTGTTTTAAGTGCTAAATATGTAGACACAAAAGCTCATGATTTTGAACACACAAAAGCCTATACACAACGTCTAGTTAGAGAATTCCAAAATCTTGCTGGTGCTAGAGCATGTGCACAAGTAAAGCCTTTATTATATTCCAAAGAAGTAAAATGTCTAAATACAGTTAAAGTTGGCGCAAAAGCATTAGAAAATGTAATTCAGGAAATTGAAAATGCGTAAGCTAATCTTTATTTGGTTTGCTTGTATTGTAGTCATTACAGCTTGTACCATTCTTTCTCATACAAGCATGAAACAAAGTTTGTCATATCACACATATGATGAACAATATGAAGTTTTAGAACAAGCAAAAGAACTACTAAACCAAGATAAAAAAGTAGATACCCTACTAAATCAAGTTGCCTTAGAAACAACCAATCAATGCTTTATTGTTGTTTATGATGAAGTGAATGCTATTTCTTATACAAATGCGACCTTCAATGAACAACCTTTAACTATTCCTTTAACACTTGTAAGACATGATACATACCACGAAGATATTTACACACCAAATGAAACTCTTCGCTTTGCGACTGTTTCTTGTGCATATGATACAGGACACGTTATTGTAGGAAAAACCATGCATCGATATGACACAATGTATAATGAATATACAAATCAATTATTATATATCTATGGTGTATTGTGTTTAGTTACATTCCCAGTATTATGTATTCTTCGATTATTAACAAAAAATGGCAAGGTCAACTAACCTTGCCATTCTTTTATTCTACACTCTTCAACGATTCTACCATTTGTACTTTGCGTAAAGATCCTCTCATAAAGAACAATACTAACACTGCAAATACCATGGTAATCACAAAACCATAGACATAGCTTAATGGTTCAATCGCTGTACCAAACATTACCATATCCATATCAATAATATTCATTACCAAAATGAGTTCTAGTTTACCTAAAGGCATACCGACAATTGCTCCAATCAACGATAATAATAAGATTTCCTTAAAAATATAGGAATTTACTTCTTTATTATTAAATCCTAAAACTTTCAATGTCGCAATTTCACGCATACGCTCAGAAATATTCACTTCAGATAAATTCATTAATACAACAAATGCTAAAGAACCAGCTGCCAATAAAATAACTACAACAATTAAATCCAACGCTTCAATCATCGTTGTAAACGTTAATTTCGCTTCACTATAATCAAGAATATTCTTAACACCCTCAGTTTCCGCTAAAGTATCAAATATCGATTCATTATTTTCAGCATAAATAGCTATACGATCTTCATTCGCAGTCTCATCAAACATTTCTTCATAATAATCCGTTGTCATAAATAAGTAATGTTGGAAATACATTTCACAAATACCATTAATTTCAACAGTTGCTTTAATACCATTATTTGATTCAATCTTAAGGCTATCACCTACAGATAATCCATGGTTCTTCGCAAACTTTTCAGAAATGACAACTCCATCATCTAATGACAATTCTTCTTTTGTCTTACGATTTCTCAAACAAACAATATCATCATAAGCTTCATTTAATACATGCACATCTATTGTTGTATCTTCATCCGCAAAATACACTTTAGAAGCATAATTCATATATGGCGCTACCAATTCGTATTCTCTATCTGCTTCTAAAACTTTTACAATATCATCTGTATATTTAGCTTCTTCAACCACTACAACTTGATTATGCAATAAGATTTCTGAATATTGAACATCAATAACTGCCGCAATACTATCTTTAATACCAAAACCTAAAACCAATAAACTCGTACATCCAGCAACACCAATCACTGTCATAAAGAAACGACTCTTATAACGAATTAAGTTTCTAGCCGTCACTTTAGAAGTAAAGGATAAACGATTCCAAATAAATGGAATATTCTCTAAGAATACTTTCTTCGTACTCTTAGGAGCCTTAGGACGCATCAATTGTGATGGCACTTGTTGCAAGGATTTTCTAGCCACAAAATACGATACAACCATCATCAAAATAGTAAAAGACAATGTACCAATTAATGCCGCTTCCAATGGCAAATACAAATATACTTCTGGTGTATCATACATTAATTTCCATGCCCAATAGATAACATTTGGGAAAATAGGAATACCGGCAAACACACCAACCAAACTTCCTAAAACACTCGCAATACATGCATAAATAACATATTTACTAATAATTTTACCCTTCGAAAAACCTAATGCACTAAAAATACCCATTTGCGAACGTTCTTCATCAATTAAACGCATCATCGTTGTCATACAAACCAATGCCGCAACCAAGAAGAATAACAATGGTACAATTTCACCAATGGTTTTCATTTGATTTGCACTACCGGCATACATCGCTGTTGAATAATGACTATCACGATCCAACACCATCCATTTCGCATCCGGTAATTCATCTAAATCTTGTCTTGCTTTTGCTAAATCAATTCTAGCCTTTTCAAGTTCTTCCTCAACTTCAATTTTCGCATCATTGAATTCTTTTACACCATCTTCGTACTCTTTGGTACCTTTTTCCAATTCTTTCTTTGCATCTTGAATTTGTTTTTTGCCTGAAATCAAATCTTTTTCAGCTTGTTCTAATTGTTTGATTCCATTTTCTACTTCAAGTTTTGCTGTTTCTAATTTTTTAAGATCTTCATAAGTTCCTTTTACATCCCCATTGGCCATTTCATCAATCATATCCAAAATTGATTCAAATGTACCATTTTCATACATCGTGATTATAGATTGTAAAAAAGTATTTTGCGTTTGTAGATTTGAAATATCTTCATCCAATTCTTCAATCTTCGCTTCACATTCCGCAATTTCTTCTTCTGTACCACCATTCAATCGTAGTTGTACTAATTGCTGTCTATATTCATTTCTTTCTTCTTCCAATTTACTAATTTCAGCTTTATTTGTATCAATTTGTTCAGTAATTGTTGTATCCTCATTACCAATCTCTTCCACAATGGATTCAATTCCAACATATACCATATATAAAGCTTCAATTTCTTCAATGGTTTCCTCAAAAGATTGACCAGATTCTGTTTCTACTTCCTTAACCGCATCATCTACTTCTTTTTTACCATCTTCTAATTTTTCACGGTTTTCTTTTATTTGTTTTTCACCAGTTTCAATTTCTTGCTCAGCCAATTGAATTTGAATTTCTGCCTTCAATAATTCCTTATATCCATCATCCAATTCTTTTTGTGCTTTATCCAATTCTTCATAAGCTTCAATTGTCGCTTCTTCTAATTCACGCTCACCATCTGCTATTTCTTCTTCAATTTCTTCAATAATCCCTTGTTTGCGATGCTCTTGTTGTCCATCAATCACTTTTTGCAATGCATCCAATTGCTTTTCCACATGTTCAAGATAGTCATCTGTAAAAGCAACTAAATCTTTAGCACCATGTAATGTAAGATACATACTCGTATAATAATCCGCAATAAAATCATCATTATCTACAAAAATTACAGCTTCTAGATTTAGATTCTCTAAGTTAGATGGTTCCTTTGTACTAGCCATATATTGCCCCGTACGCACTGTACCAACAATTGTATACTCTTCATATTTTAATGAATCTGTCACTTCATCTTCTTCTAAATATAAACGTACAACTTCTCCCTCTTCATAAACAACACCAAAACTACTGGAACCTAAAGTTACAGCCTCTTGATCATTTTCCGGAAGTCTTCCACTTAACAATTCAAATTGATTAACATTGGTATCCAATTCTTGCACACGAGTCACAAAAATATTTTCTTTTTGTTCACCATATACATCCACATACTTAGATGCAAAAACATCTTCTACAACACTCGCATTTCTTATAGTTTCTACATCTTCCTCATCAAAACCATACGATGAATACAATTGAACATCCATAAAATTATATTCATCAAAATAAATATCAACACTTTTCTTCATAATGGAATGGGTACTTAATACACCAACCATAAAAGCAACACCAATAAATACCATTAAGAAGATCGTAAAGAAACGACGAATCGTTTTCTTAATTAAGCGTAACGTATCCTTATGGAACATTAGTATTCAATATCCTCAACATTTTTTGGATGTTCATTAATAATTACTTCTTCAATTTTTCCACTACGTACACGAATGATTTTCTCACCCATATCCGCTAATGCCGCATTATGCGTAATCATAACCACTGTCATATTACGTTCATTTGACATATCTTGTAAAACTTTTAATACTTGTTTACCCGTCTTATAATCTAACGCCCCTGTTGGTTCATCACACAATAATAATTTTGGATTTTTCGCAACCGCTCTAGCAATCGCTACACGTTGTTGTTCCCCACCAGATAATTGGGATGGGAAATTGTTTTTACGTTCATCTAAGCCAACTAGACTCAATACTTCATCCGCACTTAATGGATTTTTACAGATTTGTCTGGCCAACTCTACATTTTCATATGCTGTTAAGTTTTGTACTAAATTATAAAATTGGAATACAAAACCAATATCATGTCTACGATACTCACACAATTCTTTTTCATTGGCTTTAGATACATCACGGCCATCTACTTGAATGGTTCCACTAGTTAAGGTATCCATACCACCTAACAAGTTAAGAATCGTAGTTTTACCAGCACCAGAAGCACCTAAGATAACTACAAATTCACCTTTATCAATTTGAAAATCAACACCATCTAAAGCCTTAATTTCAACTTCACCCATTTTATATATTTTCGATACATTCTTAAATTCAATAAATGCCATATATTACCCCTCCAACAACTCAAAATTATGTTCAAGCATCATAAAGCATCCACTAAAATAGATTTGAATAACTTGAACCATCTCTTCTTTATCTATATTTTTCTCTAACAAACACGCTTTTACACCACTAAACAAACTCGCCGCATAACTTCTAGCTAACAAATTACAACGCGTTTGATTTTGTTCATTCACCAAATTTTTAGACACCATAAAACTAGAAATCAATTTCGCAAACCATTCATGAATCATTTGATGAATTTTCCCGTGCATCATCATAATCATCAAAGACTTTGGATAATGATACGATAAATCAACCAATACAACCGCCAATTCATCTAAAGTCGCCATAATTGCATCTAAAGAAACCTCAGACCAGTCAAAAGATGAATTCACAAAATCAATTCTTTGATGCGTATGTTTCTCAATAACCACATTTAATTTATCCAATACAGGTGCGATGATATAATTCACAATCTCTTCTTTACTTTTAAAATAACGATATAAATTCCCAACCGTCATTTGCGCATTACTCGCAATTCTTCGCATACTCGAATTACTAAAACCATGCTCAAAAATATCCTGAATCGCAGAATCTACAATCATTTGTTTCACATTGTCTTTCAGTATTTGTGCCATAAAAATAAACTCCTGTTCACTATTAAAAGTATACACCCGTTCATTATTTAAAACAATAAAAAAAGAACCGTGTTTCCACGATTCTTAAGCATGATAATTTGAACGATAATTCTTAGCTGCTTCTGTTAATAATGGCACAATTTGTTTCTTACGAGACATTACTTCTTTCAAGAATAAATATCCATCACAATGTTCACCAATATCCGCAAATGCCGCATCCGCAATAAATAAAGCTGATCCAGAACTAATTAAATATGAACCACTACCATCTACTACAGAGAAAATCATGACACAAATACCAAAGTTATTTGATTTTGTAAAGTTATCCAAATACTCTTGAATTTGTTCACGAATCGGTAAAATATCTTCAATTGACATAATATTAATTTGACCCAATGCCACTTTATATTTTTCAATTTCAAAGATTTTCAAATCATTATAAACAATTTCTTCAATTGTCTTTTCCTTAATTGATGCACTAGCCGCCAATACTTGTAAAGCAAACGAATCCAAATCCACTTCAGCAATACCAGCTAAATACTTCGCCATTTCAATATCTTGACTTGTACATGTTGGAGAATTGAAATACAAAGTATCCGAAATAATCGCACCTAGCATTAAACCAGCCATTGATTTAGGAATCTCTACATTCTTTTCACCATATAACTTCGCAATAATTGTACAACAACAACCAACCAATTCATTTCTAAACATTACTGGACTTGTTGTTTTAATACCACCAATACGATGATGGTCCACAATTTCAACAATTTCCGCTTGTGGAGCACCATTAATACTTTGTTCCATTTCATTATGGTCAACCAATACCAATTTACGATTCGCATGTTTGAATAAATGGTAACGAGAAATCAATCCAACTAAACAACCCAAATGATCTAATACTGGATAGCTTCTAAAACGAGAACGATTAATCGCCACTTTAACATCTTCAACATAATCATTAAAATGGAAAGCTGTTAAATTTTGAGTCATAATCAAACTCACTGGAATTGCTTGTTGAACAAGCTGTGCTGTTTGATACATATCCTTTTGCGTAATAATATATGCACAACCAGCCTTCTTACACGCTTCTACCACTTCCGGATTTGGATATTCCATACCCGTCGCAATAATTACCGCAGCACCACTACTCACCGCACGCAATTGTGTTTCACGTCTAGCACTTGTAATAACAATACGATCTTTATAATCTTTATAATCTCTTTCCATTCCTAAGAAAGACGCAATAAAGATACGACCATTCATATGATGCACTTCTGGCTCATAGACTAAACGACCCTTTAAAATTGTCGCAAAATTAGAAATTGGTGTTTGACGAATCAAATCATCTTTTTCTTTTGTTTCATTTACAATTGTATTTGTAATATCCGAAATAGTCGCCATTCCCAATAAATGACGTTTTTCATTCACAATAACAATAACTTTCTTTTTGTTTGCACGCATGATTTTAATCGCTTCATGCAACATGCCATCAGGACCAATTGTTACAGCATCATCAAACTCAATATCACGCACACGAGTACGAATATCATAAACTAATGGTGGAGCATCTTCTTGGAAATAATCCAATACAAATCTAGTTTCATTATTTACTTCACCAATACGAATACCAATCGCATTTTCACCCAATGTTTGTTTTAAATTCGCATATGCTAAAGCACTACAAATAGAATCTGTATCTGGATTTTTATGTCCAGTAATATAGATAGCACTACTAACCATACCTACACCTCACTTATCTATCAAAATAGGTACAAACACTGTACCAAATAAATTTGTAATATTTAAAATATATAATACTTTAAAAAAACTCTCCTAGTTGTTTTTATTATAACACAAGTTGAACATAAAACCGTTTACGAATGCACACTTTTTTTATAAAATTAAGAAAAGGAAGTGAGACTATGGACAAGCTAGAACAAGCAAGAATTACCATAAACGAAATCGATCAAGAAATTGCGAAACTATTTGAAAAACGTATGCAAGCTGTTGAACAAGTAGCTTTATACAAAAAAGAACATCAAATGGAAATCTTCGATCCAAAACGTGAAGAAGAACTATTGAACAAAAATTGTGCATATATTCAAAATGAACAATATTTACCATACTATCGCACATTTCAACAACACATGATGGATGTCTCAAAATCCTATCAAAAAGAATTAGTAAAATAAATGGAGGTATTACACATGAAATTTGTTCATAAAAATGCCAATATGACCCCTATTGTAGATACAGTATTTAAAGTCGTATCACAAGCCAAAGAAGCCAAACTAAAATACGGAAAAGAGAAAGTCGTTGATGCGACCATTGGTTCTTTAACTGATGAAGAAGGAAAATTAGTTGCACTAAATACAGTATTTACCAGTTATAACAACATTGAATCTTCTATTAAAGCTGGTTATGCCAATAGTTTTGTTGGCAACCCTAGCTACCGTAAACAAGTCGCAAATTGGTTATTTTCAGATATTCATCTAGATTTACCATATACTGTAATTGCGACCCCAGGTGGAACAGGCGCAATTAGTACTACATTACAATGTGTATTATCTAAAGATGATATTGTACTATTTCCAGAAATTGCTTGGGGTTCTTATAAATTAATGGCACAAGAATATGGTTATCAACAAGAAACCTATCAATTATTTAAAGAGGATCATTTCCATTTAGAAGATTTCAAAAACAAATGTGAAACCATCATCCAAAAACAAAATAAATTAGTTGTTGTTATTAATGATCCATGCCATAATCCAACAGGCTATTCACTAACAAATGAAGAATGGACACAAGTTATTGAAATTCTAAATGCATGTTCTAAACAAGGATCTGTCGTATTATTGAATGACATTGCCTATATTGATTACTCTTATAACTTAGATCAAGTGCACCAATACATGGAAAACTTTAATAATATCTCAGATGATATCGCTGTAGTTATTGCTTTTAGTTGTTCAAAAACATTAACTTCCTATGGATTACGTGTTGGTGCTGCTATTATTATGGCCAAAGATCAAAAAGATGTTCGTGAAATTGAAATTATTTTCGAAAAATATGCTAGAGCTACTTGGTCTAATATTGCTAATGCTGGTATGGAAAACTTTGTTAGAGTTACTCAAGACCATTATGAAGCCTTCATGCAAGAAAAAGCAGAATATATTGAACTATTAAAACAACGTTCTGAAATCTTTGTTAAAGAGGCAAACGAATGTGGTTTACCAATCTATCCTTATAAAGAAGGATTCTTCGTAACCATTCAAATGCCAAACAATGAAATTAGAGAACAATACCATCAAGCATTAATCAAAGAAAATATCTTTACTGTACAAGTAAACAAAGGAATTCGTGTAGCTGTATGTAGTATTAGTGTACAAACTGTTAAAGGATTAGCTAAACGCTTTAAAGACATTTATGACAAACTATAAAAAACTATTTCTGATCTTATTATGTACACTTACA
>JAFZDT010000098.1 GCA_017561055.1 Erysipelotrichaceae bacterium
CTAAATATTTTGGTCTACTCTTGATGATCTGTACAGTCCCCAATCTATAAGGCAACTTAATCATCTTTCCTTCTTCTATTAGTTTTTGTCTGAGATGCAAAAAGTAATCAGTAACAATACTACGATACTTATTATAATCGATATCATAGACTGTATCTTTTTCTATATTATCTAAATAATCATTATAGAATGACGCAATGGTGTATGACTTTGTTTTATTTGCACTTTTGTTATGTTCGTGAATCATCGTCTACGTCTATTTCTATAAAGATTGTTATTATAACTATTCTATAAATTATCCTAAGAATTGTTGGTTATATCAGAAGGTTGCTGTGACATTGTATAGAAGTCATGATCAAATATCATATCTTTTATAGTTGGCCACATATGAACAGGTATTGGGTATTCATCCTTATCTGGATTATAACACAATTTATTTTCTGTAGGATCTTCTGCTATTACTTGGACATCAATCCATTCCAATGTATTGGAACCACCTTCAACATATACTTTATTGTTCTTCTTATATGCAATGTAATCTTTGCATGTATATTTTCTATACTTTTGAAACTTCATTTTAGTTTCACTACCAAGTTGAATTACATTGCCATACGCATCTTTCACAGATATCAATCCTGTAAACCATTTTGTACCAAGCAATGTAGGTAATTCAATATCACCAACATACTCAACATGTCCTGGATCATTTTCAATCTTACTGACATGCATACGAATTGTCTGTGTAAACATGTCATCAATAGATTCTTTCTTATCAAGCTTTTGCTTTATCAACATGGCTCTATAAGATTTGATCCATAATTCAATTTGATGTCTACTTAACTTTTCACTTTCAGTTATATTGTTGTTTCTAGCTTCAAGTAGCACATCATCAATATAATTATTTAATGTCATATCAATAAGCTTATTAATTGTTACAATGGCTCTAAAACGCATTTTAAGCCCCTCTGTGGCACTTTCTGTACATTGACATACATTTCCCTCAAAATGATCATAGCCTTTCTTAAATCTAAAATCACGAGCGAAGCGAGTGTACTCGCTGAGCGAGTGATTTTATATATATACCCACACACATACAACCCAATAACCTGCGACTGCGACTGAAAGGAGCATAGGAGCAGGTTCCTGCGAACTGCGTATAACAAAAAAGGCCAGCATCAGCTGACCTTAATTGTTTCATCATCATGTTGCATAGGTTTATCCCCAAGTAAGTCGAGAAGTTCATGACATTTCCTTAACTCGGCTCTATAACCTTCAATAGCCTTTATCTTTTGCTCATATTCTCTGCATTGAGTATTGACCTATGCAACCAATTCCTATTTATCTGTAGATACAGTAAGACCAATAACATTATCAGTTATTGTTGATCTATCTGCTCCAACTGTTAATTTCTTTTGTATCCCTTCACAAGTAATAGTGATATCAATTAATTTCTTTCTAGCACTCTAACTCATATAAGGATTAACATTAGTCATATCATCATAAGGTTGTCCAACCTAAGTAATAGTACCAATGTTATAAGTGTTCACTTTTCTAAATGTACCAGCATTCTCAAGTATAAACACATTATCTCCGACTTTTAAATCTTTAAACATCATAATCATAAAATAAGTGTCCTGTCCACAGATCTTACGGGATGTAGACAGGATCTGTTATTAAGTAGTAGCTGGAATATAATTAACAACCTAGAATGTACCTAAGTTCTTATTATAATAAATTAAATATCTATTTCCAACTGTAACTTCTGCATTTGTCATTTGATCACCTGCACCATTCAACAATGCTCTAGCATTAGTAGATGCTGTAGTTGAATTAACCTAACTCAAAGTAAGGCATGTATCAATGTTCACCAAGTAAGCATCTGTAGCTGTAGTAGGTACAGTATTTGCAATGTTTAACAATATGAAACCTTCGCATGGAAGAGCTTTCCATATCTTAGGACAAATACCATAAGTAACAACAGTAGTTGTAGTATCTACAGTAACATACAATGTTTTAACTGGGAATATTGAAACTGTTCTCAATCTATTAACAAAAGGATTCATAGTTACCTCCTTCCTTATGCGCAACAACCACCGTTTACATAACCCTGATTGTATCCATAGAACGGAGTGTAGCTGTCATATGGATTACATGTAATGTAAGCAGGTATTGGACACGGCTTAATCTGACTAAGCAAATTAGCAGTCTGAGCTTGCTGTGATGCAGCCAACTGTAATGCTGTACGTTCATCACGTAATGCATCAATCTTATTCTGCATTTCACGCATTTCAGCAGCACGTTGACCAGCTAAGATCTGTGCAGTAGAATCCTGAATCATTTCTTTGATTGCACAAGTCTGATTTGCAGTTTCATAAGCTACGCTTGAGAAACCTCTTTCAAGACCAGTATTGATTGTATTCAATGTGCTGTTCAAAGCATTTGTCTGATTCAATGTAGCAATCTGGTTTTCGTAACCCATCTTCAAGATTGATTGCTGAGTATTGCAGCAGCAGTCCTTGATAGCCTGAATTACATTGCAGTCACCTGCATTAACGGCATTGATCACACGTTCGGCACTGAAACCAACCTGACCACCAACTGTATCAATAGCACCCTTGATTGAACATATGTTATTATTTAAAGAGTTAAAGTCACAGTTAAGTGTAGATGCCAATTCACGAACAGCACCTTCGTTACCCTTAATTGCAGACATCAACAGATCAGAGTTGTGATTATCCTGAAGTGTTTCCTGAATAGTAGACAATCTGTCTTGGAAGCCTGTTCCAACTAAACCGTTACCATCACCACCAAGGCCACCCCAGCCGTTGCGACCCCAGAGTAAGAAGAGGATCCAAATCCACCAACCACCTCCACCAAAGCCGCCCATGCCGCCATTCATCATAGCCATCCATGGCCACATATCATTCATGCCATTGTCTTTGTTAAGCAATGCTGCTGTACTAGCGTCGATACCACGATCAACGTAAATTCTTTCCGGATATTCGTTATACATATTCTTCATTTTTATTGATTAATTAATATCTTGACATTCTTCTTCCTCTTGCGTAGTTATAGTCATTATCCATAGCATAGTTACCACCACGCATATTATAAGTACCTTCCAACTCATATTCATAATCATTATCATAATCATCGTAATAATCATGATGACGTTTATGATAAGTATTCATACTCATTCTACCACTACGTCTACCTCGTGCATGATTATAATGAGAATCTTCTTCATCCCATTCTTCACTTTCTTCACGACCTTCTTCACACATTACAAACTTAAAGTAGAACCACATCTTACCTTCTTCAATGTCTTTATCGTTCAACCAAGCTTTAGTAAGTTCTACAAAGTGTTTTACATTATCTGAACCAGTCATGTTGATAACTGCACGATAGAAATCAGAACGAATCATATTCAATGCCACAAACCAATCGTATTTGTTGAACTTTTCACCTTTAAGGTTTACACCATATTGTTGTGCAACTCTTTCTGCTTCTTCAATGGACCAACGTGGGCCTTTTGAACCATCTTCATTTTCCATCTTCTGAACAGCTTTGTTAGCACATTCTTCATTGAAGTGAGGTCCATACATACGTTCGTGACGTTCTAACTTCTCTTTCTTCATTTGATTAATTATTTATTGATTAATAAATTAATTTAATTCTATCATTCTAGAGTCTGTTATATGTATGAGATCATTTGAATTATGTATTTGATATCGTATGTCGTTTTTCTTTTTAAAATCAAAGTGAAGGAGTCTTGCAAACCAATTCTTATATTTATTTCTATATATTCTTTTATTTGTTATAAACAATGTTTGTTGATTTTTTATTTCTAAAGTATGTTGTAAGATCGAATCTTTCTTATTTATTATGATTGATGTCAAAGAGTTTGGCTTGATTTCCAATGTAAAGTCGTTTGATCTGACTATAAAAGTTGTGTCATGTTTAATTTCCTATTTCTATAACTAGGTTTGTTGCAACTCCTTCTCCTTTATTTTCAATTTCTTCTACGTAGTCTTAATCTCTTGTATAAGACTATCTTTGGTTTCTTTATACTCGTCTATATTCAACTATAGAACTTTATTCTATTCTTCTACATTAGAACATTTGTTCATATAGAATTCATAATTACTAGAAACTTTATCTAATGTATTTCTTGTAACTTCTAACTCCTTATGCTATATAAATAAAAAAGCAGTGAGCATCATTATGATAATCACTGCAATTGTTTGAAAGTTATTCTTAAGAATATTGATAAAGTTCAGTAACTTACTTCTTATTACTGTTTTTATCACTGGTATCATTTAGTTCCTTTATTTCTTCTGATATGTCGATGTCTAAATATTTCTCTGCCTTAGATTTAATTATCTTTGCTAATATTCGGGATATCAATGCATTAGGATGTAATGCTCTTAATGATTCTAATAATGATATGACTTCTGCACAACATACGGCTCCAGCTGCTATTCTAACTGCGGCTAACTCTTCATAAGTCATGAATATGAATTTATCGAGTAGTAGTGCACCACATATAATCATTGTAGCTTCTGTAAACTTATTTACTGTTTTCCAAAATTTATTCGATTCAAAATGTGTTTTACCATATTTCTTAGATACTTTATACCCGTAATGCATATCCATAACAATGAAAGTAAATGCAGTAAGTACAGCAGGAATGGCAGGTGCGAACAGTGCAGCTAAGGATGATACCATAGTGCACACAGACTGCCAACCTTGTGCAAATATGCGTTGGATCAGTGTCATTGTCTATTCTCCTGGATTTACTACCATTATTATTTATTTCTCGATATTAGTTGATATAAAAAATGCTAGCGATCGCAACCGTTAGCATGTGAAAAATTTTGGCATCTACTATAATAACGGCAACAATTAATTTAGTTACTAATCTCAAATGTTATTAGGCAGCATTCTATAGCTGTTTACAATCTATCCTAGGACACATTGCTGATTCTAACATTTGTTTATAGAACTTTTTAGCTAACTTAATTGCTTTATCCATATCGTTACCTGCTAACTCTTTA
>JAFZDT010000099.1 GCA_017561055.1 Erysipelotrichaceae bacterium
AGCATATGGTTGACCAGTCATTTTTGAATAACCCACAATATGAGAATCCGCAACTTTCGCATAACGGCAATGCTCATCATAAGCAACTACATTCCATGGCATATTGCGTGATTTAATGGCTACTTCACGAGTCATTTCTGCAGTCATCATATCACTAATTTCCATTGTATTCTCACGATAATCTTTAACTTCTACACCATTAAATCCTACAACAAAATCAATGACATCTTCCACTTCATGTTCTTTAATCCAATTATCCATTACAAAAGTTGCTCGGCCTGTCGCAACGCCAACATAAACGCCAAGACTCTTTACAAAACGCAAAGCCTCTTTTGTTACATCTGTTAATTTTCTATTGGAATTCAATAGAGTACCATCAATATCTAACATTATTAATTTCATACGTAATACCTCGTATTTATTATACATAATGTGTATTAAAAAATGTAGAATATGTTATAATATTTTCAAGATAAATACGGAGGTAAATTATAATGGTTGATTTATCAAACCTTACTACAGAAAGACGTAATCCAAGAACAATGGAATTAGATACTTTCTCTGCTCTAGAAATTGCGACAGTAATGAATTCAGAAGACAATAATGTTGTTAAAGGTGTTGAAGCTGTATTACCTGAAATCGCTCAAGCAATTACATGGGCTGCTGAAGCTTTACAAAAAGGTGGACGCATCATTTATATCGGTGCTGGTACTAGTGGTCGTTTAGGATTATTAGATGCTGTTGAATGTCCTCCAACATTCGGTGTATCATTTGAGAAAGTTATCGGCTTATTAGCTGGTGGTGAAAGAGCATTTATTAAAGCTGTTGAAGGTGCTGAAGATAAACGCGAATTAGGTGTTGAAGACTTAAAAAATGTTAACTGCTGTGACAAAGACGTAGTTATCGGTTTAGCTGCTAGTGGAAGAACTCCATATGTAATTGGTGCATTAGAATATGCTAATGAATTAGGATGTAATACAGTAGCTGTTGCTTGTAACAAAGGTTCAAAAATTGGTTTAGCTGCTAAATTAGCAATCGAACCAGACAATGGTCCAGAAGTATTAACTGGTTCAACACGTTTAAAATCTGGTACTTCTCAAAAAATGATTTGTAACATGATTACAACAGGTTCTATGATTTTAAATGGTAAAGTTTACCAAAACTTAATGGTAGACGTAATGCAAACAAACGAAAAATTAGTAACTCGTGCTGAAAACATCATCATGGAAGCTACTGGTTGTGATCGTGAAACAGCTCAAAAAGCTCGCGTTGAATCTAATGGTCGCGTTAAAGTTGCGGTTGTTATGGTATTATTAGGATGCACAGTTGATGAAGCTGTTGCTAAACTTGAAGCTAACGAAGGTAAAGTTCGTAAAGCTATCGCTTAATACAAAAACAAGTGGAAGTTTAAAAACTTCCACTTTTATTTATTTGAGATTTTAATATCATCACTTTCTTCATCAACTACATAATCAATTGCCAAAATACATGCCAACGCTTCTAATACATGTTCCTCACGTTGCATATCCAATGAAAAAGAATCCACCCACAAAGTCCAATCTTTGCTAATCGTCGCAATCTCTTCAACAGAATCCTTAATTACATATTCATGAGCCAAGAAATCTCCTTCAATTTCCCAACCTAGTTCTTCAACAACATATTTAGGTTTAACTAACGTAAACTTCTTAACAATTGTCGCTACTTGAACACCGTCTTTAAATACTTTAAACGTTGGCAATAAACTTACATTCTTTTGCTCAATATAACACAACTCATGATTCATCAAATCATAAATACGTAATTTCAATCCAACTCGAATCCCAGTATTTCCCCTTACTTCATAAACATCAAAGCCTTGTTCATCTTTCACATAAAAGTGATCAAAAGCTGACATAAGATTTTGTTTAATAAATAATTTCATACATTCACATCCTCATAACAATTATATACTATTTACTTCAAAAAAGTATAAATACGTTGATTAAAATCTTTAGCTTCTTCATATGCAGAATGTCCATAATTATCATACAAATAATATTCACACTTTAACTTTTCAATCAATTCTAAACTACCCTCTACACCAACTACTTTATCCTCTTTACCACCTAAAACTAAAACAGGACAAGTAATTTTAGATAGTTCATCATAACAATCACAAGTTAAACAAGCTTTAGCTAAAATTTCAAAACGTTTCTTATCTACATGTTTATACAATTTACTAATTAAAGGAAATACCCAACCATTTTTACGTACATATTCTGTAGAATACATACGTTTCAGCATATCCTCAACAAACAATTTCATATCTTTATGCAACAATTCAATCCAAGTATCTATCGCCTCAGACACAAATTCATTATATCTAGCACACGTAACACCTAATATCATCTTAGATACTAACTCAGGATAATCAATCGCCAAATACTGTGCAATCATTCCACCTTGAGAAACACCAAATACACAAGCATTTGCTATTTGTAATTTTTTCATAGCCAACGCTAATTCATTAGCCATATCCTGTATACTATAACCCTCTTTAACAACATCTTTACGATCAAAGATATATACTTTATATTCCTTCGCAAACATACGATACATATACCACAAAGAAAAACCAAATCCCTTTACACGATTTAAACTTAAACCAGGAATAATGACTAATGGGATATTTCCTTTACCAAAGCATACATAATCCATCTTTATATCTTGAATAACTACACTACTTTCAATCATAGTACCTCCAATAAGCAAAAAGCCACTCAAAAGAGTGACTATAATACTTGATAAACAGCATTATGAATATCTTTTCTAGCTGTCAAAATCTTTTTATTATCACGTGTTGGATGCACACGATTACATAAAATCACACACGCAAATTTCTTATCCAAATCAATTAACAAGCTTGGTCCAGAGAATCCAGTATGATATAAAGTATGGTCACTACAATAATCACCGATTGGATAATTATGATCAGATAAAATCCATCCTACACTACGAGACTCATTCATACCCACAGTATTACAAGTACGTAACATATTCATAGTTTCCTCACTAAAGAAACGTTTACCATGATATACACCATCGTTTAATAACATTTCTACATAATGAGAAATATCCTCAATTGTACTAAATACACCCGCATGACCAGCAATACC
Source organism: Erysipelotrichaceae bacterium (assembly GCA_017561055.1). Taxonomy (GTDB): domain Bacteria; phylum Bacillota_I; class Bacilli_A; order Erysipelotrichales; family Erysipelotrichaceae; genus RGIG4607. The sequence continues at coordinate 3,156 of JAFZDT010000099.1, forward strand.
TTCAAACTTATGACCCTTACCATCATGCACAGTACCACGAATAACACCACCACGAGCAGGCAAATCTTCATAAGCCGCACAACGAGGTTTTAAACACTCACAAGGGGTATAACAAGTATCCACCATATGTAATGGTTCAAACATAACTTCTTTTGCATATCCAGGTAAGGAACCCTTAAGAGCTTCAATCACTAAACCTAACAATAAGAAGTTAACATCAGAATAATTCACACGACCAATAAATTCAGGAACCTTCTTCATTGCCCAAATTTTTTCAATCATTTCAGCCTTAGTCATTGCTTTATAGCCATCTACATCCGCAGGAAAACCAGAACTATGACTAATCAATTGACGAATAGTAACATCTTCATCTTCCAATAAAGGTAATACACTCTTAACTTTAGTATCCAATGTTAATAAACCTTCTTCAATTAATTTCAAAATACAAGTTGTAGTAGATAATACTTTACTAATAGATGCCAAATCCCAAATAGTATCCATAGTAGTCGCTTCAACACTAGGAATCACTTGACGATTACCATAACACTTAAACCACTTTTCAGTTGGTGTCATCACTAAGATATTCAAACCAGCCGCAATACCATCATCCATAAACTTATTCATCAATTGATCAAATTCTTGTAACTTATCATACTTCATATTTTATTACCTCCTAAACAAAAAAACAGCTATTGCCGTCTTATTTCTTTTTACCAAACGGCAAACGGAATTTATAATTTTTACCTTTCGCCTTAAACTCTTCCAATTGCATTGTACGAGTTTCTCTTTCAGGCATAATCTTATTCAAAGCACTAAATGCTTTATTGGCTTGGAAAGTATCCTTATAAATCACTTCCCCAGTATTCAAACGGAACATCATAGCATTACTTTTACCTTCATCCGTTTTACAACCCCACTCAACAACATCTTCATATTTGATAACACGTACTTGATCTTCACTTTGATATGCATACACCAAAACAAAAGTTTCATAAATAGACAATGTAATATAATCTTTAACGTTCATATATACAAAGATACTATAAAGTAAAATTACACCACCTAATACAATAGCTAAAGGATTTAAGGTAGCACAACAAACAACACCTAATACACCACCAAAAATCAAAGTAGACATTGGTTTAAACTTAACATCAACAATTAACTTCTCATTGATATCTAATTCACTTTTATTTACATAATTATTATCCATTTCAATCACCAACAATATTATAGCATGTAACCCCTTTCTATGCTATAATTATTAAAATGAAAGTAGGTTATCCGTATGTTTACAATTGCATTAGGAGCTGGTGTTGGAATTTTAATGCTAGTCTTCCGCGTATTAGAAATGAAAAAAAATAAAGCTGCTATAGAAAAAGCTCAAGGAGAAATGAAATTTGAAATTTTAGATTACTCTAAAGGAGTTACAACATTTTTAGCAGTATTAGTTCTTCCATCAATTCTATGTGTTATTTTAGGAATCATGGAAAAGAGTGAAACAAATATCGCATTCGGCGTATTATTAATCTTCTTATTCATCGCAGAAGCAATGAACGCTCATGATATTTCAAAATTATACTATAACGAAACAGGTGCTATCGTTAATAAAAAGTTTGTACGTTATAAAAGTATGAAAGCAATTAGAAAAAATCATGCTATTCCATTTGCGAAATACACACTAACAACATTCAATAATGAAAAATTAACACTAGCTAGAAAAGCCGCAATTAAAGTTGCTGAAATAGGTAAAATTGAAATCAATCATTTAACGGGGAAATAATTCCCCGTTTTATTTTTGACAAACCATATAATAACGATGTGTAGTACCTTTAATACAACCATCTTCTATAAGTTTTTGATGCATATTCACCAAACGATCATAACAAGCATCAACACTAAATCCAACAAATTCCCATTCAATAATACGAGCAAACCATACAAAAGCACCAATATCATAAAATTCTATAGAACCATAAAATTCATCAGATTCAATTACTTCAAACCCAACATCTTCAAATACTTTCTTTTGAACAGTTAAACACATACCTGGGAATGGTTTTTCTAGATTTGGTAATACCATTTCAACCAAATCACGTTCATTATCTTCACCAACTTGTTGAGTAATAAATAAACCACCCTTTTTCAATACACGATACAATTCCTTCGCATTAAAATCACCATGACGATTGATTACAATATCAAAAGATTCATCCTCAAAAGGCAATTTAGAACAATCACTACATTCTTTAAAATCAATACCTAAAGGTAATAACACTGATTTACAAAGCTCAACATTCGGCATAAAACCCTCTGTAGCACTCGTTAAATAATAAGAATGATGCAAAGACAATAAAAATTCCCCACCACCTGTATCATAATCAAGAATACACATATCCTCTTTTAAATATCTATGAATAACATCTTTATAGCTCCAAGGAATATCATCCCCTTCATTATATCGACCATCAAGATGAGAAAAATCCCAGCCATGAATATGCGCAATACTTTCCTCTTCTAACCACTTCTTTTTTAATTCATTCATGATATCACCTCATAACGTAAACGAATATATGAATGCTCCAACACATCACATGTTAATAACTTTAATACACCAACATTTTTCAATTCATTAATTGTCATAATTGATGAACCATCTACAATACTACTTGTATCTTTGCCACCAATTAAAACAGGCGCAACTACAATATCTACAAAATCAATTAACTTATCATGAAGAAATAAACGATTCATGGTTCCACCACTTTGAATCGTTAAACGATCACATCCAAATTCACTATATAAAATAGATAATACATCTGTAAGATTTAATACATCTTGATAAATAATATGCAAATTACTTGCATTTACACAATATGCAGGATGATTCTTATTTGTTGTTATTAACACAAATTCTTTAGATAAAGCACAGAAATATTCAACACCATGTTTTGTTAAATGATGATTATCAACTAATACAAAAGAAACAATAGATTTCTTAGGCAATTTTTTTGTATTAACACCTATTTTAGCTTGTACTCTACCCGTATTAAAAGACCACAAATCTGTCGTTTGTTCTATATCATAATATTGATACAAACCTTCTTTAACACCAACAATCTCTGGCAAATCTTGATCAAAATCCAAATCATCACAACCACCAGTCGTAATTTTTCCATCAACACTTGATAACATAAATAATGTAGTTATTGTTCTATTCATATATATCACCCAATCAAATTATAAATAAAAAAAGAGTGTATCACAAGGATACACTCAAATAGTTATCTTATAAACCAGCGTCAGCTAATGCTTTTAAGAAATCGATTTCTTCAGCAGTAGGAACCATACGGCTACGTAATGTTCCACCACGTAATTCAGCAATCTTACGGTAAACAACAGCATCTTCTGCAGTAGCAGCGATAGATTTTGTTACCATAACATATTTTGTACCAGCGATAGGAGCAGCGTTACCAACGTTAACGTGTTCAATATCACAACCAGCTTCGATTAATGCTAATGCATCTTCTGGGTGTTTACAAATAACAAACATTGTTTCATTTGGATTAGCCTTAGCATAATCAATAGTTTCTTGTACAGCGTAAACTAATACTTTAGAACCACGAGCAGCCATAGGTAAAGCCATTTTTTGGATTGGGTCAGCAGCAACTTTATCGTTTGTTACGATAATAGCTTGAGCACCAATGTGATTCTTCCAAGTTACAGCAACTTGACCGTGAATCAAACGGTTATCAATTCTTAAGTGTTTAATCATGTTAATTTCCTCCTTGAAGTAATTTGTTATAGTTCATAATACCATCTTGAGCTGTTTGTACTAATGTATCAGCATCAGGATCCATAAATGAACGAGAACCTAACAATTCCATAAACATTGATAAATTCATACCTGTAATTACTTGAACTTTTTCACTAGCCTTATAAGCAGCACGGTTACAAGGAGTACCACCAAGTAAATCACATAAAATTACAACACCATCACCAGTGTCAACACTAGCAATTGCATCAGTAAGCTTAACGTCGAAATCTTCTGGGCTATCCGCAGGATGCAAAGAAACCGTAGCTACTTGTTGTAACTCGGTTTCTCCAAAAAACATTCCGGCTGAGTTAAGCATACCATTAGCCATTTCTCCATGGCTAATAAGTACGATACCTACCATAAAATTACATTACACCAAATGCACCGCAGATAAATGCAAGTACTGTTACTACTAAGATAGTTTTTAATGGAGTAACTTTTCTAGCTTTAATTAACCAGTAGCAGAAGAAAGTTAATAGGATTGGAATTAAATATGGTAAAATTGCATCCAAACCAGCTTGAATCTTACCAGCTGTTGTACTGATTACATTTCCTTCAGCATCTAATAATTCAGAAGCTAAGAAAGAATCTTTAATTTTTAATCCAGCTAAGATTGATGGAACGAAACCACCAACTACTGTGATACCTAATACGCTTGCAGCAACTTGTAAGTTGTCTAAAGCAGTCATAGAGTTAACGTCAGAAATGATATTAACACCTTGTTTGTATCCATAGTGGAATAATGGATAACGAACTGCCCATAATACTAATAATGGTAAAGTTAACATTAATACTGATAAAGGATTTCCTTCAGCAGCCATAGATGCAGCGATGATAGAGAATGTAGGAGTAACTAATACACCTTGAATTGTATCACCAACACCAGCTAAAGGACCCATTAAAGCAACCTTTAAGCTGTCACCTGTTTCTGGTTGATAAGCTTCTTCTAAAGCAACATCAGCACCGATAATTAATGCAGAAGCACCTGGGTGTGTGTTATAGAATTGCATATGACGTTCTAATTGACGGCATTGATCTTCTTCACCAGAGTATAATTCTTTGATTACAGGAACCATAGCATAAGCATAACCAGCAGCTTGCATACGTTCATAGTTCCAGCACCATTGTAATGCCCAGTTGTGACGATTAGCACATTGTTTTAAAGCTTTTTGACTTAATTTTGCGTTAGTTTTAGCCATTATTGTGCACCTCCTTTAATATAAAGAGCACCAGCAGCAGCACCAACAAGTGCTAAACCGATTGTACCAACGTTCATGTAAGCGAATAATACATATCCAACGATCATGAAAGGCCAGTATTTTTTGATGTCCATATAAGATAATAATAATGCGAATCCAACTGCAGGTAATGCTTTACCAACTACTGATAAACCATTAGATACCCAAGCAACGCTTGTAGCGAAGTTTGCGAAACCTTCTAATTGGTCAACTAATAAGATTCCTACGAATACAGGAACGAAACGAGATAAGATCCAAGGTAATGTACCTAAAACTGTCCATAATTCGAATGCTTTGATATTATTTTTTTCTAAAGCAGCATCAGCTAAATGTTGGAATACAGTTGTAGAAGCACGACCTAAGATATCCATTTGAGTCATTAATAATGACAATGTGATAGAGATAGCTAAACCAACGTCATAACTACCTGTGTTTTTAGCAACAACTACACCGAAGATAGCTCCAGTAACGTAGTCAGGTGTTGTTGCACCACCGTATGTGTAATACCCTACACTCATAAGTAAGCAAGTAGCACCGATTTCGAAACCTAAAGCAACGTCACCAACGACTAACCCTGAAATTACACCTGAAAGTAGAGCTGTACGAACGCCAAGACCAGTTAAGTTTAAGACCATAGATACACCAGACCATAAACCTAATAGTAAGGCAACTAAAAATGTGTTCATATATTGAGCACCTCCTCTTAACTACTATTAAACCGTAAACGCTTTCATTTGTAAACAATTTTTTGCGTTTTTTTCACATAATTACCCAAAATTCGCTATTTTCTTCACACATTCACAAGAATTTACATTTTTTCACTTTTTTTCCATCAAATTGCTATAATGAATCAGCCTATATCACATCAAAATTATTTATGAGTTTACATTATTACGTTCATTCGCTATAATTAAAAAATAGACAGGAGTTTTTATTTATGCAATTAAAAGTATATCATACACTTAATTTAATCCTTTCCTTACTGGTAATCAGTATTATCGTTTTCGCTGCTTTACTAGGACTAAACTTTGAAGCATTAGGCGATCATAAAATGATGGCCGTTCTCATCTTTATGGTCTATGTATTCATCGCATTCTACGGATTTAAAACATTCGAACATAATTACGACAAACGAATGATTCAAAAAATGGTTATTAATGGTGACATCGCCATCGCAAACATCGTTAAAGCTGAACCACTTAATTTAATTCGTGATACAAGTTTCAAAGTATACTGCTTATGGAACTTAGAAGTAGAATACTACGACAAAAACTTCAAAAAACATGAATACACAGTAACTGAAAAATTAAATCCAACCGTTAAAGAAGTTCCAAATGGTACAGTTTACGTAACACATAATGAAAGTAAACCAGAAAGAAAATTCGTTGTACAAAATGTTATGATTGGACATGTCCCAACATTACAACCAATTGTAGCAAAATACGAAAAAAATAAAAATATTCCAATCAAATACTTAAATGTATATTATAAAGACGGATTAATTATTGAAACATTTAGACAAAGCTTACAACAACAAAAAGAACAAGCAAACAAAAAGTAGATCATTTCGATCTACTTTCTTTTTATCTTAGAACCACTTAATTCTTCCATCATATTTCTTATAGATAGCATCATTATCGAAACCATCTACATTTTGAGATTGGAACACTAAAGGTTTAAATCCTTTTTCAGTCACAATCTTCAATGCTTCAGTCCAAACAGCATTCAATAAGAACATACTTGTAATAGAACTTGCAGGACCAGTTTTAATACCATGAATATCCATTAAAGCATCCCCACTAGGAACACATGTATCTAAAACATAATCACAGCATTCATATAATTTCTTACCACTAGCATGTCTAGAAGATGCTGCTTGAGATTGTTTTAAGTTAGTTACAGCAACTGCAATAACTCCTTCTTTTTGACAACGCATAGCCATTTCAATAGGCATAGCATTTCTACCAGAGTTACTAGAAATAATCATCAAATCGCCAGCTTCAATTTTATAGTTATCATAAACGATATCAGCTAAACCACTTAATTTTTCTAATGCACAACTTCTTTGTGCTCCATTAGAAGTAATTACATCTGGATCCAAAATTGCATTCACATTTCCTAATCCACCAGCTCTAGCAAATAATTCAATACCAATCATATGAGAATGACCTGTACCAAAAGTATGAATGATACGATCTTCCATAATATTTTTCGCAAACACTTCTGCTAATTCTTTAATTGTTTCTTTATTTGTTTCATAAGCCACTTGTAAACATTCAGTTAGTTTATTCATGTATTCAAATTCGTACATATTTTTCACCTCTTACACTCTTCCTTTATATTTTTCTAATAATGCTTGATTATGTTCTTTAGCACCTTCTAATGTTTCATCCCATAAAATAGGTACTTCCAATCCTTCTTCTTGTAAATTAGCCACTGCTTCAGTCGCAATACTTTGCGCAATAAACGCTCCAGTAATACTAGAAACTGAACAAATCTTTTCTCCACCATTTCCAGTATGAATCAATGCATCCCCTTGAGGACCACAGTTATCAATCACAACATCCGCTAATTGATACAATTTCATACCACTAGGATGACGAGAATCTTCTACAGAAGTATGTTGCCAACTTGTTACAACTATAATTTTATGACCTCTTTCTCTAGCAGTAATCGCCATATCAATAACAACACCATTAATACCAGAGTTAGAAATAATAATAAACGCATCTTCTTTACGAATATCATATAAATCATACAATTGATCCGCAATACCTGGTGTTCTTTCAAAAATTACATCTGGATCCTTAAATACTTTATACGTTACTTTGCCCTTCAAAACAAAGTCAGCCATTTCAATTTGATGAATTGGTACTAAACTACCAATACGATTACGCATTTCCATACCAAAACCAATAGAATGTCCACTACCAAACACATGAACAACCCCACCATTTTTGATACTATCGCTACAAACTTTAGCCGCATCCTTAATATTAGAAATTTCTTTATCATAAAGGACATCTAGCAAATTCAACAATTCATTTTTAAATACATCTTTTGTAATAGTTGCCATAATACCCTCCTATGAATTCCAACGACCTAAATACTTGTCACTCAATGCACGATTATGCTTATCAGCACCCTTAACATTCGCACTCAATAAAACTGGACATTCATGACCTAAACCTGTTAAGTAATGATATGTTTCAGCCGTTAACATTTGCGCAATAATGTTACCAGTAATTGTACCCACTTGATTCATCTTATGAGTACCATCCACATCTACTAAAGCATCTGCTACTTTCGCATGATTATCAATTACTAAGTCCGCAACATCCACTAAATTATCGTTTGAAGGATGTTTAGAAACAGAATTAGCTACCGCTTCTTTAGAAACTACAGCCACTACTTTATGACCATTTTCTTTCGCAATCTTAGCAACTTCCACAATCAATGCTTCGCAACCAGAATTGCTAATAAGGATAAACATATCCTCTTTTTCAATGCGATACAAATCAAACATCTTATGCGCCATCTCAATATTATTATCAAAATTTGGATCACGCAATTGTTCTTCAGTAATTACACCACGCATAGCTAAATCTTTCGTATTGAATTGATGAAATGGCATTAAACCACCAGCACGATATCCCAATTCCATAGAAAAAGCTAAACCATGATTAATACCAAACAATTGAACGATTCCATTTTCAAGCATACAATCACCCATCATCTTTGCACAACAAACAATACGATCATGCTCATCTTGTGCAACCTCTTCAATTACGGCAATTGCTTTATCAAAAAAATCCCTACTATTTACCATAATAAGCCTCCTTTAATTTCAAAATATACTTTTTAAATTTATAAGTCAACTATTTATTGAATATTCATTAATAATGCTACTAAAAGCGCAATACGCTCTAAATAAACTTCAATATTCACCTGTTCATTCACTGCATGAATACCTTTACCAATTGCCCCTAAACCATCTAATACACAAACACCATTTTGCGCAATCTTATTACCATCACTAGCTCCACCAACAAACGAATGACCAATAGATAAACCTAATTTCTCAGCACTCTTTACATACAAATCATACAATTTTAAATTCTCATCTTTTTCTTCCAATGGATAACTACCACTAGAGAAAACAACTTCTTTTTTCGCCCCTTCTACATATGTAGGAATTGCTAAAATCGCTTCTTTAATACGCTCTTTTTCACTTACTTTCGCATAACGAATATCACAAGTAATCTCACAATAATCAGCAATTACATTAGTCTTCGTTCCACCATTTATCTTACAAACATTCACCGTTGTACGCATATCATTATCATTTAATGCTTGTAACTGTTGAATTTGATAACTCATTTCTACAATCGAATTAATACCATCTTCCGGATGATTTCCTGCATGAGCTGCTTTACCATATACCTTAACTGTACAATTCATTGCACCCTTACGTCCTGTCTTCAAATTCCCATTTTCAACCCCAGGTTCTAATACCAATGCACAACGAGCATTCTTACTTACCTCAAGTAAAATTTCTTTACTCGCTTCAGAACCAACTTCTTCATCACCATTAAATACCATGTGAATTGGATATTTCGTTTCTAAACCTAACTCTTTTAAACACTTATATGCCCAAATAGCTTGTACAATCCCTGCTTTCATATCCAATACACCAGGACCATACAACGTACGATTATCCAACACAATAGGCAAACTTCCAATCGGATGTACCGTATCATAATGACCAACTAACAAAATACCCTTTTCATCATTACCACTATAAATTACATCTTTCTGTAATTTTGTCTTTTTTATCTCATAAGGAACTTGAATTCTTTGATTCATAATTTCCACTACTTTATCTCTTACTTTAGCCAATGCTTCAATATCACTAGCCGTCGCTTCCTGCTTCGCCAAAGAAATTACATCATGAATAATTTCCTCTTCATGACTTTGGACCCATTGTAAAATTTTTTGTTCCATAAAATTCACCTCGATAGTAATTATAATATACCACAACTTATCATAAAAAATGTATAATCAAATTAGAGGTGATATTATGATTATTCAAAGTACAAGAATTTATATCGACGAACAATTCCAACCAGCACAATTAGTCATAGAAAACGATACAATCACAAAAATTCAACCATACAATACTGAACCATGTGATAAAGACTATCAAGATATGCGCATTATCCCAGGACTAATCGAAATTCATTGTCATGGATTCAATGGAATGGATGCCAACCACGCTACTTATGACGGATTAAAACACTGGTTTAGAGAACTACCAAAAGAAGGTGTAACTGGTATTTTCCCTTCTACTTCAACATGTGAAGAAGAAAACATTTTAAATGGATTTAAATTAATTTCTCAAATTATGCAAGAAGAACCTGAAGGAACTATTCCTTTAGGAATTCATGTAGAAGGACCACAAATTTCTTTCAACTATAAAGGAGCACACAATCCATATTTAATTCGCAAACCAGATGTAGAAGAAATCAAACGCTGGCAACAAGTCGCTAACAACAATATTCGCTTAATTACCATTGCTCCTGAAATGGATAAAGATCATGCATTAATTAAATACTGTAAAGAAAACAATATTCACGTTTCCATTGGACATTCTGGCGCTAAATATGATGAATGTGTTAAAGCACATGAAAATGGCGCTGAAAGCTTTACTCATACCTTTAATGGTATGTTAGGTGTGCATCATAGAGAACCTGGTACTGCTGGTGCGGCTTTATCTATTGATGATATGTATGCTGAATTAATTTGTGATGGAGTACATGTACATTTTGCTCTAGCCAAAGTTTTAGCTAAAGTTAAAGGAAAAGACAGATTATTATTAGTTACTGATGCTGTACAAATCAAAGGATTAAAACCGGGTATCTATGAAATGCCAGGCAGATGGGTACAAGTTTTTGAAGATGGTTGTGGACGTTTGAAAGACGGACGCTTAGCAGGAAGTTCTAATAAATTAATTAACATGGTTAAAAATTTAGTCAATGAATGTGGCATTGATGAAGTAACAGCTATTAACGCGGCTACTCAAAACCCATGTAATTTCTTAGAAATTAAAAATAAAGGATACATCAAAGAAAACTTTGATGCTGATATGGTTGTCATTGATGATGACTATAATGTAGTACAAACTTACATCTTAGGAAAAGCAAAATTATAAAAGGCAGAAATGCCTTTTTCTTCTATACCCATTATTACTTTTATAATTTCCGTTTTCAATCTATCTATAGTAATGATATAATTTTGTCAATTAAAGAAGAAGGTATATTTATGGATATCATTAACTGGATTTCAACAACCATTTTCTCCAATACATTACTCATGATTTTTTTAATTATCATGATTGGTTTTGTTGTAGGAAGAATTCGCCTCTTTGGCATCGAACTCGGAGATGCTGGCGTCCTATTAGTAGCGTTAGTTTTTGGACATTTTGGCATCCAAATTCCTTCGATAATTAAAGATTTAGGACTGATTTGCTTTGTAACAAGTGTTGGTTTTATTGCAGGTCCTAACTTCTTTAAAAACTTCAAAAAATATTTATTATCTTATATTTTAATTGGAGCTATTATCATCCTATCTGGAGCTCTTGCTTGTTTTATTGAAATCCAATTTTTCAATATACCTGTGGATTTAGGATTGGGTATGTTTGCTGGTGCTCTAACTAGTACACCAGGTCTAGCAGCTGCGATAGAAACTACAGGTTCGCAATTGGCATCTATTGGTTATGGTATTGCTTATCCTTTTGGTGTAATTGGTGTAGTCTTATTTGTACAACTAGTTCCTAAGCTTTTAAAGATGGATATCGCTAAAGAAAAAGAAAAATACAAATCCACAAGTACAAGCCGTATTACTAAAATTGATAAACACTATTTCGCAATGGATGGTTTAGGCTTTTTTGCTTTCTCATTAGCTATTTGTTTAGGATTGCTTATTGGAAACATTCAAATTCCATTACCACAAGGTGCTGTTTTTAGCTTTGGTACCAGTGGTGGTCCATTAATTGCTGGACTATTAATTGGTCATTATGGGCATTTAGGGATTATTGATTTAAAGATTGAAAGCCATAATTTGGTACAAATGCGTGAATTCGGTTTGGTATTATTTTTATTAGGTGCTGGTACTGCTGCAGGAAGTGGCTTTATTAGCGTAGTACAAGAATATGGCTTCTCATTATTTATCTTTGGTGCCATTATGACAATTGTTCCTATGTTCTTTGGTTTTATTACTGCATTTAAATTCCTAAAATTAAATCTATTTGATTCTTTAGGATCTATTACAGGTGGTATGACAAGTACTCCTGCATTAGGAACTTTAATTAATCTAACAAAAACTGATGATGTCGCAAATTCTTATGCCGCAACCTATCCTATTGCTTTAGTATTAGTCGTCTTATCTGCACAATTTATTAGTTTATTATTCTTGTAATTGATTGGTATATCCAATGGGTGTTTTTCCAGTAACAATTTGTATAACCAATGGAATATAACACGTTAACATCACTGTTTGATGAATTAAAGGACTCACAGTATATACATGTACATGAACATCTACACCAATCATTAATAATGTATTATTTAATCCATACGGTTCCATTTTAACATTTAACGCAGCTTGTAAATACGGCTGCGTTTTTAGTTTCAAATGCACAATAGGCCCAGTATTTGCTAAATAAATATTACGCGTAAACATACCTAATTTCATTTCATATACAAATTCACTAACTTCTTGTAAAGTATCTTGTGCTTCAACAATTATCAAATGCATCACTTCTTGTAAATATGCACTATCATAATATACCGAAGTAATATATCCGTCATTTCCTGTTTCTATTTTCACAAAACGATTCGCATCATAGTCAATATGTTCAATTACTTCTTGTAATACTTGCGTAACATCTTGTTTAAGTTGCCTTTCTTCCAAAATAGATAAATACTGCATAATCACAATATTCATTTGCGAAAACCACCAATTCATCAAATACACAATCACCACACAAACAACAATTAACCACACAATCCATTTTCTATTTCTGTAAGATTTCCAATGCATCAACAACTTTCATCCCCACCCATATATCTACATCCTGTAATAAGCGATACTTCTTGATTTCTCCATATAACATAGCCTCAACTGAAGAATTGACATTTGTATATAAAACATTCACTCTTTCAAATATTTTAGATTCTATAATAAACGGATCACTCACAACAATGGCATTGGTATGATATAAAAGAACAATTTTCGTTTTCGGTAAATACATAGTAATACCTAAAATACAGTTATTATGCAAAACTTCAATTTCAACCACACTATCACCTCAATACAGTATAAGAAAAAAATGAATAAAAAGACTGCATTTATCCATATTAGTAATGGTGATATCTATGCAATCTATATGGAAAGAAAATATACAATTGAATACGTATCCAACATTAGACAAAGACGAAACCTGTCAAATTTGTATTGTTGGAGCAGGATTAAATGGCATCGTTTTAGCTTATTTATTAAGAAACTATGATGTTATACTTATTGATCAAGATACCTTTATGAATGGATCAAGTAGTATGAACACAGGGAAATTAACAGCACAACATAATGACAGTTATCATAAAATAATGAAAAAACACGGATATAATGTAGCCAAAAACTATTATGAACACAATCAAAAAGCCATTGAACAAGTTGTTCAATGGCACAAAGAATTTAATTTTTCATTAACCCAATGCGATACCTATCTATATTCAAAAAATGAAGATAGCTTACAAAAAGAAAAAGAAGCGTATGAAACCTTACAAATTCCCCATCGCTATCAACATCATAAAACCTATACAACCCTATCCATGGAGCAACAATACCAATTCCATCCTATAGAACTCGCAAACGTACTTTTACAAAACATGCCAAAAGTACGTTGTTTTGAACATACGCAAATTCTAAAATATGCTAATAACATTACACTCTACACACCAAATCATACTATTACTTGTAAACAAGTTATCTTTACCACCCATAGTCCTAGCATGTTCAATGAATATCTATTATTTTCACGTTACAAAGCATATTCAAGCTATATACTCGCTAAACCATATGCATACAACATGCCATTCAGTGCATTAAGCATTGATCAACCATCAATTTCATTACGCACAATAGACAATAACCAAAAGATGTATCTTTTAATTTGCAATGAAGACCATCGATTTGGTATTCATAATACAACTCCTTATCAAAATCTTAAACACAAAACACAAAGCATATCCCAAGAAATCTTATTACAATGGCAAAATCACGATTATGAAACTTTTGATTTACTCCCCTTCATTGGTGAAATAAGAGAAAATATCTATATATCTTTTGGATACAATTTATGGGGCAATAGTTGGAGCATCGCATCAAGTTTACTTATATTTGAAGCAATCATCAACCAGCAAAAAGAACAACTATACAATTATCGTCCCCAAAGAATAACCGATTGTTTAACACTTCCTTTTGTACAAAATAACATAGAAACTCTATATCTATGGTTAAAATTCGTTATCCTATTTCATTACCACAACTCAAATGGTTCTCTTATTATCTTCAACAAAAAGAAATACGGCTATTATGAAGATGATAAACAAAAAATATTAGTAGATATTCATTGTCCACATTTAGGATGTATTTTACAATACAACAAACATAAAGAAACCTGGGATTGCCCATGTCATGCTTCTAGTTTTAACTATGATGGTAAACGCCTATCTGGACCCACTACAAAATCTTTAGCACATATCACCATAAAAAAAAGAATAGGACAAAAATCCTATTCAATAACAATTTTTTTCTTATCTAATGATTTGCTAACAAATTCTTTAAATAAAGTATAAACTAAAGCAAATACTGGAACCCCAATAAACATACCCATAAAACCAAATAAGCCACCACCAATAATAACGGCAAACATAATTAATAAGCTTGGTAAACCTAAAGCATCTCCTAAAATAGCAGGACCAATAACATTACCATCCAATTGTTGAAGGAAGAAAATGAAAAGTGTAAACATCAACATTTTCATTGGATCCACCAATAACAATAAGAACATACATGGAATCGCTCCAATAAATGGTCCAAAGAAAGGAATCATATTCGTTATACCAACCACAAAGGCAATTAAACCATAATATGGAAGTTTCATAACCATACATCCCACTAAACAAATAATTCCAATAATCAATGAATCAATGGCTTTACCAAGAATAAATTGATTAAAAATTCTAGAACTCAAAGCAGAAATACGTTGTAATTCATCCGCTACACCTTTAGGGAATACTGCATAAATAATCATCTTTGTTTTCTTATGTAAATTTTCATAATCCAATAAATAATAAGTAGCCACAATAATTCCAATTAAGAAATTAAATGCAAACTTCACAATTTGAATAGAAGCACTTAATGCATTTGTGATAAATGTAGGAATATATTCCGTAACGTAAACAATACCTGCTTGTACAGTAGATTCAATATTGTTAATAATCCAATTCATCAATTCACGATTTGAACGAAATTCAAAAGCAATGCTATCCAAAATCTTTTCTAAAGAAGCTAAATATCCATCAATAGAATTTGATAATAAAACGACACTATCCACTAATTCTGGTGTAACAATCGCAAAGAAAATAAAGATAATAAAGAAAAACAATACCAAGCTAGCCACAACAGACAATACTCTTTTCAATTTAGCTTTTAATTTTGTTTTTGCACTCAATAATCCTTCTACTTTATACATAAAAGGAGCTAGTAAAAACGCAATAACAAAACCAATAATAAATGGCATTGTCGTTGCAACAACTAAATCCACAACAGTCTTTAATACTTGGATTCTAGAAACCGCAAAATAAGCAGCTAGAATAATTAAACCCGTTGTAGTTAACGCTACAATATAATTTAAGACTTTCTCATTCCAAAACTTCTTCATCTAATTTCCCCTATCGTTCAAATACAACTTCACCATTCACAATAGTTGTTGTAACATCTAAATCCTTAGATACAATAATAATATCCCCATCTTTACCAACAGCTAATGTACCTTTTGAATCAGCTACTTGAGCCAATACAGAAGGATTCACACAAGCCATTTGAACAACATCATTTAATGTACAACCTGTAAATTTAATAATATTCTTTAAAGCGTCATTCATACCAATACAAGACCCTGAAATACGTCCAGTTTCTTTAACTTGTACGGTCTTGCCTTTTTTAATGCAATATAAACTAGAGAATGTATATGGTCCATCTGGCATATCTTTACCAAGCATTGCATCTGTAATTAAAGTCATACGTTTAGGACCAAACGCATCATAAGTTACTTTTACTACATGAGGATCTACATGAAAACCATCACAAACCAATTCCGCATACATATCTTTCATCAAGAAAGCACCAGTAACCGTTCCAGGCTCACGATGTGTATGTTGACTCATTGCATTATACAAATGCGTAAATCCCTTAGCACCAGCATCAAATGCATTCATAACATCTTTAACACGACTATCTGTATGGCCAACCATACAATACACACCCTTATCTAATGCATGAGCAATCATTTCACTAGAACCATTTCTTTCAGGCGCAATTGTCATATATTTCAATTTACCATTAGCCGCTTCTACCATTTCATCAAATTCTGAAATATTAGGATCACGTAAATACTCTTCAATCATTAATGCTTTATATTTCGTAGCCAAAAAAGGACCTTCCGCATGAATACCTAAATAATTCGCACCACCACTAGGTTGTGTACAATGACCCAAACCACGTAAAATCTCTAATGTCTTTTCATGAGATTCTACAGTTAATGACGCAAAAAATGAAGTACATCCATCTTGAATTACATTACGACTCACAACATCAATACTTTCTTGAGAACCATCAATAAAGTCATGCCCCATAGCCCCATGAATATGCACATCAATCATACCTGGTAGTACATATTGACCTTTCGCATCAATTACAGTATCACAAACAAATTCTTCTGTTCCAATTTTTACAATTTTTCCATCTTCTACCAAAATAGAACCATTCTCAATTGTTTGTTGTCCATCCACTACCAATGTCGCATTCTTAATACATAATGTACGCATATCCATACCTCATTTCTCTTTTAGTATTATAGCACGAATTTCTTACAAAAAAAGAAAGGAATCCTAAAGATTACCCATGTCGATACAATTCATGGTCCTCTAGTTCAATTCCTTTGTAATAAAACAATTCATCCACAGTGACTAATTGATATCCTCTACGTATCAATTCAGGAATTACGACTTCACATGCTTCAGCTGTGCTTTCATACAAATCATGCATCAATATGATATCTCCATCTTTAACTTCTTTAAGAATTTGATTCACAACTCTATCCGCATCTTGATGTTTCCAATCCAAAGTATCCATTGACCATAAAATAATTGGACCATCAATAGCAGCCAATAACGCTTCATTATAAGCTCCACCAGGTGTACGTACCACATAACTTTGTTCACCGATGACTAATTCCATCAAATCTTTCGTTTGTTCTAATTCACTGATACATTTTTTGGTATTTAAACCATTCGGAATCACATGGGTATAGGTATGATTTCCTATTTGCATACCCTTTTTAGCCATAGCTAATACAAATTCCTTATTCTCTTCCATGCGGGAACCTAATTGAAAAAAGGTAGCTCGGCTCTCATTTTCAACTAAAGCATCCACGATTCTTTTTGTTACTTTAGGATAAGGTCCATCATCAAAGGTTAGAGCAATCATTGGTTGATTAGCATCGATATTTCGAGTAAACACATATACATCAACATCTTCTTCTTTGTAATATACATTGGATAATAATAAGATACATAAAAGTAATTTGTTCATAAAAAACACCTCAGTACTAGTATGTACTGAGGTTGTTTAATTAGTTATTTTTAATGAATTCCAACAATTGGCTAGCCGCATCTTGCAAGCCATCTTTATGTTCAGCTACCCCTAAACAAGTATAAATTTCACCAACATACACTTTATTCTTATATAGTTGATCAAACACATCTTCAAAAATGCGTCCACAAATTTCTTGTTGTTGCATTGGACCAAATGGATTCGCAAAATACGTTGTAGATAATCCTTTTTCTTGTGTTGTTCCTAAAGCCATACGTTTTCCTTGAATGAAAACTTCTTTCGCTTCATTTACACCTTCAAAACGATGCATACCACGTTTATCTTCATAGTTATTGGCATATAACACCATATCCACCGTTTGATCATGTACAACTAATTCATATGGCGCAGAAGGTAAAATAACACGTGCATTACTTGACTCTGGATTCATGAAAATACTACGCTCCATATCACGATATGCTGTACCCTTATCCAAATCATCTAAACGAACAAATGCACCAATTTCAGTACCTTGCGCATATACTTGATCATTTTCAATATGGAAAGAACCCATATCATCAAATACAACATCTACTTTAACAATATCTTTATTACCTAAACCACGTAATGCCTCAATAGTTTCTGATTTACCAGCACCAGAATCACCGATTAAGACGATATTCTTACGAGTACCATTGCGTAAATATACATTTACCATAGCTCCATGAATTGGTAACCATCCCTTATTCATTTTTGCTAAATTGTGTAAAGTTAATGACATTTTCTTTAAGTAACCAAAATATTCAATACGTTCAGAATAAGAAACACTACCTACCCAAATATCATTTTCTTTGTCATGATAGAATGTTGTTTCATCTTTTTCATCTTCA
>JAFZDT010000100.1 GCA_017561055.1 Erysipelotrichaceae bacterium
CCCGAAAAGCTTGCTATGCTTCACGTTGACAAGTACAAGAACGAGCGCAGATTTACCTTCAAGGACATCAAGCGCGCTTCTGCACAGTGCGCTAACTACTTTACCTCTCTTGGTATCAAGAAGGGACAATTACCTAAGTATGAAACACCTGCATCTGCAGGACTTGACATTAGAGCAGATTTTAGTAGACTTTCACCTGAAAATTTATTGAAAGCGTTTGGTGATGTAGAAGTAATTTATGCTGGAGAAAGCCATCCTACCACAATGGTTCGCTTAGATCCAGGAGCTAGAGCACTTATTCCTACAGGTATTTTCACTGCTATTCCCGAAGGTTATGAAGTACAACTTCGTCCTAGAAGCGGACTTGCTATTAAGAAAGGTCTAAATCTTATTAATTGTGTAGGTACTATTGATGCAGATTATAGAGCTGAATGGGGTATTCCTGTAGTTAATCAAGGTCTTGAAGCTGTATGGATTGAAGATGGTGAGAGAATTTGTCAGGCTGTTCTTAACAAATTTGAACAGATTGAATGGAATGAAGTAGAATCACTTAATGAAACTAACCGTGCAGGTGGTTTCGGTAGTACAGGAACGAAATAATGGAAGCATTTTATCACATAACAATTAAGGCTGACTGGAATGATGGTGATTTTGTTCATACTTGTTTAAATGTAAATGAACAAGAAAAGAATTACATTGTTAAATCTTATTTAACAAGTAAGAAATTTATAAAAGAATATTCAGAACGTTATCCTACAAGATGGCTAAGACAAGCATACTTAGAAGATGCTTATCATTTTGCTGATGATTTGTTACAATTTGATGATGAATTAGATGCTTATAAATTTACTGATGCTGTAAAAGAAGAAGAATGGGTTTCTGATTTATTTACACCTGAAGAAATATCTAATTTTGTTTATTTTTATGAGGATTATATTCCTCATGGATATGATTGTCCAAGTCATACTTTGTATGACTTAAATGTTTATGAATTTGCTAAACACGAACATTATGAATAAAGAGCAATTTGTTAAAATTATTAAACAACACCAAGAACAAGAGGAGCGTCTTGATAGGCTATCTGAAATTATTGATTATGGTAGTCCATTAGTTGAGTTTGGTTGGTTAATGTTTGATAATGTAATGCAAGAAGCATTCAATGAAGAATAATGTGATTGGATTTTTTGGTGGTTGTACGATAGAATTAGTTTAACAACAGGAGAAGAGCTTCCTTATTGGGATGAAAACGATGTTGAACATTATGTACATACACCAGAAGAATTGTGGGATTTAATACAGAATTACAAATGAATAAATTTACAGAACTTATTAGTAATAACGGAGAAGGTACTCTCATGAAGCGTGCTAGCATTCTTGCAGAGTCTGCAGAACTTGCACAAAATAGTCTTATTAACAAACTTAAAGCTACTAAAGCTCAGCTTGAGTTAGAACTTGACAAACTTACCGATTTAGCTCCTGAAACTACGGATTCTCTTAGACCAGGTTCTAAGAATTGGAATCCAGAGCAATGGGTAAAACGTATGCAAGAAATTAACGAAGATCTTTACAATCTTAACATTCAGATAGAAATTGCTCAAAAGACCTACAATACTTATTTTACAAATGTTGATTAAGTATATGTTAGGTAAAGCCAGCACAGGTAAATTTAGATACGCTGTGGTGGAGTGTGACGAAGAATGGCATGAACCAGAACATGGTTATATCATTCAACGTAGTTATGGTCAGGTACAGGGTAAAAATACCCTGTCTCCTGCTATAATTGTAGATAGAACTAAACAAAAAAGAAATTGGAAAGAACAATACACTTTACAATTTAATTCTGAGGTTAAAAAGTTCCTTGATAAAGGTTATGTGGAAGTAGAAAAGCACCCTAATGATTATCCTTATTCCGAATTGGAAGAAATATTCGGAGAAGTTAAGACTAATCAATTTGGTGTAATTAAACCCATGCTTGCTAAACAAAGTGAGAAAGTGACCAATCAAAAAATCTTTGATAAAGAATGGTTAGCAAGTCGTAAACTTGACGGAGTAAGATGTTTGTTATATTACAAGGATGGTATAGTCCACACTGCAAGTAGAGGTGGAGAACACTATGACTATTCAACACACCATATATGTGAATATCCTCCTCTTGTTAAGTTCTTTGAAGAGAATCCTACAGTAATTCTTGATGGTGAATTGTTTAGACGATTTAAAAGTCTACAACAAATCTCTGGTGCTGCTCGCATGGAGAAAACAGCATACGATGGTGACTGGTTACAGTATTGGATTTACGATTGTTATATTCCTGATATGACTGCACAAGATCGTTATTGTTTTCTTATTAATGAATTAAATCATAAACATGGAATTATGGTTTATGATAATACAGATTTGGACGATAATGATGATGTTGTTAGAGTACTTGCACAAGTTTCTGTTGAAGGTTGGCCTTCTATGGAACTATTGCATGATAAGTATGTAGCAGAAGGATTTGAAGGATTGGTAATCAGAGATCCAAGTAAATCTTATAAACCTGGTGGTAGAACTAATGATATGATAAAAATTAAACATTATCAATCAAGTGAGTTCTTAGTAACAGGTTATGAATTAGGATTGCGTGGTTCTGAAGATATGACTTTTATATGTGAGACCGAAGATGGCATTGTATTTAAAGCAATGCCTGTGGGTGATAGAGAAGTTAAGGCAGAATATGTTGAAAACTTCGAAGAAAAGTATGAAGGTCATAAAGCTGAATGTACTTATTTTAATTTGTCTGACGAAGGTGTGCCTACACAACCTAAGTTGAGAGTATTTCGATTTGATTTAGAATAATGAATACAATTCCTAGTAAATTTAAATGTGCTGGATTTGAGATAAATGTTGAATTTGTTGATAAAATAGATAAAGGTACATTTGGTTGTTTTGACGATGCTACAAATGTTATTACAATTGCTAAAAATGTATTAACAGATAACGGATTAGTTGAATTATCAGAACGTCAAATAATGAATACTTTTTTACATGAACTATGTCATGTTTTTCAATGGTATTCAGGAAAAGATTTTGATGAAACCGTTGCAAACATTTTTGCAAATTTTATATTAGAATATACAGAAACGAAAACAATATGAAAGAATATATTTTTACAGTATGTGATATAGTATCAGGAGAAACTATTCCATATAAAATAAAAGCTAAAGATGTTGTTGATGCTAAAACTATTTTTAAAGAAAAAATGATTCCTTTATTGTGTAATGCACTTTCTTGGGATGAAATGGTAAGACTTTTTACTGATACTGATTTTGTAATTGATTATATTGAATGTGATAAAATTATAGATTTATGAAACTGATTAAAAGTAAAAATGCAAATGTAAACTATCTTGCTAAGGTAGTTCGTATTGAAAATTTTAAGCCACATACTGATCCCGAGGTAACTCGTTTGAAGTGTTGTGTAATTGATGGATTTAATATTATTTGTGGTATAGATTCAGAGCCAGGTCTCTATATCTATTTCCCAACCGCATGCTGTATTAATCCAGATTTCCTTCGCTATGCTAACTTGTATAGACATAAGGAATTGAACAATGATCCTGAGCAGTCAGGTATGTTTGATGACAATGGTCGTGTAAAGGCTATTCGTCTTCGTGGTGAATTGTCGGAAGGTTTCATTCTTCCTGCAATTATGTTGGAAAATTATATTGTATCAGTAACTAATGTAAATTATGAAGCAGAAGAAGGTATTGAATTCGATTCCGTTGAGCATGAAGGTAAAACGTTCTGGATTAATAAGAAGTATATCCCGAAAAATACAAGAACTCCAGGAATGCCTGGAAGCGGAAGTTCCAGAGGAAAACAACCAAAGGGACTTGACAAACTCATTGAGAATCAGTTTAGATTCCATTACGACACAACTCTTATTAAGAAATGTCCTAATGTAATTAAGCCAAATGATCTTATTTCTATTACAGAGAAGGTTCACGGTACTTCTACTATTCATGCTCGTGTTTTGTGTAAGCGAGAACTTAACTGGAAACAAAAAATAGCTAAGTGGCTTACTGGTTGTGAATTTGATGAATATGATTATTTGTATTCATCTAGAAGTGTAATTAAAAATCAGTACTATAATAAGAATGTAACTACTGGTTTTTATGGTGTTGATGTTTGGGCAGAAGCTGACAAGATTATTAAACCTTTCCTACAAAAGGGTATGACTATCTATGCCGAAATTGTTGGATTCTTGCCTACCGGTAGTTATATTCAGAAAGGTTATGATTATGGATGTACTATGCCTTTGGGTGATTCTTATAAACTTGGTGAGCACTTTAAAGTATTAGTATACCGTATTACTATGACTAATGTTGATGGTGTTGTACATGAGTTCTCTGCAAGAGAAGTTCAGCAATACTGTAAGAACATTGGTCTAGATTGTGTTACTGAATATTACTATGGTTTTGCTAAAGATTTGTATCCTGAATTGGATCCTTCAGAACACTGGTCTGAGAATTTCATTTCTAAACTTGCTAATGATAAGCGTTTCTACATGGAAATGAATTCTCCTACTTGTATCAATAAGGTTCCTCACGAAGGTGTTGTTATCAAATCTGAGAATATGAGAAGTGAAGCTTTCAAGCTTAAATGTTTTGCTTTCTTAGATAAGGAAGGAAAAGCTCTAGATAAAGGTGAATCTAATATTGAAGATGAGAATTAATAACATTAAAAATTATTTAAATTATGGAAAAGGAATTATTTGAGAGACTTTTGGTAGAGTTTAACGAGAATAATGTAAGAGCTAATGATCTTAGAGATTTTATTATTAAGAACGAAGAATTTGCGGAACTTGACAATCTTAATAAAGATTTGTTAATTGCACAACTTAAAGCAATGGAAGCATATTTGTCTGTTCTTTCTATTAGAATTGGATTAAATGCTCCTCAAAATGTTGATCTTTCAGAGATGACTGGAGAATCTGACGCAGAAGTTGTAAGTGAATAAAAAAGTAATTTTTACTGATCATTCTAATGAACTTTTAACAAGCTATCTCAGAGACATATCTAAATATAAGATATTAAGTCAAGATGAGATAGCTTGTCTTATAGAAAAAGCTCAAAAAGGAGATGAATTAGCAAAAAATGAAGTAATACAATCTAATTTAAGATTTGTAATAACTATTGCTAAACAATTTCAAAATAGAGGAATTCCTTTAATGGATTTAATCTCTGCAGGTAATCTTGGATTAATTAAAGCTGTTGATAAATTTGATTCTGCAAAAGGTACTACATTTTTATCATATGCTGTGTGGTGGATAAGACAAACTATTTATAATTCTATATATTGGCAATCTAGAGAAATTAGATTACCTATGTCACAACAATTAATTATTATTAATATTGTTGATGCAACCAATAAGTTTTATCAAATAAATCACAGACAACCTAGTTCGGAAGAAATTTCAGAAATGATAGATGTTCCTAGAGAACAAATTGATTATTTATCGCAATTCTTTAATCCTAGTGTATCTGTAGATGATTTTATAGGAGGTGATGAAGAAAATAATCAAATGTGCGATATTATTCCAGATGGAGAACCGAGTTTAGACGAATTAATTAATAAACAATACATTGGTGCTGAATTTGATAAAATATTGTCTACACTTTCAGTTAGAGAACACGATTTAATTTGTATGTTGTTTGGAATAGGAATGCCGACTGTTAATGCTAAAGTTGTAGCAGAAATGTATGGAGTATGTGGAGAAAGAATCCGACAAATGAAGGAAGGTGCGTTGAAGAAATTAAGAAAAAAATATGGTAATAAACTTAAAGAATTAATCTAAATGAGTAGTTATTTAACTTTTTA
>JAFZDT010000101.1 GCA_017561055.1 Erysipelotrichaceae bacterium
ATTTTATTGAATATTATGTTCATTACTTTAATTATGCACGTCCATCATACAAATTAGGATATAAAAACCCCGCTCAATTTACTATTGAACGGGGTTTTAAAGTTATCTTTTAACTATGTCTACTTTTTGTTGACAAGTTCAATTTCTATCACTTTTTCAATTTCTCAATGATTTGTTTTCTAAATAGTAATACATTCATAAATAAGAAGAATAGAATAAGTATTACAAATGTTAATAATGGTTTAACAGGTGCTAGGGTTGCTAATAACATCATAGGGAAACCAAAGACAATCGCAGGGAAGTTTTGGTAAACCATGTTATCAGCAGCAGGAGTTTTGAATGAAGGATCTACTTCACGTAATAAGATAATACCTGTACTAGCTGTTCCTGTTAGCATTCCAAACATACATAGGAATTGCTCTTCTTTGTATGTTGGAAAGAAGATGTTTGCGATTACACGGTTGTATACATAAGTAACTACTAGACCAGCTACACCTAGAATAATCATAATTCCCCAGTATTTAGTAATGACATCTAAACGAATAGCAGCGATTCCTGCAACGACCATGACATCGAAGAAGAAGTTGCTTGCACGAGTCATTAGGAAGTTATTGATATATTCCTTTTTAAGTGTTTTAACTTTTTTAAAAATATTTAATAATGTCTTTATAATGGTTGCGGCTAAGACACCGAGTAGGAAGTTGAAACCAAAGATTGTGGATTTCATACCAGGAAGTAACATGCTTAAACCGTTCATCATTAAGAATACTAAAACGTAAGCAACGAAAATTAAAGCTATTTGAATGGTTAATTTATCAATGCTTTCTTGCATAGGAATTTCGTTTTCATTTTCGATTACTTCTTGGTTTAATTCATCTTTTTTATGAGATAAATTTAATCTACCTTTTCGTTTCATAATATTTAAATGAATAACTCCACCAAAACTTGCACTTAAGAATCCAAGGGCAGCGATAGTTAATCCAAAACTTTTACCACCAATAAATCCGAATTCTGTTTCATAAATATTGCCATAGTTTAAGGCTTGTCCAGTTCCTTGTCCAAAACCAAATGGTAATAAAACTCCTGCTGCAGGAAAGAAGTCAGAAATAAATAAGGCGATTACAAGAGTAATAGCAAATCCTACAACTGCTTGAATTAAATAGGTTGAAACGGTTGTAATACCGGTGTTTAGAATTTCTACTGAACGTTCTTTTGTTAGTTTATTCTCTGATGTTTTGAATGCGGATGCGATAAATCCGAGTGCTAATGCATGATAAGTAATAATTTCTAAAGTTGATGTCCCTTTCCCACCAAAGAAAGTGGTATCAAACATAATGTCACCAGTTATAGCTTTGTATATGGCTGCTATAACAATAATGATGCCTCCACCTATTACTGAGGTTGGAATTAAAGATTCTTGTAATAAAGGTACTGATTTCTTTAGAGCATTACCTGCTAATAAACTTCCTAATAGTGCCGCAAATAGTAATATGGCACCCCAAACATTATAATCCCAAAAATTTTCCATCAATGTCACCTCTACTTATATTGTTATGTCGATTGAAAATATGGACATATTTAACTGCGTTAAACCGTTTATTTGCTTTAATTTGATAAATCATTTTATTGTGATATACATTTAATTTATTTTTTCCTAATACCGTAATAGCACTGATATCAGCAAAAGGAAGGATTAATTCTTGGTTTGTATCTTTATCAATAATTAGCTTATCACCATATAAAGAAAGTTTTGCTTGTTTTCTTAGTAAGTTTTTTTGTTTGTAAACAATGACTTCTGATAGTGTTATGGTATCTTCATAAAGTGGTTTATCTGTGTATTGTAGAACGTCTAATTGGTTCATATAATCTTTTTGGTAGTTATACCAGTCTAAAATAAATCGAAATGGAAATTCTTGATTAAGTCCTTTTATTTCTTTTGTTGGCTCATAAGATATTTGATTTCCACATTGTTTACATGTAACTAAATGATTTTGACTTTCAAATGTGGTTAATCCACAGTGTGGACATACATAGAAGAGTCTTTCTAAATATTCACCACGTTTTGGATGATGGAATTCAGTATCTAGGCATGCTTCGTTTACATATAATTCTTTTTCGATAATTGCAAATAATTCATCATTTGATAATTCTTTGTATTCTTCAGGTTCAAGTACTTTTGAAACATAGCATTTCATTTTCCCTTTTCGTGGTTCATCACTCCAACGTGGTTCAATACCATAACCGCCTTCTATACGTAAGAATGCAATAGGTAGTCTTAGTTTTTTTGCTAGTGAAGCGATGGTTGGACTCATATATTCAGTTTGTCCACTATAGGTGCGATTACCTTCTGGGAAAATAGCGATTGTTCCGCCTTCTTTCGCAACTTTGATACAGTTTTTAACTGCTAAAAGGTCTGTTGTTTGTTTGCGAATAGGAATTGGTGCTACAGCCCATTTTAATAGTGTAGATAAGAATCCTAATGAAAAAATGTCTTCTGTTGCCATATAGTAAATTGGTTTACCATTAAATGTTAAAGCAACGAAGAATTGATCAAAAGGTGTTTGATGATTTGCGAGTATTAAATATGCACGGTTTCCTTGTTCTTTAAATGATTCAACCTGGATGCCGTATTTCCATAGTGTATAAGGTTTTATAATATAATAAGCCAGTTTTGTAATAATTGTATGACGTGGCTTAATCCATGTATCTTTTTTCTTCATAATACTACCTCAAATCTTATAATAAATTATAACGCAATTTATTTAGACAGTTAAGAAGATATGTATAATTTGTATCATAAAAAAAGCAACTTATTTCAAATAAGTTGCTAATGTTTAAAGTAACAAGCATCAATATGACAATATCCAGCTGGATTTTTATCTAAGTATTTTTGATGATAATCTTCTGCCAAGTAGTAATTTTTTAGTGGTTCGATTTCAATTACAAATGGTTTATTATATTTTTCTTGTTCTAGATTTGTTATTTCTTGAATGGTTAATACATCTTTTTCATCTGTATAATAAATACCACAGCGATAGGATGTTCCTTCATCTTCTCCTTGTTTATTTAATGAAGTTGGGTCAATTACTACATAAAAGTGTTTTAATATTTCTGCTAAAGTAATCACTTGTTCATTGTAGTCTACTTTTACTGTTTCACTGTGTCCTGTTTTTTGTGCTTTTACATCTTCATATTTTGGGTATTCTGTAAAACCGTTTGCGTATCCGACTGTAGTTTCGATAATACCTTCGAATTGATCGATATATTTTTGAATGCCCCAAAAGCATCCTCCTGCTAAATAAATTGTTTTCATAGATTCACCATTATTTCATAACTTCGTCGATGGCGTTAATAATTGTTCCTCTAAAACCATCTTTTTCTAATGAAGCGATTCCCTTGATAGTTGTGCCTTTTGGAGAGCATACTTCATCTTTTAGGATGCCTGGATGTTTTTGAGTAACTCTAGCCATTTTGCCTGTTCCTTCGATCATTTTGGCTACTAAACGGTATCCAGCTTCTCTTGTTAATCCGTATTTGCAAGCGGCATCACCTAGTGCTTCTAAATACATAGCCGTATATGCAGGTGTGCAACCTGAGATTGTAGTCGCAATATTCATTTTTGTTGTTTCTACGTATTCTAACATAGCTACTGTTGATAATAATTCATGTACAGTATGTAATTGTTCTTGTGTTAGTGTGTGTGCTTGTTCAACGACGATTACGCCTTCTGCTACAGAAATGGCGGTGTTAGGAAGGCAGGCAATATGGTGAGTGCCTGGGATAATTTCTTCATAATCTTGATTATATTTACCACCAACTAAAGATACGATGATTTTGTTTTCTAATGATAATTCACTTAATACATCTTTTACTTGGTATGGTTTTACACAAATGAATACTAAATCACAATTGTCTACAGTTTCTTGATTTGTTTTGCATGGATGAATTCCATATTTTGCTGTGTTTCTTACTAGTTTTTCGTAATTATAACTAGAAGCATACATTTGTTGTGTAATGTTTTCATGTTTTTCGATTAATCCTTGTGCCATTGCCTGCGCAATATTTCCAAAGCCAATAAATCCTATTTTCATAAAAAAGTCCTCCGAATACAAGACAATGGTATCATAAAATAGTGAATTATGCATTTTATTTTGTATGAGAATACTGTATAATACTGTGCTTGTTAGGGGTGTGATAAATATGACATTAAAACAATTGTTTGCGCCTTCGGATATGACGGAAGGTACGCCTTGGAAGAAAATTGTTCTGTTTGCGATTCCGATGTTAATTGGGAATGTCGCTCAACAGTTATATAACACAGTAGATAGCATTGTAGTAGGTAAGTATGTAGGGGATAATGCATTGGCTGCAGTAGGTAGTGCAAGTCCTATCTTTAACTTATTATTAGTGTTATTTGTGGGTATTTCGGTAGGTGCTGGTATTATGGTTTCTCAATACTATGGCGCTAATAAACGTGAAGAATTATCTAAGGCAATTGGTACAAGTATCACATTAACTGCAGTTGCTAGTATCTTTATCATGACTGTATCTCCATTTATTATTCGACCTATATTGGAAGTGTTAAATACGCCAGTAAGTATTATTGATTGGTGTGATAGTTATTTGACTATTCTAATGATGGGTGTAGCTGGAATGGCTTATTATAATATCTTAGGTGGTATTTTAAGAGGTTTAGGAGATTCTGTTTCTGCGTTAATTTATTTGTTGGTAGCTACAGTGATTAATATTGTATTAGATGTTTATTTTGTGGCTGGATTGAATATGGGGGTTTCTGGTGTTGCTTTGGCAACAGCAATTGCTCAAACCATTTCTTCTATTTTGTGTTTATTTAAATTATTACGTATGAAGAATTTATTTGATTTGGGTTGGAAAGAATTAATACCAACTTGGGAACAATCGGTGAATTTAGTTCGTTTGGGATTGCCTTCTGGTTTAACACAGGCCATCATGTCTATGGCTATGATTGTTGTTCAATCATTAACGAATAGTTTTGGAGAAATGGTTATTGCGGCGAATGTAATTATTATGCGTGTTGATGGTTTTGCGATGATGCCTAATTTTAGTTTTGGTAATGCGATGACGACGTTTGCTGGACAAAACGTTGGTGCTGGAAAATATGATCGTGTTATGGAAGGTAGTCGTCAAGGAACCATGATTGCGGTTGGAGTTTCTACTGTCATTACTGGTATTATTTTATTGTTTGGTAATATTCTAATGTATGCATTTACGGATACACCAGAATTGGTAGAATTGAGTATGCATATGATGCGTATTTTAGCGGTTGGTTATATTGCTGTAGCTGTTACTCAATCTTTATCTGGAATTATGCGTGGTGCAGGTGATACGATGACTCCGATGTGGCTTTCTTTATTAACTACAGTTGGTATTCGTGTTCCTTTAGCTTATGCATTGGTATATTTTACAAAATCGGAAACTCTTGTTAATGGAGCGCCGGAAAGTATGTTTATTTCATTATTAGTTTCATGGTGTTTGGGAGCTGTATTGAACATTATTATCTTCCGTAAGGGTAATTGGAAAAATAAAGCATTAGCATAAAAATACGAGCATCTTAGATGCTCGTTTTCTTATTCGATTAATACACTACCACCAATAAATTCTCTTAAGATAGAATTATTAGCAATACAACTATCATCATCTGCTTCTTTAAAGAAGCGTAGGAAAGATAACATACGTTGTGCTTCGGCATATTCCTTTTCATTTGGTTTGACACTTGCTAAAAGTGGTTCTGCATATTTTTTTAATACCGCTAATTCATAAATATAGTTGGTATTAAAGAAAACGTCTGCTTGGCTTATATATGGGAAGATGTTTTGATCTTCTCCTTTACGAACTTTAGGCCAATCTTGAATGGTATAACTAGCAGGGCGTCCTCTAAATTGATAGTCTCTAACAAGTCTTCTTAACATTCTGGCATCGGTTGTTGGAATACGATTTAAATGGTCAATGTTTAAAGAAGTTAGTGGACTTATATAAATTTTGAATTTTTCTTCTTCTGGAATGTCGCTTGTTAAGATTTCATTTAGTGCATGAATTCCTTCGATAACAATCGGTTGATTTTTGTCAATGGAAGTAATACGATGTCCATATTCTTTTGATCCAGTAATGAAATTGAATTTAGGGATATCTACTTTTTGTCCAGCAAGTAATTCTTTCATATGCTTGTTAAAGAGTTTTACATCAACTGCGCGAATGCTTTCGAAGTCTTTTTCTCCATTTTCATCTAATACAGTTTCATCTCTTTCTACAAAATAATCATCGGTTCCTAAATATAATGGCTTTAAACCAATGACTTTTAATTGGATACATAATCTATTAGCAAATGATGTTTTACCACTACTAGAAGGACCACAAATAAGAATGACACGTTTGTTTTCTTGTTTGATACGGTCTGCAATATCACTAATTTTCTTTTCGTGTAAAGCCTCTTGTAGCATGATTAAGTCTTTGTAGTCATTTTTTTGTATGCGATGATTTAAATCAACTACATAATTAATTCCCATCAAACGTTCCCAACGTGTTGCTTCTGAGAAGGCATCGTATAGTAATTTTTGGTTCTCATAGACAGGAATTTCATGTGGATCATTCATATGTGGATAGCGTAATAATACGCCATTACGATATTTAACAAGTTCAAAGTGTTCTAAATAGGATGTATTTGGAACTAATAATCCATAGAATAATTCCTTATAGTTATCAATTGAATATATTTCTACATCTTCTAGATTTGGTAGAGATTCAAGTAATTCGATTCTTTCTTTTTCGCTTGATTGATGACTCATATCTAAAATATCTTGTCTGGATACATGTTCTTTTACAATTGGTATTTGTTGTTGTACCATTTCTTTCATGCGTTGTTCAATTCGTTGGATAACTTCTAGTGTTAGTGGTGCCTTGATGATAGTGTATAATCCTTTGTTTAAAGAATTAAGTACATCGACTTCTACATTACCCAATACATCATGAATTGCTTTTTTATACAGTAAGACTAAACTATTTTGGTAGACTAACCAAGCATAGTTATTATGCATATCTAGATATTCAATGGTACAAGGACGTGTAATTTTATGTGGTAGTCCTCGATAACTATTGTCTACTTTGCATAGTAATACACGATATGGTAGGGTTTCGTTTAGGTCTAATAATACTTGTTCTGCACTGATGCCTTTGGTAATCTCTTTTTGGAATTGTTTGCCGTTATTTAAAATGATTGTTACTTGCATAGTGTTCACCTCTACTTATATTTTAATTCATAAAATCATTTTTATAAAACATTTATTTCTTTTCTTGAATACGATACAATAAAATTAATAAGAGGTGGTAAGTAATGCCTGAAGTAGTTCAAATCAATAAAGATACCTATCGTATTGAAGATGTTAAATCTAGGTTTTATTTATTAGTGGGTAATGAGCGTGCGCTATTGGTAGATAGTGGACGTACTACAATGAATGCAAAGGAAATTGCTGAACAAATTACAAATTTGCCAGTTGTGTTATTGAATACACATGCGGATTTTGATCACATTGCAGGAAATGATGCGTTTTCTACAGCGTATATGCATCCAAGTGAATATGTGAATTACTTTGCAGGTGGCCAAAAGCATCCAAATCCAACGGCTATATGGGATAAGCAAATTATTGATTTAGGAAATCGCGAAATTGAAGTAATTAGTATTCCAGGGCATACCCCAGGTAGTGTTGCTTTGTTGGATAAAAAGTATCGTGCATTAATTAGTGGTGATTCGATTCAGGATGGTCGTATTTATATGTTTGGTGTGTTTAGAAATATGGTTGCGTATAAACAAAGCTTACAGAAAATTGTAAAGTATATCGATCAGTTTGATTATGTATATGCGGCACATGGTACCTTTAATTTACCATCAACTATTATTTATGACTTATTGGATGCGGTGGATAAAATTGCCCAACAAGAAGTTGATTATCAAGAAATTATAGTAGATAATCAAGTTGTGAAGCAGTATAGTTTTGATGTAGCTAAGTTTTTATTAGACTAAAGGGGTGAAAACATGTTGGTTATCGGTATTGTATTATCAATTGTTTTTATAATTTTAGGAATATGGATGATTTTTAACCCAGAAATGTTTTGGGCGTTTGATCATATGTTTAGTGTAGAGAATGGGGAACCTACTGAAATGGCTATCATATTTCTAAGAATTCGTGGAGTTTTACTAATTGTATTGGGTGTGGTAGCCATTTATGTATTATTAAGTAGATAGAAGAGGTAATTTATGAAGTATCGTACATTAGAAAAGTTAAACAAGGAAGTTTCATTATTAGGGTTTGGTTGCATGCGTTTTCCAACAACGGAAGATGGTCATATTGATGAAGAACGTGCAATGAAGATGGTGGATGAAGCCATTGCCAATGGTGTGAATTATTTAGACACTGCATATCCTTATCATGATGGTGAAAGTGAATTATTCATTGGTAAAGTGTTGAAAAAATATCCACGCGAGTCTTTATATTTAGCAACAAAAATGCCATTTTTCTCTATGATGCAAACAAAAGAGGATCCAGAACGTTTATTTAATGAACAATTACAGAAGTTAGATGTGGAGTATTTTGATTTCTATTTATTGCATTGTTTAAATCGTGAATTTTGGGAAAAGAAGGTATTAGGATTAGGTGCATTGGACTTTTGTTTGGAAATGCAACGTCAAGGTAAAATTAAACATTTAGGTTTCTCTTTCCATGATGATTATGAAGTATTTGAAGAAATTTTAAATTATCGTGATTGGGATTTCTGTCAAATTCAATATAACTATATGGATACCAATATTCAAGCTGGTGATAAAGGATATGAACTTGCGACAAGTAAAGGTGTTCCAGTGATTGTTATGGAACCTATTAAAGGTGGCTCTTTAGCAAATCTTCCTGAAGATATTTCGAATATTTTTAAAACATATGATCCAAGTGCTACAAATAGTCGTTGGGCACTTCGTTGGGTAGCAACACATCCAAATGTAAAAATCATTTTAAGTGGTATGTCCAGTGAAGAACATGTAAAAGATAATTTAGAAACGTTTGCATTAGATAGAGTGGAATTAAATGATGAAGAAATGGAAGTTGTAACAAGTGTTCGTAAAGCTATTGAAGCTAGAGTGAAGAACGGATGTACAGGATGTGCATATTGTATGCCTTGTCCTTTTGGTGTAGATATTCCTCGTAATTTTTCTTTATGGAATCAAGCGAGTATGTATGGAAACTATGAAAAAGCGAAGAAGCGTTATGCTTCATTAGATACAGCAAAAGCTAGTTTCTGTAAAGAATGTGGTAAGTGTGAAACACTTTGTCCACAAGCAATTCATATTCGTGAAAATTTAAGACAAGTGAAGGAAGAATTAGAAAAGTAGAAATGTAAAGATTTCTACTTTTTTTATGGTACAATTGAAAAGGTGATTATTTATGATTAATTATTATACTAGAGTGAATGTTAATGATTCTTTTAACAAAGATGTGTTATTAACTATGTTTTTTGAATGGTTGAATAATACTAAACGCAACAAAATGAAAGGATTACATTATCAAAATGAATCTTCTTTTATTTATCAAGTAGGAAGAAAAAAGTTAAAAATAGAAGATTTTAAAAAGCATAATATTTTAGGTATTCAATTTATAACGAGTGAAAACAATCGTAATGCACAATTTACTACTGAAATTATGTATGATTATGTAAATCAAACTTTGGATTTGGGATTCTATAAAGGAATGATGGCAGATTCAAAGTATTTTCCATCTCTTTCATTGCCTAAAATATTTATTGAATTGTTGAATTCGGATTATGTACTTTTGGATAATGATTTGCGTATACAAGAAGAAATAATAAAGATGTCCGCAAAAGAATTTGATGCATTGTTGCAGCAGGAACATCAATTACCAATTGTTGTACTAACAAAGAATAAAGTATGTATAGCTAGACCTTATGTAGTTGCACAAAGACTTTTTGGTTTAGCACACGTTATTTGTGTGCCGACAAATCAAAATCCTACAATGAAATTATATTACCCAAATAAGGATGTTGTTACTTTTACAGAATATGCGGATTCGCAAATTATTAATGTTTGTTATGATTATTGCTTAGAATATTCTATTCAAGAATACACACAAAATTATACATTTGATGAATTATTTAAAGTAAATATGCAGGAAGAATGTGCAAGTGTAGAGGAAATGGATAATCTTTATCTTACAGAGCAAAAAAGTATTGAAAATGATATTAAAGAATTGATGGATATGCTAAAACCGCTTGAAGAAGAATATGAAAGTCTAAGTAAAGAAAATGAACGATTAAGAAATCGCGTAAATGGGTTGAAGAAAGAAACGCTTCTTTTTACTAAAGATAGATACGAAGAGAAAAAAGAAATAGTGCTTAAAATTATGAAATGGGCAAAAGATACTCATGATCCTGATTTCATTAATGAACGAGATATCTATAGAAGAACAGATGTTTTAGAATCTATATTGGAGGAAATGTAATATGATTACTTTTGTATCAAAATTTCCATTACATAATGTATCTATCAATAAATTTCATAAAATGGTTGAGTCATGCCATTCGTTAGAAGTTTGTATTGAACAATCAATTACACATTTAAATAATGGTTATATTCTTCAAAATGAAGATGTAGTGGGATATCATATTGAAGATGAATCCATTTATGAATATATTTTTAAAGAATCAACTAATGAAGTATATATTTCAATTGATAAACGTGGGACAAAATGTTTAAGTTTGTTGGATTATTTGATAAATGAAAATCTTTTTGCATTTGATGGTGAATTGCCTATTGGTGATAATGTGCATGATATGAATCAAGATTGTCTTGCTCAAACTACATATTTGCCGATTCTATATTTTACTTCTAAAAGTAATTTGGATATTGTTTCAAGTTGTGCTAAAAAACTATTAGCGATGGTGCATGTAGTTTTGGGCAATGAAGAATACGATGCAATTATGATGAAGAAATATCGTGCAAGATATCATGATTTTGGTGTGTTGTGTAATCAAGATTGTTTGCGTTTTTCGAAGTCAAAGACAGAAACAGATGAAGATTTTGCAAATCGTATATACTATAAAATGCAAATGTATATGAGCAATCGTGTGTATGAATATCCATTTAATATGAATGAATTGTATCAAGCAATTTTATTAAAAATGGTTGAGGAATCTAGAGAGCAAGAAGAATTGCGTTTGGCTAAATATGATGAGCAATTAGATAGATTAAAAGCTCGTAGAGATAAAATAATGCGTAGGATTGAGAAGTATGAGCAAGAACTTGAGGCTTTCATAAAGCCAGAAATAGAAGAAAATAAAGCGCTTCTTGAAGCAATGGATAAATATCCTCTTGTATTTAAGGGGAAAATTGAGGAAAAATACATTGGTGAACAAAAAGATATTGTTTTATCTCGTTTAGTAGCTGCATCTCTTAATGAAGATTATAAAGACAAGAAAGCATTAATTCTCGAAATTCTTGCTGAAAATCCAGAGGTTGGTAGAAGAAGAGAGTTGTTAGAAGCGATTGATAGAATTTTAAAACAGTGTAGTAAATTTGAGGAGAGAGTTTATAATCAGCTAAGAAAGCAGGGTGTTGAAAAACTTAGAGATGATGAACATGGTCTTGCTTGTTTTTTTGGTGATAAAAGATATCTTACTACTTTGCCTCATACTGGTGAAACAAACTCTGGAAGACAAGTATTTCGAAAAATTCGTGCAACATTTTTCTAAAAAAGAAAGAGGCGTTATGCCTCTTTTAGTGTTTTATAAATTGTTTTATGAAAATTGCTTCTTCTTCTAAGAAGGTATGTTTATTTTTATATACAACATAAAGCATACGTTTTATTACTGCATCATTGAATTTGTATGTTTTTAATAAACCAAATTGCTCATCTTTTTTTACTTGTTCTTTAGGTAAAATAGAGATGCCAATTCCGTTTATAATACCATGTTTAATGGCGTTGATATTATCCATATTTATAGTTGATTGTAATTGCACTTGATGATTACGTAACGTTTTAGAAATAAATTGTCGTGTAGCAGACTGCTCTTGTGAAATTAAGAACGTATACTCTGCAATATCTTTAATAGAAATACTCTCTTTTTCTGTTAATGGATGATTTGGTGGAACGACTAGTACAAATTCATCTTCTAAAAAGGCATCACAGATGTATTTTTTATTATTTAGAATTTCATCTGATGCTGGAATTACTGCAAAGTTAATTAAATCATTATCTAACATATCCATAATATATGGTAAAAAGTTAACGATGAAGTTAACAGGTGTAGTTGAATAGTGCATTTTGAAGTTTTTTAAAACAGATGGTAATACATAGGTGC
Source organism: Erysipelotrichaceae bacterium (assembly GCA_017561055.1). GTDB lineage: Bacteria > Bacillota_I > Bacilli_A > Erysipelotrichales > Erysipelotrichaceae > RGIG4607. The sequence continues at coordinate 12,394 of JAFZDT010000101.1, forward strand.
CAATAAAGTTTGTAGTTCCAAAACGTACTTCATGATGGGTTGGATTATTTAGAATGAATAATTCGCGTTTTAATAAGGCATAATCGTTTAATAAGTTTTTAGCAAATCGATAAAAAACTCTAGCATTATCGTTAATAGTGATTTTCTTGCCATTTCTTTCAAATAATGTATATCCTAACTCGCTTTCTAATGATGAAATTTGTTTGGAAAGAGCGGGTTGCGAACAGAATAGTTTTTCTGATGCTTTTGAGATGCTACCACACTCATAGACGGTACAAAAACTACTAATTTTCTGAATATCCATAAAAAAGTCTCCTTATAACAAAAAGGCATAAACATACGCAAAAAAGGAAATGTTAGGGGTTACATTAAGGGTATATAATGAATTCGCCTGGTTATTAAACGTTTGTTTATAACTAAATCTTATATTATTTATAAAGGGAGGTCAAGATTATGGCGCAAGCAAAAACAGTGAATGCTCCAACTGAAAAAAAGAAAATCGATTGGTTTAAAGTTGCGGGTATTCCAGTAGCATTATTAGTATTTGCTATTTTATTTACAATGCCTAGACCAATTGGATTAACTGGTCAAGGTCAAGCTGTATTAGCAGTATTCGGTGGGGTATTTGTTTTATGGGTATCTCAAGCTATTCCAACATATGCTTCTGCATTAGTAGGTATGGTATTATTAGTATTCACAGGAGGATGGACACAAGCAGAAACATTGGCTGTATTTGGTCAAGACGTTATTTGGTTGATGTTATCAGCTTTCATCATTACTTCTGGTATGGAAAAGAGTGGTCTTGCAAAAAGATTAGCTTTATTTATCGTTTCTAAGTTTGGTACAACAGCAAACAGAGCTTTAATCGCTTTAGCTGTAGTTAACTTATTATTAGCATTCGTAGTTCCATCAACTACTGCTCGTGCTGCTATGTTATTACCAATCTGCTTAATGATTTTAAAAGTTTATAAAGCAGAAGCTGGTAAATCTAATTTCGGTAAAAACATGATGATCCAAGAAATTATCTTCAATAACATTTCTACTGAAGGTATTTTAACAGCTACAGCTGGACAAATCTTAGCTGTTGGTTACATTTTATCAATGGCTGGTCATGAAGTTACTTGGGGTGAATGGTTCATGGCATCTATGCCTATTACAATCGTTTCATTAATCGTAGCTATGATTATTGGTATGTTCTTATTCCCATCTGAAGTAAATACTCCACCAGTAGAAGCTGGAGAAGATCCTAACAAAGCGTTAAAAGATGAATTAAAAGCTTTAGGTCCTATTACATCAGTTGAAATCAAAGCGATGATTATCTTCGCATTAACAGTATTCTTATGGGCTACAGATGGTAACCACATTACATTATTTGGTTTCCAAATGTCATTAGTAATGGTTGCTTTATTAGCTGCTGCATTATTCTACTTACCATATATCGGAATCTTAAACTGGAAAGAAACAAAAATTCCTTGGGATTTAATGGTATTCTCTTGTGGTGCTTATTCTGTAGGTTTAGCATTAGATGCTTCTGGTGCTGCTTCATTCTTATTAAATGCTATTTTCGCAAACTTCGATTTAGCTAGCATGTCACCATTTGTATTATATATGATCGTAATGTTCATCGCGTCTTTCTCTCACTTAGTATTTACAAGTAAGAACGTACGTGTAATTATCTTAATTCCTGCAATTATTACAATTGCACAAAGCATTGGTATGAATCCAGTTGTATTAGCATTGCCTGCATGTTTCACAATTTGTGACTCTATTACATTGCCACCACACTGCAAACCTAACTTGATTTTCTATTCAACAGGTTACTTTACAGTTAAGGATCAATTCCTTTATGGTATGTTAGTATTATTCGCTAAATGGTTAATCTTAGGTGTTGCTTACTTCACATGGTTCTCATGGATTGGATTAGTATAGGAGGGTAATTAAGATGAAAAAATTAGTTAAAATTGTTATCGCCGCTGTATTATGTCTTGGTTTCATGACAACTGCAGTTATGGCTGAAGATGAAAGTTATGTAGAAATCGCTTCTTATACTGAAACATTCGTACCAAATGGTATTGATGGTGAATTAACAACAACTGTTAAAGAAACAGCTGGAAGTGATGGATATATTTATTTAATTAAAACTGTAGCTAATGCTGAAGTTGTTTCAGTAGAAGGTACAAATATTGTTGCTGAATTAGAAGAATGGGGACAAGGTTCTGTTAAATATTTACGTGCTAAAGTAGTTGACCCAACTCAAGAAGCTACTTTAACTGCTGTATTAAATTGTCCTGAATTCTATAAAGAAAATCTTGTAGCTGATACAAATGGTGGTAATACTAATTCTATTAGCTACACATTCAAAAACTATTTCTCTAATGCAATTGGAAAATATGCTTTAACAATCTATACTCCAAAAGGAAATGACATTGTAAAAGTAACTACTCCAAACAAATATGCAAACTTCAAATTAGGTGAAAAAGATGAAATGTTATCTGTTTCTGTTTCTGGTAAAGTAGCAGTAAACGGTTCTAGTGCTATTGCTTATACATACAATCCTGCTGCAACTGGCTTAACAAAAGGTTTAGTTTGGGTTATCTGTTTAGCAATCGGTGCATTCGTATTTATCGATCGTTATAAGAAAGCGTAATTAATATGGGAAAAAATAGTGCGTCTAACAAAAAATGTATTATGTTAATTAGTGATGGTCTTGGGGATCGTCCAATTGAAGAAATGGGTTATAAAACACCACTTGAATATGCGAACCATCCTACATTGGATATGTTAGCGGCTAGTGGTATGACGGGTTTAGTACACCCATATAAAGCAGGTACTCGTTGTGGTACTGACTGGGGACATATCTGTTTATTCGGATATGACCCAGAAAAGTATTACACAGGTAGAGGATCTGTTGAAGCTTACAGTGCTGGAATGACATTGCAAGATGGTGATGTTGCTTTCAGAGGTAATTTAGGAACAGTTGATGAAAACTATGTAGTAGTTGATCGTCGTGCTGGTCGTATTAAAGAAAAAGAAGATATTGATCAATTAGTTGCGGCTGTAAATGGTATTGAAATTGAAGGTTATCAATTATTGGTGACATCTTTAACTGAACACCGTTTGGCTGTAGTAGTTCGTGGAGCTGGTTTAGGTGGTAGCATTTCTGATGTTGACCCAGGTACTGCTTGCGAAGGTATGAAGATTGTAGATCCAAAAGAAGATGCTGTTGGTGATGATAACTATAAAACAGCTGAAATGTTGTGGAAATTATTACACAAAGCATATGAAATTTGGAAAGACCATCCAGTTAACCAAAAAAGAGTTGCGGAAGGTAAATTGCCTGCAAACTTCATCTTAACTAGAGGTAGTGGTAAAGCAATGGTATTACCTCCATTCACTTCTATGTATAAAGGAGCTAAAGTTGCGGTTTTAGCTGGTGATGAAACAATTACGGGTATTGGTAGAATGTGTGGTTTCGATGGATATTCTAAAGAAACTTTCACTGGTGGTTTTGACACAGATTACCAAGGAAAAGCTGAATTAGCTCAAGAATTATTAGAAAATTATGATTTAGTTATCGTTCATGTTAAGGGTACTGACTTATGTGGACATGATAATTTACCATTTAAGAAAGCTGAAATCGTTGAAAAAATCGATACAATGTTTGCTTATTGGTTAGAACAAAATAAAGATAGAGATATCTATTATGGTATGATTGCAGACCACTCTACTCCTTGTTGTCGTAGAGACCACTCTGCAGATCCTGTTCCTGTATTCTTAACAGGTAAGGATGTTCGTAAAGATGATGTTACTGTATATGGTGAAAGAGCTTGTAGTAAAGGCATCTTAAATCAATATACTGGCGCAACATTTATGGCGACAATTATGGATTATTTATGGTTCTCTAAAAAATATGGTGCATAGGAGGTAGTAACATGTCTAAGGTTTGTATGTCTTCATTTGGTGGAAGTGGAGAAAATGGTAGAAACTGTCATTGTATTACAGTTGATGATCAAATCATTTTATTGGATTGTGGTGTAAAACGTGAAATTATTGATGGTACTGTTGGTTTCTATCCAAATCTAAATGAAGAAGTGGTGAAAAAGATTTCTTGTGTCTTTTTATCACATTGTCATGAAGACCATGTGGCTAGTTTACCTTTAGTATATCATTATGGATATACTGGAAAAGTCTATGCAACAAAAGAAACAATTGCGGAAACAGTTGGTTTCATTAAAAAATGGATGACTTTTGTTGAAAAGAAAAATGGTGTATTACCTTATACACAAGAAGATGTAGATAAAATTCAATTCGAGGAAATCTCTTTGGGACATCAAGTTGTTGAAGGTTATGATGTAACATTGGGACGTACGGGTCATGTATTAGGTGCAAGTTGGTATGTATTTAATTTCGATGGTAAGAAGGTTTTATATACAGGTGATATGGTATTACAATCTGCTTCTTTACAAACAGATATTCCAGAACATGTTGATGGAGCGATTTTGAATGGTGCTTATGCAGGTCAATCACTAAATCAACAAGAACAATACAATCGTTTATTACAAAATGTAAAAGATACATGGAGTAATGGTGGAAGTGTATTGTTACCAATTCCTCCTAAAGGTAGAGGGATTGATATTACAGTCTTCTTAGATGAACATCTAGAAGAAGGCACAATCTATGTAGAAGAAGCAGTTATTACAAGTATGAATGCACTTGTTAAACAAACTGCTTGGGTAAAAGAAGGATTGAGTAATCAATTAAGTGATAAGGTAGTTGTTGTTAAAAATGCGGAAGATCGTAAAGAAGCATTACAACATCAAGGTATCTTTATTACTGGTGATGGAATGATTACAACTGATGTTAGTGCTGAGTACTATGAAGCAGTTAAGGGTTCTAGTAAGAATATGATTTTAATTACTGGACATGCGGCTACAGGTACAATTGCGGCTGGTGTGTTAAATGATACATTCCGTGCTGAAAATGGTGTTGAAGCAAAAGCAGATAAGATTATCTTCAAAGTACATTTGGATGATGAAGATATTGAATATATGGCTGAAGTGACTGGTGCTAAAACATTGGTTTTATTCCATGCGAATCCTGAACACAATGTTCGTATTACTGAACGTTTAGAAAAGAAAAATATTGTAGTTACGACCCTACAATATCCAAATACAATAGCAATTTAACATAAAAGGAAGTTTCAGTTGAAACTTCCTTCTTTTTTAATCTAACCGTTTTGTTTTTAATGTCATAAGTAAAGCAATAGCAGTACATACTAGTGTAATGATAAAGATCATATGACTACCAAACATTTGGTATACAAAACCATAGGCTTGTGCTTGGATTGCATAACTAATTACTGTAAAACCTCCATAAACAGTCATAGCACGAGCCATCATGTGACTTGGAATTTTCTTGTGAATATAATCCACAACTCCAACTGTACCAACACCAATCATTAATCCATGAACTAAGCTTCCAATCATAAAGATTGGTAATGAAGTACTTGTCGCATAAAGGATACAACGTAAGATTTGTGTAATAATAGCTATCATGAAGCTTTTCTTTAAACCAATCTTACGAATCATTTTATGAATATTCATAATAATAAATACTTCTGGTAATACCATTGCACAAGTATTTAAACCAATTGCTGAATCTGGTAATTGTAATGTAGATACCAAGTGATTACCTAAGTAGTTGATGGTACTATCATTAACAATAATCGTAAAGAAACATAAGAATAAGATGAATACATAATCTTTGTTCTTGAATAGTTCTAAGAAGTTTCCTTCTTCTTTTACTGTTTCAGATTTTTGATGACTAATTGGTTTAATGAATAATAAGCAAAGTACTAATAATACATTTCCAATAGCTAAGATTTGGATATATGGTCCTTGTAATTGGAATTTCTCAAATAAGAAGTTACCAATACCGAAACTTGCAATTAAATAACCAAGAGAGCCCATTGCGCGAACAAAGGAGAATTCTTTGTTATTTTCTTTACAAGATTGGATAGCTAATGCATCTAATAAGTTACCAATATTACTTCTAAAAATATTCAATAATAAGCTAAAGATGAATATAAATAAGAAGAATGTTTGTTGTTTCCAAAGGATGGTTAATAGTGTTGTTGTTAGAGATAAAAAGGCAATCATACTTTTGTATTTATGATTTTTATCTGTAATAGCACCCCATACTGGTGAAAACAACATGGCCACAATATATCCTGCAGAAGTGATAAATCCAATTTGTGAACCACTCAATCCAATTCGTTCATAGTAAATGTTTAGAAATGGTGAGAATGCGCCTAATGAAATATAGTAAAGTAAATAGCTGGCGCATAAAGCTATATAAGAATATCTATAATTTTTCATAACGTGTATATTATAAATTAAATATTTTGGTATGCAAGATAAATATAAAAAAGAATTGCTTTTAATGCAATTCTTTAAGTCCCACAGTAGTTAAACTATAATATAACATAGATTGTTGTCAATTTCAATTGTGAAATTTTTGTGAAAATGTTTGGGTATTTTCGTTGACATTCCTATATTATATACCTATAATTTTAATGTAATTTACTGAAATTAACGGGAGGTACTATGATGAAAAAGTTATTAACAGTAATGCTTGTTTTATTGATGGTTCTTGCTGGATGTGGTGGAACAGGTTCTAACACAGATAGCAAACACTTAACAGATTTAGAACTACAATTCGTTCCTTCTAAAGATGCTGACGTAATTATTACAGGTACTAAAAACTTACCTGAATTATTAAAAGCTGCTTTAGCTGAAGAAGGTTACACAGTTGATCAAATCAACATTACAGTAGGTAGTTCATATGATGCTACTGGTGAAGCAATGGCTGCTGGTACAGTAGATTTAGGATGGTTACCAGGTGGTACTTATGCATTATATTCTGATGAAACAGATGTAATCTTAACTGCTACAAGAAATGGTTTATCTAACGACTCTGTAAATCCTGCTGACTGGAATGGTGAAGCTAATAAAACTTTAACAAATGGTCCACAAGTTACTTACTATCGTTCTTTAATTTATGCTGCTCCAACTGCTAAAGGTAAAGCATTAGCTGAAAAAGTAAACAATGGTCAAGAATTAACTTGGGAAGATTTAGATGCTTGTACATGGGCTGTACAAAAAACTTCTAGTTCTGCTGGTTACATCTACCCAACATTATGGTTAATGGAAAAATTCGATAAGAAAATTTCTGATTTAAGTAACGTTGTATTATTAGATTCTGGTTACGGTACAGCATTTGCTCAAGCTGCTGCTGAAGAAGTTGATATTATCGTATGTTATGCTGATGGACGTAATGACTATGCTGATTCTTGGAATATTCCTGTAACTGAAGCTGATGCTACAGGTAAAGCTGGTTTAGGTCGCGAAGGTTCAATTTGGGATGAATTAAATGTTATCGGTGTTACAGATGGTATCTATAACGATACAGTTGCTATTTCTAAAGCTGTAAAAGAAATCTACAATCCTGAATTTATCGAAGCTGTTCAAAACGCTTTAATCAATGTTATCAATTCTGAAGAAGGTCAAGCAATCTTCAGCGTATACTCTCATACAGGATATGCAAAAGCTACTGATGCTGATTACGACGGTGCTCGTGCTGCATTAGAATTAGTTAAATAATCAAATTTAACAACAAAAATTGATTGGAGTAGTTTCTTAACTACTCCAATTTTGTTATGATTCTATAAAGGAGATATAGATATGATTGAATTTATAAATGCAAGTAAAACATATCCTAATGGAGTTAAAGGTTTAAAGAATGTAACTTTAAACATTGAACAAGGGGAATTCGTTGCGATTATTGGTTTGTCTGGTGCTGGTAAATCAACGTTGATTCGTACTGTAAATCGTATGCATGATGTTACAGGTGGACAAGTAATTGTGGATGGTATTGACGTAAATACTTTAAAGGGTAAGGAATTACGTCGTTTCCGTCGTAAAGTTGGTATGATTTTCCAATCATTTAACTTAGTTACTCGTTCTACAGTTATTAATAACGTATTAGCAAGTATGGTTCCAGATATGCCTTGGTATCGTACATTATTAGGATTATATACAAAAGAACAAAAAATCCAAGCATTAGAAGCTTTGGATAAAGTGGGTATTTTAGATAAGGCTTATACTCGTTGTGACCAATTGTCTGGTGGACAACAACAACGTGTTGCTTTAGCACGTACTTTGAATCAAAATCCTTCTATTATTTTAGCGGATGAACCTGTTGCGGCTTTGGACCCTATTACAGCTAAAGCAGTAATGAGTGACTTCAGACGTATTAATAAGGAAATGAATATTAGTATTTTATTAAATATCCACCATGTAGATTTAGCATTGGATTATGCGGATCGTGTCATTGGTATTCGTGCTGGTGAAGTGGTGTATGATGGTCCAACAAAAGATGTAACACAAGAGGTTTTAGATTTAGTTTATAATGGGAAACCAATTCCAACTACAGCGGATGAGAAATAGTTTATGGAAAATAAAGTAAGTTTGTTTGACCGAATCTTTAAACCAGAACATATTGTTTTGGCTAATGGGCATTCGGTTGATCGTCCAAAATCTCGTGTTCCTCTTATTGCGACAATTTTATTAGTTGTCATTGCATTTTCAATTTATTTAACGGAATTTAATATTGCGACTGTGGTAGAAAGATTTGAACAATTCTTTGTAATCTTAGGGAAAATCTTTCATCCGGATTTTAGTTATTTTGAAAATGTTGTAGGTCCTCTATTTGATACGATTAAAATGTCATTGATGGGATCAATTACTGGATGTGTATTAGCATTACCTTTTGCGGTACTTGCGTCTAGTAATATTAATAAAAATAAACCAATATTATTAGCTGTACGCTTTGTATTAGGTTTAATTCGTACAATTCCAACAATCATTTTAGCAACTGTATTTGGATTAATTTTTGGTTTAGGTACATTTGCTGGAACGGTTGCGATTGTTATCTTTACATTTGGTGTTGTGGGTAAAATGTTATTTGAAAGTATTGAAACGATTGATTTACGTCCATTTGAAGCTTTAGAATCATTGGGATGTAATAAGTTCCAAGCTTTCTGGACAGCATGTATTCCACAAATTTTACCTACATATTTAAGTCATTGTTTATATTGCTTTGAGATGAATGTTCGTGCAGCAGCTATCTTAGGATATGTTGGTGCTGGTGGACTTGGAATCTTAATCAATGAACGTATTGGATGGCGTGATTATAATGGTTTAGGTATGGTTTTATTAACATTGTTTGTTACAGTATTAATTATTGACCAAGTTAGTACTCGTATTAGAAGAAAGTTGAGTTAATGATATGTCAGTATTTGAAATGTTTGATAAACGTCCTCGTCGTGGATGGTTATATTTATTAATTACGGCATTCATTACTAGCTTAGTTGTTTGGTCAGCAACAGGTATTGAATTTAAAGGTTTAACCAATAAAGGTGTTGAAGTAGCGTATGGTATGGTTTATGGATTAACACATCCAGATACTAATATGTTATTTAGCTTAAGTACAGATGCAGTTCCATATTTATTGTTCCAAACAATGGCGATTGCGATTCTTGGTACAGTATTTGGTGCAATTCTTGCAGTTCCATTTAGTTTCTTACAAAGTGAGAATATTGTTGGACGTCCAGTAGCGTTTGTTACTCGTGCCTTTATTTTATTGATTCGTACAATTCCATCATTTGTATGGGCGCTTGTATGGATTCGTGTAACAGGTCCTGGTCCTTTCTGTGGGGTAGTTACACAAAGTGTATGTTCAATTGGTATGATTAGTAAGATGTTTACAACAGCTATTGAAGATTTGGATAATGGTATTATTGAATCATTAGATGCGGCTGGATGTAATACATTTGAAAAAATTCGTGTAGGGGTTTTACCACAATTATATGCAAGTTTTATTTCAACTACGATTTATCGTTTTGATATTAACTTGAAAGATGCGAGTGTATTAGGTATTGTTGGTGCCGGTGGTATTGGTGCTGCTTTACAACAAGCAATTAACTCTCGTAGATGGGGAATTGTTGGTGCTTTCTTATCTGGATTGATTGTATTAGTTATTATTATTGAATTCGCGTCTACAAGAATTCGTAAGAAATTGGCTACAGGTGAATAAGATTCTAGTTTTATCTAGAATCTTTTTTTATTTAAACGTATAATAAAAAGGTATATAGAAAGCAGAGTGATAATTATGAGTAAAAAGTTTACGATTTTAGCAACTTCCGATGTGCATGGTTATGTTGAACCTTATTTATATAGTGATCAAAAGGATATTGCGATTGGTTTAGCGAAAGTAAATACATTGTTTAAACAATTAAAGGATGAAAATACAATTCTTATTGATAATGGAGATTGTATTCAAGGAAGTCCACAAACTTTTTATTTTAATTTGAATTATAAAGGAAAAGAAATTCATCCAATGAGTAAGATGTTAAAGTTGATGAACTATGATTATATGAATTTAGGAAATCATGACTTTAATGAAAGTATTCCTGTATTAAAAAGACATATGGAAGAATGTGGTGTTTCATGTATTTGTTGCAATATCAAAATGGATGGACAACCAATTTCTAAACCATATGAAATTCATGAATTCCCTAATGGTGCTAGAATTGCATTATTTGGTGTAGTAACTCAACATATTCCATATTGGGAAAAAGCAGAAAATTTAGTAGGTGTTGAAATTGAAGATGCTTATGATTGTGCAAAACGTACGGTTGAAATGATTCGTACAAATGAAGAAGTTGATGCAGTGGTTGGAGTGTATCATGGTGGATTTGAAAAGGATTTAGATACTGGTGTAAATACAGAAAATCAAACTGGTGAAAACTGGGGTTATCGTATGTGTTCTACTATTGAAGGATTGGATATCTTAATTACAGGTCATCAACATCGTTCTTTAGGACAATATTGTTGTAATACATTAGTTTCTCAAACTGCGAATAATGCGAAAGAAATTGCGAAATTGGTATATGATTGTGAAACGAAAAAAGGGTATGTAGAACTATTAAAACCGGATTGTGAACCTGATGTTGAAATTATGGATGCTGTAAAAGAATTAGAGGCAGAAGTACAAACTTGGTTGGATAAACCATTGGGTGAAACAGAAATGGATTTATTAATTAAAGATCGTTTTGATGCTCGTTTACATAAACATCCAATTGTATCATTTATGAATCAAGTGCAATTTGCACAATATGATGCAGATTTCTCTGCAGTTGCGTTATTTAATGATGCTGTAGGTTTTGAAAAACAAATTACAATGCGTGATATCGTATCTACTTATGTATATGCGAATACATTAAGTGTAATTAAGATGAGTGGTCATACAGTGAAAGCTTTCTTAGAAAAGTGCGCTGAATACTTCACAGTTGATGGTGATAAGATTGTAGTAAATCCTAGATTTGAAGCACCTAAGCCTGCTCATTATAACTATGATATGGTGGATGGTTTAGAGTATACAATTAAAGTATCAAATCCAGAAGGTAGTCGTGTTATTTCTATGACACGTAATGGAGAACCATTGGATTTAGATAAAGACTATACAATCTTATTAAGTAACTATCGCGCTGGTGGCGGTGGTGAATTTGATATGGTTAAGGATGGAGAAGTTGTTAAAGATATTCAAAAAGATATGGTTGAATGCATTGCGGACTATATCTTAGCGAATCCAAATATTCAAATTGGTCATAAAGATAATATTACAGTCATTATTTAGAGATTTCGTTATGAAATCTCTTTGTTATAAGGAGATAAGTATATGAAACATTACAGTGAAAGTATCAAAAAAACAATTCAACAAAAACGCTTATATAACTTAGTAAAGGAAGTATCTAGTTATCATCGTATTCAAGCATCAACAGGTTTTAGAGATGCAGCGAATTATTGTAAGAAGATGTTTGATAAATTGGGTATTGAAGCGAATATCTTAAGTTATGATGCTAATCCTGATATTTGGTATCTACAAAATAAGATGTTTATGGAATGGGATTTAAAGCATGGATGGTTACAATTACAAGATCCTGAAATGTTGTTAGCAGACACAAGTGCAGAACCTGTTTCTATTATTCAAAAGAGTTATCCTTGTGATTTTACAGATGGTGTTGATTTTGTGTATTTAAATAAAGGGAATGATCCAAAAGAATATGAAAATTTAGATTTAACTGGTAAGTTAGTGTTTGTTCGTGGTCCTTTTGCACAATACATGTGGGCTGTAAAAGATAAAGGTGCTGTAGGTTTTGTAACGGATTTTATCAATGCTGGTTTTGGTGATCGTACTAGAGAACAATTGTATGAGTCTATTAACTATACTTCTTTCTGGTGGAGTCATACGGAAGATGAACCAAAATGTTTTGGATTTGTTTTATTTCCTAAAATGGGTGATTGGTTAGCGAAACAATTTGAAGGTAAAGAAAGTTTACGTTGTACATGTAAAATAGAAGCTTCTTTATATCCAGGTAAAATTGAAGTAGTTGAGGCGAAATTACCAGGTGAAACGGATGAAGAAGTATTGATTTGTGCACATTTATGTCATCCTAAGAGTAGTTGTAATGATAATGCTAGTGGTGTGGCGGCCGCAATTGAATCTTTAACGGTGTTAAAGCAATTAATGAATGAAGGTAAATTGCCTAAGAATAAACGCACAATTAAAGTGATTTTAGTACCAGAATTTACTGGAACCTATGCATATTTACATGATCATAATGAATATCAAAAATGTGTAGGTGCTATTAACTTGGATATGGTCGGCGGTAAACAAACACGTTTCTATGGTCCGATTACACTAACTTCTTTACCATATTCGACTCCATCATTTATCAATGATTTATCAGCATTGTGTATGGAGTATGCAAGTAAGGAAACTCCAAATTTATCAGATGATATGGTGGCCTACACCAATCATACAGTGGAATGTTTTACAGGTGGTTCGGATCATACAGTATTTAGTGATCCAACTATTGGTATTCCATGTTGTATGTTAGGTCAATGGCCAGATTTAAATTATCATACATCTACAGATACTTTGGATGTAATTGATCCTGCAGTATTGGCCTATTCTTGTCATATTGCGACTTTATATGCATATACACTATCTAATTTAGATGTGAAAACATGTTTAGAAGTTCAAGTAAAACAACATGAACTATTAAATAAACGTTTAAATAAGTTTGTGAATAATTATCAAAATGAATTAATAAAACCACAAGAAGCCTATACACATTTACAACATATCAAAAACTATTTCATCAAGAGTGTAGATGATTATGCTAGAGTTATTGATTTAGATGAAACAATGATAAATAGAGAAAAGAAATGGATTGAAATTTCTATTGAACAAGTCCAACAATATTTGAATATTGTTGATTGTGAACTAGAATGCAAAGATGCACGTGTATTCAAGCGTACGTATGTTTCTCCAATTCAATCATTGGCTGAATATTTACATAATCATGAAGATGCGAAAGATTTACATAAAGCATATACGGATAAAATGTCGAAATTAGGTTTCAAAGGACATGGTGCTGCATCATTAATTGAGTACTATATTGATGGTAAGCGTACGATTGGTGATATTATTCATTGTGTAAATTGTGATTTGGTGATGGATAGTGAAGAGCTTGTTATAGCATATGTGAATTTGCTTGAAAAACTAGAATTAATAGTAGAGATTATTGAAAAATAATCTCTTTTTTAATATTTAGTTTGAAAATACTATTTATGTAATTTATATGTTTTGCTTTACATTTTGCTAGAATTGTAAAATTTGTGAAAAATAAATCTTATTCTTTTGCATTTGGTTGACTAATTATTTTTTAGGCGTATTATAATAATGGTTTAGGATATTAGGGAGGGGCAAAGTATGTTCGTTTTATATTTCTGCTTATGGGTTATATTTAATGGTACATGGACAACTGAAATTGCAGTTATTGGTTTAGGTGTAGCTGCGGTTATTTTCTGGTTTACATGTAAGTTTATGGATTATAGCTTAAATAAAGAAAAGAAATTATATATCTCACTATGGTTGTTGTTGCAGTATGCTGGCATCTTATTTTGGGAAATCATTCAAGCGAATTTAGCTGCAGTTCGTTTGATTTTGTCTGAAAAAGAAATTGTTGAACCAGTATTAGCGCATTTTACTGTAGATTTAAAAACTCAAACGGGGAAAACGTTGTTAGCAAATGCGATTACGTTAACTCCAGGTACGATTACTGTTAATATTGATGGTAATCATTTTGCTGTACACTGTTTAGATAAGAGTATAGCTGTAGGAATGGATAGTTCTAGTTTCGTAAAGGTAATTACAAAATTAGAAAATCTATGGATTAAGGAATAGGGGGTAAGAATATGTTTGATCAATTTCCAGTATTGGCACAAGTTGTTGATGTATTTACAACAATTGTTTTGGTTTGTTTAGGTATTCTTGCCATTTTATGTTTGATTCGTGCGATTTTAGGACCTAAAGTAGCTGACCGTTTAGTTGCGGTAAATATGCTTGGAACAATGGTTATGGTTATGATTGCGACATTGGCTGTTAAATTGAATGAAGGTTTCTTAGCGGATGTATGTTTAATTTATGCCATGATTAGTTTCTTGGCTGTTATTGTTGGTACAAGAATCTACATGGAATCATATTTAGAAAAATTAGAGGGGGACAAGTAGTATGGAAATCTTAGCTTGGATTCGTTTTATTGCTGGGGCTATTTTCATGATTATTGGCCTTTTGATGTTTGTTATTCAAGTGTTTGGTGTATTCCGTTTTAAATATGTATTGAATCGTATGCATTCTGCTGCGATGGGTGATACATTAGGAATTGCATCATCATTAATTGGATTGATTTTAATGTGTGGTTTTTCATTCACATCATTAAAGTTATTTTTAATCGTTGTGTTCTTGTGGTTGGCTTCTCCTACTTCTTCACACTTAATTGCGCAATTAGAAGTAGTAACAAATGAAGATCATTCACAATATGAGCATGTAAACTTAGGTGAAATTGGGGAGGATGAATAAAATGGCAAATATTATTATGTATATTTTATTAACTTTCCTAGTAATTTGTGCATTAGCTGTAAGCTTTTCTAAGAACTTATTAAACTCTATCTTGATTTATATGTCATATAGTTTAATTATTTCAGTTATTTGGGTATTACTTGAATCACCTGACTTAGCAATTACGGAAGCAGCTGTAGGAGCTGGTGTAACAAGTTTATTGTTCTTTGCGACATTGAAGAAAATTCAAGCGATTGTGAAGACGGATAAGAAGGAGGAGTTAGATCATGAGTAAAAAAGTATCTAATGATAAATATAAAAAGACTCTTTCTCATAAATTAGAAACATGGTTTTATGGTACTGAAGATGTATATGTAAATCGTGTGGAAATGAAACCTCAACAAGAATTCTTAGAGAGTGAAGAAACGATTCAAACTCGTGAGAATGAAAAACAAAAGTTGTTGAAAAATATTTATGATGTTAGTAACAACAAAGAATTAAATTTATTTGAAAAATCATATAAGTTTTTCTGTGTGTTCTTTTGTTGTGTAGTTATCTTTACATTATTAGTAGCTGTTTCTTATATGCCTACTTTTGGTGATCCAAATAATCCAGTACACAATGAAGTGTCTGAACGTTATATTGAAAGTGGTATGCAAGAAACTGGTGCTGTAAATATTGTTACAGGGATGATTTTGGATTATCGTGCATTCGATACATTGGGAGAATCTCACGTATTGTTTGTGGCTACTTGTACAGTATTAATCTTATTAAGAGATGATAAGAAGAAGCTAGTTGAAAAAAGACAAACTCGTTTATATGAAGATAAAATCTTACAAACGGTTGCGAAAGTATTGGTTCCACCGGTATTGATTTTTGGTATTTATGTAGTATTAGCTGGACATTTAGGACCTGGTGGAGGATTCTCTGGTGGTGCTATTATTGGTGCTGCTTTAATCCTATATTCAAATGCATTTGGTTTTGAAAAGACAAATAAATTCTTTAATGCAAATACATATAAGTGGACAAGTTTCTGTGCATTAGCTACTTATAGTGTTTCTAAATGTTATTCATTCTATACTGGTGCTAACCATATTCATAGTATCATTCCATTGGGTATTCCAGGACACCTTATTAGTAGTGGATTGATTTTAGTATTAAATATTTGTGTAGGAGTTGTTGTTGCTGGGACAATGTATACTTTCTATGTAATGTTTAGAAAAGGAGGATACTAGGATGGATTTCGCAAATTTGATGAGTAATTATGGCGAAGCGGTTGCGATGATTTTATTCGGTATCGGTTTCTCTAACTTATTATTACAAAAGAACTTAATTAAAAAGATCATTGGTTTCAATATCATGGATACTGCGATGTATATGTTCTTGGCTTTAAAAGGATTTATTGTAGGTCGTACGGCTCCAATTGTTATCAATGGTGTACAAAGTATGGAAGCATATATTAACCCAATTCCTAGTGGTTTAGTTCTTACTGGGATTGTAGTATCTGTATCTGTTTCTGCTTTGATGTTATCTTTGACAATTCGTCTATATGAACGTTATGGTACGTTAGATTTAGATGAAATTTCTACAATTTTGAAAAAGGAGGGAAAATAGATGGCTTTTGTACAAAACTTTCCATTCTTTTCAATTATCTTAACGATTTTCTCTGGTCCGTTAAGTACAATGTTGAGCAATAAAAAAGCAAAAATCTGGAATATGATTTTAATTGGTATTGTTTGTGCATTGAATATTGCGGTATTAGTTTTCGTTATTTCTACTGGTGAAAGCTATACTTACATGATGGGACATTTCCCTGCACCTTGGGGTAATGAAATTCGTGTGGGTGTATTAGAAGCATTAATGGCTGTATTCTTCTGTATTGTTATGTTTTTGTGTGTTATTAGTGGTGGACAAGAACGTGCAAGAGAAATTGAAGAATCTAAACAAAATTTATTCTATGTAATGGTTAACTTATTGTTATGTTCATTAATCGCTTTAGTTTACACAAATGATATTTTCACAGCGTATGTATTCGTAGAAATTAATACATTATCTGCTTGTGGATTAATTATGATTAAAAATAAATTGCATGAAGGACGTACTTTGGAAGCTTCTGTTCGTTATATGATTATGAGCTTGCTTGGTTCTGGGATGCTTTTATTGGGTATCTGTTTCTTATATGGTTTAACTGGTCATTTATTAATGAGCAATATGCAAGAAGCGATTGCGAATTTAGTGGCTACAGGCCAATATCAAATTCCATTATTAGTGGCTATTTGTTTATTGTCTGTTGGTTTAGCAATTAAGAGTGCGTTATTCCCATTCCATTCTTGGGTTCCTGATGCTTATGGATATGCGACATTATCTAGTGCATCTATCTTATCTTCAATGGTTTCTAAGGGATATATTTTCTTATTAATTAAGATTTTCTTCCGTGTAATTGGATTTGAAGTAATTATTGGAAGTCATGTATTAAATATCTTATTCATTTTCGGTATTATCGGAATGATTATGGGATCATTGGATGCGATTCAAGAAAATAGCATTCGTCGTATGATTGCATATTCTTCTGTTGCACAAATTGGTTATATCTATATGGGATTAGGTTTAGGAACAACTGCTGGTGTTGTTGCTAGTATTTATCACATCTTATCACATGCAGTAACTAAAGCATTATTGTTTGTGGCGGCATATGGATTAACAAATGTATCTAATAACCGTCGTGATTTTAAACAATTAACTGGTGCGGCGTATCGTAATAAATTAGCGGGTGTTGCCTTTACTGTTGGTGCATTATCTATGGTTGGTTTCCCACTATTATCTGGATTTGTATCTAAGGTATTGTTTGCACAAGCTGCAGTTGGAACAAATGCAAAAATGTTCTTTACATTATTTGCTTTAGCGATTTCAACAATTTTAAATACAGTATACTTTATGAAAACTGTAATTCGTATCTATACACCAATGGATGCGGAAACAGAAAAAGAAAAGAATTTTACTCGTATTACTGCAAAAGAAGATATGGGTAAAGCAATTGCTATGATTTGTTTTGTAGTGATGAACTTAGTATTGGGTGTATTCTCACAACCAATTATTGAGTTAATCGAAACAGGTTTAGCAATGTTTATGTACATA